>SVMB01000078.1 GCA_015067675.1 Oscillospiraceae bacterium
CGGGAACGGCGGAGTAGGCCATGGAAAGCTCAGAGCCTTTCAGTGTGGCAGTGCCGATGGAGATGGAGAAGTCCAGATGTTTAAGACCGAGTTTTTTAAATGTTTCAAGCATGATAAACCTCCGAAATAAGCCTGTCGGGAAATCCGCAGGCAATGATTGACAATCAGTCGATGGTGACGGAAGCGGCCTTGCCGTCCTGCCAGACGATGCTGACGGTTTTACCGCCGCGGATGCGCAGACCCCGCACGGAGCCGGATTTCCAGGCTGCGGGAAGGGCAGGGAGAATCAGGGGATTTTCCGCATCGCCCTGTAAAAGCATCTCGGCGATGCCGGAACAGACACCGAAGTTGCCGTCAATCTGGAACGGTGGATGGGCGTCGAGAAGATTGGGATAGGAGCCGCCGCCGCCGTGCATGACAGTCTCAAAGCCCACAGCAGCGGGACGAAGCTGCATGTCGATGAGCTTCAGCGCATGATCGCCGTCGTGCAGACGGGCAAACTGGTTGATCTTCCAGCCGAGGCTCCAGCCGGTACCGTCGTCACCACGGTTTTCCAGGGTCTTGCGCACGGCGGCTGCAAGCTCCGGCGTACCGTCGGGAGTGATCTCATGGGCGGGATGCATACCGTAGAGGTGGGAAATGTGGCGATGCGTGACCTCGCATTCGGCGAGCTCTTCATTCCATTCCATGATGGAGCCGTCCTCGCGCAGCTTGTAGGGGCGAAGCCTGGGGCGCATGGCCTCGATCTGCGCTGCAAAGTCTGCATCAAGCCCAAGCTGGGCAGCAAAGCGCACAAACATGGCAAAGACGTCGCGGATGATGGCGTCGGTCATGGCTGTGGTTTCGGAAACGTCACTGTGCGCACCGGTAATGGGATCAACGAAACGGTTTTCAGGCGAGGTGGAGGGAGAGAAGGAGAGCCAGCCTTCGGTATCTTCGGTGAGCACGTCGGCGAAAAACTGCGTACAGCCGCGAATCAGCGGATAGCCCACCTCGCGCAGCCATTTTTCGTCCCGGGTGTACTCGTAATACTCGCAGATGTGCCGCATGAACCAACCGGAGGACATGGGCCAGTAGGCAAACACCGCGCAGGCGGGGCGACCGTGTCCAACGGGGGTGGAAAGCCGCCAGAGATCGGTGTTGTGGTGACTGCAGAAACCGCGGGCATCGTAGTAATCGCGGGCGGTACGGGAGCCTGACTCGGCAAGCTCGGAGATGAGGGAGAGCAGTGGCTCATAACATTCAGTGAGATTTGTCATGAGCGTAGGCCAGTAGTTCATCTCGGTGTTGATGTTGATGGTGTAGTTAGCGCACCACGGGGCATGGAGATGATGGTTCCAGATGCCCTGCAGGTTCGTCGCCTGCGTGCCGGGACGGGAACCGGCGATGGTAAGATAGCGTCCGTAGTGGAACAGCAGCGCGTAGAGGGCAAGATCCTCGCCGCCGTTCTTGTGGCGGACCAGACGCTCGTCGGTGGGAAGCAGTCCCTCTTCGCCGCCGCCCAGATCAAGGGCAGTGCGGGCATAGAATGCGCCGTGATCGGCGGCATGGGAGGCAAGGATCGGGTAGAAGCCTCGGGCAACTGCCTTTTCCATATCGGCAACGGCAGGCTCACGGTAGGGAACAGCCTCCAGAACGGGATGCTTGTTCCATGCACTGAAGGAAGTACGCACGGTGAAGTAGATCGTGGCAGCATTTGCGCCGCGTACACGCAAAGCCCCTTCTTCGGCAATCACTTCGCCGCCTTCGGGGATGATGCGCAGCATGCAGCCAAAGAGGATGCCCTGCTTTTCGGGCTCACTGTGGTAATCGTACCAGATATCCATATAAGATGCCCGGCGTGCGACGGTGGCAGAGGGGCACTGACCTTCAAAAACGATGAAATCCTTCTGGGCAGCGAGGATGCCCAGTCGAAGCTGTGAGGTGAGACGGGCAGTGAAGTTGACCTTGCCGGGGACGTCTGCGGTGATATGCATGGCAAGCACCTGATCGGGGTGGGAAACGCAGGCGGTACGGTGATAGGTCACGCCGCCGGAGACATATTCGGTGGTGTGAACTGCCGTGGAGAGATCCAGCGTGCGGCGGTAGTCGGAAAAATCCGTGTGATCAAAGGTCAGCTCGAGATCACCGAGGGGAAGGTATTTCTGGGTTGGCTGATTGGAAAACTCCTCGGACATCAGCCGGGTTGCTTCCTCGTATTTGCGCTCACGGGTGAGCGCACGGGCTTTTGTGAGCATTTCAGGTGCGCCGGGAGTTACATAGTAGTTGGGATAACCCGACCAGAGCGTATCTTCATTGAGACAGAGGCGCTCACTTGCGACGCCGCCGAAAACCATGGCGCCGATGCGGCCATTGCCGATGGGCAGAGCTTCGTTCCAGTCACGGGCAGGTTTTGCATACCAGAGAGTGTGGGCGGAGAAGTTCATAACTCAATCCTCCTTAAAGTATCACGGCTTTCGCCGACAGAATACGGTGAAAATCCTCACACCTGAATGTCGCCGTCGATCTCAACCAGCGTCAGAACGGGATCGGGACGGTCGATGACATTGTCGCGGAAGGTCAGATTCTCAGCAGAGATGGCCCGAAGGACGTTTTCGTGGATGGTGCGGAAGCGGTTGCCGGTGATGGTGATGTTTTTGTGGTAATAGCCGTCACGGGCATCGGGGTGGGGGATTTCGGGGGCGATGTTGATGACGTTGAAGTTCTTGGAGCGGCCGCCAAACTTTGCAGCACCGCAGCCGTCAAAGAAGTTATTGCGGATGGTCACGTCGCGCACGCAGCCGGACTCAAACCAGAGATTGGAATCGCCGGAGATATGGATGGCGGAGGCGACGGTGTTGAAGGAGTTGTTTTCCACCAGTACGTGACCACGGGTGGTGATGAGCAGACCGCGGGGGAAGGCCTTGCGCATGGTGCAGCCGCGCACGGTCAGATCGGGACAGGCGTCGATGCTCTCGATGCAGTCGAGCTCGCGCACATGCTCCCCGATGTCACGCTCGAAGGTGATGCGGGCGATGTTGCGGCTGAGCAGCTCAAAACCGGTGACGACATTTTCGCCGACGGAGAGCAGCGTGTCATGGTTGATGAGCTCCACGCGCTCGCCGGTACGGAAGAGCTGAAGACCAAGCTGCTGGGGATGGACAAGCCGCGCCAGAACCGTGCGGCGGTCAAGGAAGCGGTTGATCTGCATATAAATACCGTGGCAGTTGAGGCAGTCGTCGAAATGCTTCTCCAACAGGCAGTCCTCGAGGAGAATCTGACCGCGGCAGTTGACGAAATGGGTAGCGTCGGCGTAGGCGGAAACGTAACGGCCCTCGGAGGGGGTGACCTGCAGGTTTTTCAGCGTAATGTTTTCGGTGAGCTGCGCCAGCACCGCCATACCGAGGCAGTGATGCACGGTCACATTCTCAAGCGTTACGTTCTCGGAATCCTGGATAAAGACGCCGCTTGCCCAGCGCTTGCCGAAATGCAGGCAGATGGTGTTGCCGGGGGCGGGTACATGCCACAGCGCCTCCTCACCGCGCAGGGTGACGACCTGCGGATCATCGGGATCAATGCTTGCGTCCATGTTTTCGATGAGCGTACGGTAAGTGCCGGAGGTAATCATGTCGGTGGAGGCATCAATGTCGAGGAAGAAGTTGGGTTCCCAACGCTCCTTGCCGCCCATGTGCAGCTTCAGGCTGTGATTGACGACCTCAAAGGGGGTGTTATCCCAGATACGTATGCGCAGCATATGCGCATCGGCTTCCAGCACGGTGGCATGACCGTACTGGGTGATTTCATAGTCGATGGAACAGTCGCGCAGGATGACATTGCGGGACGCGGAGATTTCCACGGGCAGCATAATGTCGTGGAAAACGAAAGCTGCGCCGTTACCCTCGACGGTGATGCCGTCAAAGCCGATGAGCGGCAGACCGACCTTTTTATAACCGTCATTGTCGTGGTTTGAGATGCAGCTGATGTATTCACCGGCAAGATCCGGATAAAAATCGTAGCGTCCGGGTTCAAAAGTCAGGGTGTGATCGCCCGATTCGCGCATGGCGCGCAGCGCCTGAAAAACGCGTAGACTGGTGTCCTCTGTGCTGTGAGTGATAAGCATGGGGAACCTCCTTTGAAAAAAGCGACGAAATTTTAGATTACTACTGGACAGTATACCTGAAAAAGTGTAAAATGCCAATAGGGAAACCATTCGAATTTGGAATTTTTCCATACGAGCCGGAGAGGGGATACAGTATGCGCCGCGAAGTCAATGTCAAAAAAATCCTGGGATTTTTGTATGTCATCGGCGGATTGCAGATTGCGGCGCTGCTGGTTATGCTGATACTGACCTGCTGTGTGGCGGCGGGCAGAGCGCTGGATCAGAGCGGTACGGTGGAAATCGTGCTGTGCGTGCTCTCAATTGCTTCCAGTGCCCTGATGCTGGCAAATCTCCCGCTGGTGATGCGGCTGTACCGGCAAAAGGAAATGCTGACAAAGGCCATGGCGGACGTGGAGACGCTCAACCGCGCTCTGCGCTCCCAGCGGCATGACTTCCTCAACCATCTGCAGGTGGTCTACAGCCTCATCGAGCTGGAGGAATACAACGACGCCCATGACTATATCTCGCGGGTTTATACCGATGTACAGAAGCTCACCGGCGTGCTCAAGACCGATCACGCAGCCATCAACGCGATCCTGCAGGCCAAGGCCGATATGTGCCGCAGCCGTTCCATCGCCGTGGTCATGGATATCCAGACGAGACTTACATACATCCCGATACCTGCCTGGGAGCTCTGCCGGGTCATCGGCAACATCATCGACAACGCCATCACGGCGCTTGAAAAGCAGAAGGATGAGCGAACGCTGACCATCACGATCAGTGAATCCATCGGCCAGTATGTGATCTCCATTGCCAACAACGGTCCGGCCATTGAGCCGGCGCTCTGGACGCGGATATTTGAGCCGGGATTTTCCACCAAACGGGAGGACGGTCACGGCTACGGCCTTGCCATTTGCCGGGAGATCATGCAGTCCGGCGGCGGTACGCTGCGGGTGTTTTCCGACGAAAAGCAGACAATCTTTGAGGGCACGCTGCCCAAGGCCAAGAACGATCAGGCGGCGAAGTAACCGGGATTGTCAGTTCAGACACGCAAAACGACAGTTCAGACGCTGAAATGTATAATTCGGCGCCTATGCCTTGCGGGATTGTGTGAGGCATGATATACTGAATACACCTTTGAAAAGGGGGAGTCAAGCGATGGGTATTCTGGATGCTCTGCTCAATATGCCTTCGTTTGCCCTGATTGCATTCATTGCAGGCGTCATCTGCCTGGTTGTCGAGATGTTCATACCGGGCTTTGGCGTGGCAGGCGGCAGCGGGATTCTGCTTCTGTTCATCGGCATTGTGCTCACCGCGGAGAGCTTTGCGCAGGGAATGGTGATGGCGGCAATCCTGATTGTGATCCTGGCAGTGATTTTGACCATTGTGCTGTACTCCGCATACCGCGGACGGCTGTCCGAGAAGCTGATTCTCAAGGAGTCCACAGACGCGGCCTCCGGTTTTTCCGGAACGGAGGATCTGAACTGTCTGCTGGGCAGCAGCGGAACCAGCATTACCGTACTGCGTCCGTCGGGAACGGCTGAAATCGACGGCGTACGGCTGGACGTGGTCACAAGAGGCGAGTACATCAGGGCCGGAACCTCAATTAAGGTTATCGAAGTAGAGGGAAACCGCATCGTTGTCGCAAAATGGTAAGATGAAACCGCATGATTTTCCCCAAAAGGCAGTACACTAACCATCAAAAATGAAAGAGGAGTAGTATCATGGAAGAGTTCGGATTCTTTTTTGTCATCGCACTGATCGTTGTCATTCTGGCTCTGTTTTTCAGCTTCGTCCCCGTCACCCTGTGGATTTCCGCGCTGGCGGCAAACGTCAAGGTCGGCATCGGTACCCTCGTGGGTATGCGCCTGCGCCGTGTTGTCCCCTCCCGTATCGTCAATCCCCTCATCAAGGCTACCAAGGCCGGCATTAACCTCCCCATCAATAAGCTCGAAGCCCATTACCTCGCCGGCGGCAACGTGGACCGCGTGGTCAACGCCCTGATTGCTGCCCAGCGTGCCAACATCAGCCTTGAGTTTGAGCGCGCCGCCGCCATCGATCTGGCAGGCCGCAACGTGCTGGAAGCCGTGCAGATGAGTGTCAATCCCAAGGTCATCGAAACCCCCGCCATTGCTGCCATTGCCAAGGACGGCATTGAGCTGCGTGCCAAGGCCCGTGTTACCGTGCGTGCCAACATTGATCGCCTGGTCGGCGGCGCCGGTGAGCAGACCATCATCGCCCGTGTCGGCGAGGGTATCGTTACCACCATCGGTTCGGCTGAGACCCATAAGCAGGTCATCGAGAACCCCGACCGTATTTCCCAGAACGTGCTGGATAAGGGCCTTGACTCCGGTACGGCCTTTGAGATTCTCTCCATCGACATCGCCGACGTGGATGTTGGCCGCAACGTGGGCGCCCAGCTGCAGACCGATCAGGCCGAGGCTGACAAGCGCATTGCTCAGGCTAAGGCCGAAGAGCGCCGTGCGATGGCTGTTGCCCGCGAACAGGAAATGATGGCTGCCGTACAGGAAATGCGCGCCAAGGTCGTGGAAGCTGAGGCTGAGGTTCCCCGCGCCATGGCTGCCGCCCTGCGTGAGGGTAAGCTCGGCGTCATGGATTACTACAACATGAAGAACGTCATGGCCGATACCGAAATGCGCGAGAGCATTGCAGGCGCTCCTGCCGGCGGTGAGACGAAGTGAGTGAGAGACCAATCAGGACTTTTTCGATCTACAGTGGAATGAAACCGTTCGGAAAGCCGTATGTAACACAATGGCATGAGAAGCATTCCGAGCTGGATGATATCCGTGAGGCTTGGCAGGAAGAGCGCGACCGAAAAGCAGAGGAAGCTTTGAAGGAAAGAATGCGAGGTGAAAGATCTATGGATCTGCACGGAACAAATATCGCAAACGCCGCCCGTAAGGGAATGCCCACGCGGCAAAAGCGCGGCGCAGAGGATTCCCACGACTGCTACGAGGGTCACAGCCACTATGAGCCCTTTGGCGGGGAACTCGGTGAGAGCATGAAAGAGATCGGCTCGGCTTTTAAAAATCTCTTCAACGCCCCTCCTGCGCCTCCTCCGGCAAAGGAACCCATGCCCGAGCGGGAGTTTGACCCGGTTCATCCGACCGTGGAAAGTGTGAATCCGCAGCTTGAGACGGATAAAATGCCCGGTGTGGAGCCGAAGCTTGAATCCATGGGGCCGGAAGCGCAGCCGCTGGTGAAAATCCACGATCCTTCGGTGCCGGCTCTGCCTCTGGGCAGGACGGCGTTTACCCGCGAAGAACTGCGCAAGAGCATAATCATGAATGAAGTGCTCGGCAAACCGCTGGCTCTGCGCCCGCGCCGCTGAGTACGGAATGGAGTCAGTGCCATGAAAAAGATGATTCCCGCGATGGTATTTGTCGCAGCCCTCTGGGTATGGATGCTGATGGGTATCCCCCACTACAGCGATATCATGCTCATCGGCAGCATCATGTTTGTGATCCTGCTGCCATGGGTGTTCTGGCTTCTCTGGCGAAAGGGAAAGAGACAGAACCGAATCGAGCCTGTGAGCGCGGAGATCTTTGAAGACCCCCGCAGACGCAAGATCAACCGGATGCTGCACCGGACCACCTTTTCGCTGGAGCTCAGCGACGGCAGCCGCGTGTGCCGTACCGTGCGCGACGGTTCTGCAAAGTATCGGGAATACATGGCGCTGCGTAAACAATAATCAATCTGAAAAAGGGTCGAATGGAGCATCCATCTTTCATGCCGCGGGTGCTGTAAAACGCCCTTCGGAGGAATAGCAGATGATTAAAAGGATCCCCGCAATGATTGCGATAGCGGTTTTGTGGGTTTGGGTCATATGCAGCCTTCCCATGCTCAATTACATGATGCTCATCGGCGGCGTTTTTCTTGCCGTCTGGCTTCCGTGGATGGAATGGAAGTTGTGGAAAAGAGCCAGGAACCAGGATGCACTCAAACCGGTGAGCGCGGAATTCTTTGAAAATCCCCGCAGGCGAAAATTAAACCGCTTTTTGCACCTGACCACCTTTGCACTGGAACTCAGCGACGGCAGCCGCGTCTGCCGTACCGTGTATGACGGTTCTGCAAGGTATCGGGAATACATGGCGCTGCGCAAATCATGATTTTTCATCAGGTCCCGGCAGATTTGAACGTCTGCCGGGACTTTTTGCCGTGTGAAAGGGAAAAATCGGGAATTATCGGGTTTTACTATTGCATAAGAAGGATAATTGTGGTATACTATATACCTATGTGGTAAAGTAAGCTATCAGGAAGGGAAATCCGATTATGGTATACAATGATGTTCTGGAAGCCATAGGGCATACACCGATGATTCGCCTGCGCAGACTGGTCAAACCCGGTTCTGCCGAGGTTCTGGTCAAGTACGAAGGCCTCAATGTCGGCGGTTCCATCAAGACCCGCACGGCCTACAACATGATTCTCGAGGCGGAAAAGGCCGGTATCATCGGCCCCAACACCATCATCGTCGAGCCTACCAGCGGTAATCAGGGCATCGGTCTGTCTCTGGTTGGCGCCGTGCGCGGCTATAAGACCGTCATCATCATGCCCGACTCCGTGAGTGCTGAGCGCCGCAAGCTCATGGAGCACTACGGTGCCCAGGTCGTGCTCATCCACGACGCCGGAAACATCGGCGACTGCATTGCCGAATGCCTCAACACCGCCCTGCGCATGGCGGAAGAGGATCCCAACGTGTTCGTGCCCCAGCAGTTTGAGAATCCCTCCAACCCCATGGTACATAAGCATCATACCGCGCTTGAAATTCTCGAGCAGGTTGCAGGCCCCATCCACGGCTTCTGCTCCGGCATCGGTACCGGCGGTACCATCTCCGGCATCGGCGAAACCCTCAAGGCGCTCAATCCCGATATCGAAATCTGGGCAGTCGAGCCCGAGCACGCAGCCATTCTCGCCGGCGGCAACATCGGTACCCATCTGCAGATGGGCATCGGCGACGGCCTGATCCCGAAAAATCTGAACATGGAGATCTACAACGATATCTACATCGTCTCCGACGAGGAAGCCATCTCCACTGCCCGCGCGCTTGCCCGTGAAGAGGGCCTGATGTGCGGTATCTCCTCCGGTACCAACGTAGCGGCGGCTCTGAAGCTTGCCGAGAAGCTGGGTGAGGGCAAAACCGTGGTGACCATTCTTCCCGATACCGCCGAACGTTACTTTACCACGCCTCTGTTTGAAACCTGATTAACCAAACGTTAAAAAACCCCGCCGTTTTCGATGAAACGGCGGGTTTTCTGTATCTGTAAGCCTATTTTGTGGCGTCGATGAGCTGCCGGACAGGGGCGATGGCCGCGTCCACGCGGCCGGAGACGGTGGTGGTGTAGGTGATCCACTCGTCGTTCCAGACAAAGCGCGGATGGGGGTCGATGTGATAGGGACAGGGCTTTTCAGGGCTCCACTGGGGAAGCTCGGGGCAGAGCGAGCAGAGGAAAACGAGCTTTTTGGTCTCGTCGTTGTAGAAGCGCACGAGGCTTGGGCAGCCGCGCCACCAGGTACGGTCATGAGACGGCCAGGAGCCGTCGGCCACGAAGTACTTCTCGTCGCGGGAACAGTGGGCATGCCAGGTGCCGTTGCCGCCCTCGATGGGAATATAGCAGACGGACTCGGGTTCGCTTGCTCCCAGTCGGTCGCGGGCGATGTGATGCATGGAGCAGTAGTAGATGCACTGACCATTGGGCGCCCAGAATTCGTGGGTTGCATAGTTGTTTAAGGGTGTGCGGCGCTCGCGCGTGCCGTCGCGGTGAATGAGCTGGAGACGGGGGTAGACGCCGTCGGGGTCATAGGCGGGGGACTGACGCTTGCCCAGCTCCAAATTGTAGGAGCCCTCGTGGGCGACCATGGCAAGATCGCCGTTTGTGGGGCAGAACTGTCCGTGGTTGTAGGGGATGCCGGGCTTGGTGCGGTACCACTGAGTGAAGGCGCCGGTGGCGATCTCGATGGTGCCGATGAAGGTACCGGCGGCAGACTGGACGTCGATGAAGAGCTCACGGCGGTCGGGGGAGAAGGTCAGGTGCGTGCCGCCCATGGAGCCGCCCAGCCAGCGGGCAATTTCGGCGGGCATGGAGGCAATCTGCACGGGCTGATCATCCGGATGGGGCGTGCGCATGAAGATACCTTCCTTGTTGCCCCACCAGAGATTGCCGGTGAGGGGATCGACCAGCCAGCCGGAGCCGGTAGTCTCGGGGAAGAGGCGGATTTCGTCGGTGAGGAAGTCCACGACGCCGGTGCAGCGGGACTCTGACGGGGGAAATGCGCAGTAGAACCAGAAGTAGCGGCGCGCATCGCCGTCAACGGAGGAATTGACGAAGTAGAAGGCCTGCTGAACGGGTGCGACGCGGGTGGAGAGAATGTAGCTGATCATGCCGGACTGGGGATCAACGTAGGTGGTGAAATGCCGGGATGTGGCGGGTGTGTACATGGTGAATGACTCCTTTCGGAATGCAAATTACTTTTGAAGGATGAAAGCATACTGCAGGCCGGTTTTTTCATGACCGTTTCCTGCCTCGATGTACTCGCCGAGAAAATATACGGTTATGCAGACGTAGTAGCTGCCCTCGGGCAGGTCGTCCAAGTCGGATAATTTGGCTGAAAGCAGGCCCTTATTGGGCTTTTCGGCGTTGTAAACGGAGATTGTGACGCTGTCAACAATCAGATCGTCCTGGATGATCACGCGCAGATCGGGACGGTAGTGCAGCGTGGGAAGATTGTCGGCGTGTTCCTCCCAACGACCAGTGATCGGCAGACCGTCAGCGGCCAGCCAGCCGTGCTGCTGCCATGTTGTAGCGCCGAGAAACTGTTCATATGGTGTGATGGTCATATGTCCTTTGCTGACGCGGAGGCGGGGCTGCTCTGCGCAGGCGGTCAGGAGAATGGTCAGCAGGAGAAACAGGATCGTAAGCCTTCGCATGAATCCTCCTTTCATCGGGCGGCGTAGAGAAATCGTGCAATGCTGTCGATTCCTGACAGCGCTGCGGCGTCCTCTGCTGCCGGGCGGGTGTCGGTGTTGTGACTGGACACGCAGGGGTGGATGTCGGGGCAGTTGAGGTGATGCAGGAGCGTACAGGCGGTTTCATAGGGCTTTTTCATGTTGCCGTCACCGCCGCCGACGAGAATTACCGCGCCGCGCTTGGGTTTGGGGATTGATTCAATCTTGCGGAAACGACGTGCGCAGTAAAAGGTCTGAAAGCGGCTGGCGAGGTCAAGCAGCCTGCCCGTAAGCTCTGAAAAATAGATGGGCGAGGCGATGACGATGCAGTCGGCGTCCCGGATATCGTCATAGAGTCCCTGCATGTCGTCCTTGATCGCGCAGCCCTCATGGGTCTGGCAGTACCGGCAGTCGATGCAGGGGGAGGCGGGGAAGTCGTAGGCGTTGACCAGCCGGTATTCGCCCTTTATCTGCGGAATGAGCGCATTGATCAGCCCCATCGTGTCGCCGCTGCGGCGCGGAGAGCCGTTGATAATCAGTGTTTTCATGCCTTATCCCTCCAGAATATCAGAGTACGATACCAGTATATCAGGTCGCGGGGCGGAATGCAAATGTGTTCCCGCGATTGCATTTTGTTTTTCAGTCTGCTATACTATAGCTATCCTGCCGGATTTGAGGTACATTATGAAGAAAAACGATATTCTCACCGTCACCATTGACGGATATACCGCCGAGGGTCTCGGCGTCTGCCATCCCGACGGTTTTGCTGTTTTCGTTCATGGCGCCGCCCGCGGCGATGTCTGCGCCATCCGTATTCTGAAGGTGCTTACCCGTTACGCCTTCGCCCGCATTGAGCGCATGATTACGCCCGCGGACTGCCGGATACCGGTGGACTGTCCGGTGTTTCCCAAGTGCGGCGGCTGTACGCTGCGCCATGTGTCCTACGATGAGGAGCTCGCGGCAAAGGCTGAGCGGGTGCAGGAGGTTGTGCGCCGTATCGGCGGCGCGGAGCCGGAATTTGAGGGCATCATCGGCTCACGTGGCGATGATCCGGAGGCAAACGGCACCTATTACTACCGCAACAAGGCCCAGTTCCCGGTGGCAGAGCAGAACGGTCAGCCTGTGACCGGTTTTTACCGGGTCAACTCCCATGATCTCATTGCCTGCGGGGACTGCCTTGTGCAGTCGCGCACGGCAAACAAGCTTGCGGAGGTCGTCTGCGCCTGGATGAAGAAGGCGCGCGTTCCTGCCTATGATGAAAAAAGCGGAAAGGGGCTTGTGCGTCACGTGCTTGTGCGCACGGCGTCGGTTGGCCCGTCCGGGACGGAGGCCGATGCCCCGGCGGTGCTCTGCATTGTCGCGGCAAAGCAGACTTTACCCTCGGAAAAGCTGCTGGTTTCCATGGCGCGGGAAGCATATCCGGCTCTCACCGGCGTTGTGGTGAACCACAATCCGGAGCGCAGCAATGTGATCCTTGGCCGGGATTTCCGCGCGGCCTGGGGCGAGCTCTACATTGACGACGTGCTCTGCGGGTTAACCTTCCGGATACACATCGGGTCATTCTATCAGGTCAATCATGCCCAGGCTCAGCGGCTCTACCGCAAGGCGCGGGAGTATCTGCTCCTGCCGGAGCAGGATGGGGGAGCACCCTGGAGTCCGGGGACGCTGCTTGACCTCTACTGCGGCGCGGGTACCATCGGCCTGACGGTGGCGGATGTAACCGACCGGCTCATCGGCGTGGAGATTGTGCCGGAGGCCATCGTGAACGCCAAAGAGAACGCCGCGCGCAACGGTATCACCAACGCAGACTTCATCTGTGCGGATGCGGGTACTGCAGCGCGGGAGCTGGTGGAGCAGGGACTGCGCCCGGACGCGATCATCGTGGACCCGCCGCGAAAGGGGCTGGATGAGAACGCGGTGAAGGCAGTGGTGGATCTGGCGCCGCAGCGTGTGGTGTACGTGTCCTGCGATCCTGCGACCCTGGCGCGGGACATCAAGCGTTTTGGTGAGGCGGGATACGAAGCCGTGCGGATGTGTGCGGTGGATATGTTCCCGAGAACGGGGCACGTGGAGACGGTTGTACTGCTGTATCACAAGTAACGGATAGGAGAAAGTACGCATGATTTTAGCGGGACAGATAATCGGATGGATAGCGGCATTATTGACGTTTCTCTCATACCAATGCAAAGATCATAAAAAGCTGATTGTTGTTCAAACATTGTCGACGCTGAGCATATGTATCAGTTATTTGTTTCTGAATGCATGGTCCGGGATGCTGTTAAACGTTGTATGCATTGTTAGAAACTTTATTATTTACCGAAAAGATCTCAGAATTTTTTCCTATTCATTCTGGCCGTATGTTCTTTCGGGAGTTATGGCTGTCATGGGAATTGTCTCGTGGCAAGGGCCGATGTCTTTGCTGATCGTTGTGGCATTGGCTGTGAATACCCTGTTTCTGTATTTTCCCAATATGCAGAATCTGCGCAGAAGTATTCTGCTCACTTCAACCATGATCCTGATATATAACGTATATTATGCAGTATGGGGCGGGGTCGCAAATGAACTGATCGCAATAAGCTCTGCAATAATCGGGCTTTACAGGTACAGAAAGCCGAATCATCAATAAACTGTTTCCTGATGGCACCCTGAATATGCGCGGAAAAGGCGGTCACTATGTACAGGGGATAAGTCAAAGAAACACATAAGGAGCGGTTATCATGAAAATCCTGATCACCAATGACGACAGCATTTCCTCTGAGGTTCTTGTGCCGCTGGCCAGGTGGGCAAAGCAGTTTGGCGATGTGACAGTTGTAGCCCCAAAATATGAACAGAGCGGCAAAAGCCACAGTGTCAACTTGCGTGAAGCCTTTGAGGTCAAAGAGATTGCCTTCGATGAACCGCAGGTCAAAGCCTACACGGTGGATTCCACTCCTGCAGACTGCGTCCGCTTTGCGGTGGTGGGCATGCAGAGGACATTTGATTTTGTCATCTCCGGCATTAACCGGGGATTCAATATCGGGGGTGATATGCTGTACTCCGGTACATTGGGCGCTGTATTTGAGGCGGCTTCCTTTGGTATGCCGGCAGTAGCACTCTCCACCAGATCGGGCGGATTCGGCGAAGCCGTGGATGCGCTGGATGAAATCAAAGCGTTCTTTGACCGTCATGACCTGATGAAGAAAAACAGCTTGTACAATGTGAACATTCCGCTTCATCATAAAGGAATCCGCATTACCCGCATGGGAGGCCGCTATTATGATGACGTATTCCTGCCGCAGGGCAATGATATGTATCTGGCGAGCTACCGAAACATCCGGACAGATCCCGATGACTGTACGATTGATGCCAATGCCGCACTATCCGGGTATATTTCCGTGACACCGCTGATGCTGGCGCGGACAAATATGACCGTGTTCGAGGAATTGAGCAAATTGAATCCTTGATTATTCCGTAGAACAAAAAATAACGGGATACCTGATCATCTTTAAAAATGCAGTACATATAAAAGCCGCCGCATTGCTGCGACGGCTTTCGCTTTTATACCTTTTTACAGTCAAGCAAGTTCGATTTCCTTCATTGCCTTTTTAAACTGGAATGCAAATAAAATAGCTGTGAAAGTCACCGCGATTATGTCTGCAACCGGTTCGGCCATATAAACCCCCTTCGTCTGATCGGTTATAATATGCGGCATGATGTAAATCAAAGGGAGCAGCAGAACAAATTTTCTGACAACGGCTACAATAATCGAATTGACGGCCTTACCAAGAGAGGTAAATGTCATCTGACAGGCTATCTGAATGCCAAATAAACAAATACCACCGAGGTATATCCTTAACATGGATGCCGCAAATTCTATCAAGGTCTTATCAGGAGTAAAGATACCCACAAATACTTTCGGGAACAGCATAACCGCTGCCCAGAGTGCTGTGGAATAGGTCATACAGGTAATCAGGAGCAGACGGAAGGTCTTTTTTACACGGTCTGCATTTCTTGCACCGTAGTTGTAGCTTGTGATGGGCTGCGCACCCTGGGCAATGCCTTGCAGGGGAAGCATTGCAAACTGCATGACGCTTACCATAATCGTCATTGCACCTACCGCAATATCACCGCCATAGCGAAGCAGAGAAGAATTGAAACAGATGGATATCACACTTTCGCTGGCTTGCATAATAAAAGCTGCGGTACCAAGTGCGATGCAAGGCAAAATGATTTTACCCTGCAAACGTATATTCTTCCTGCGGATGCGAAGCCTGGTTTTTTTACCGCAAAGGAAGGTAATGACCCATACACAGGAAATGGCCTGTGAAAGAATCGTAGCAAGAGCTGCACCTTTTACGCCCATGTTCAATCCGAAGATGAACAGAGGGTCCAAGGTAATATTGCACACCGCGCCAATCAGAACAGAGATCATGGAAATCGTTGTAAAACCCTGTGCGGTAATAAAGGTATTCATACCCAATGTCATCTGCACAAACAATGTGCCGATGGCATAGACACTCATATAATCCGCAGCATATCCAATGGTGTTCTCACTTGCGCCAAAGGCAAGCAGCAGTTCTTCGTTCCAAATCAGAAGCACCATTGTAAGGATAAGGGATACGATAAACTGAAGGCTGAAACAGTTGCCTAATGTTTTCTCGGCGGATTCGGTATCCTGCTTGCCCATGAATATGGATGCTCTCGGCGCACCACCGGAACTGACAAGCGCAGCAAATGCGGAAACCAGCATAATCAGCGGCATACAGACACCAACGCCCGTGAGAGCCAAACTGCCGTCACCGGGCATATGACCGATATAAATCCGGTCAACGATGTTATACAGCATATTGATGAGCTGTGCTACTACCGTTGGAATAGACAGCTTGAAAAGTAATTTACCAATGGGCTCAGTACCTAAAAACTCTTTGTTTGATTCCATATCTATGCTCCTATCTGTTTTGTATCAGTTTAATGTGATTGGAAATATTTTCGTCGATCCTTTTCATAAATGAGGTGAGCTGATTGTATTCAAAATCGGAAAACCCGGAAAAGAGTATCTTTCCATAGGATTGCTGGGCTGCTCGGCCATCGGACACAATCTTTGCAGCAGCATCCAAAACTGTGAGATGGATGGTTCTTCGGTTCGGCTCATGATGTTGACCTTTAAGCAGACCTTTGTTCTCTAAACTGCGAATTGACATAGAAACGTGAGATTTTGTTAAGTGCCTGTATTTGACGATATCAGAAGCGGTATCGAATTGCGGATTGTTTGCCAGGAACATTAACACCGTGAATTCCATATAGGTAAGACCGTGCTTTTCACACACCGGACTCACGATCGTTGTATATAGACTTTCGTTTGCCGCATAGTGGCTGAATATATTTTCCATGAAACATCTCCTTTTATTCAAAACAGAACAGTTTAAAATAGAACATAAAAAAGTATACGGTAAATCCGGTTCCTTGTCAAGGAAAAAAATGTGAAAAAAAGTGCAGTGGTCGTAAAACAGTAAAAATCAATAATGTCTGAAAACCGTGTGTTTTCAGGTGAGGGCGGCGTGACTTCGGTCACGCCGTTTCCTCTTTCATAAGTTCGTTCAGCGGGA
>SVMB01000079.1 GCA_015067675.1 Oscillospiraceae bacterium
GGCGGCAGCCTTCTTGAGGATACCGAAAGCATGGGTGATCTCACGGGGCATGATTTCGCCGCCGATTTTGAAGTTCTGGAAGCTGCGCTGGGTCTGGGCGGCCCAATAGCGGTCGGCCGGGACCTGCATTTCGCCCATAGAGTCGCGTTCAATACGATATTCCATGAGTCAACTCTCCTTATATTCAGTCGTTATGTGAAAGCCGGTATAATCAGACGGTGCTTACAGCGTGATCTGGGAGATAACATCCTTGAGGACGCCCGCGCTGTGCTGGAGCTTGGAAATTTCCTCGTCGGTGAGGGGAGGCAGGACGTTGCCCTTGATACCGCCGGGGCCGACGATGAAGGGGATGCTCAGGGCTACCTCATCGATGCCGAACTCACCGTGCATCATGGAAGAAACGGCCATGACGGTGTTGGTGGAGCCCAGCAGCACCTCGATGATGTGGCACACGGAGATGGCGATGGCATAGAAGGTGGCACCCTTGCGGCCGATGATCTTGCTGCCGGAGGTGCGGATGTACTTTTCGATTTCGTCGAAGTCCAGGTCGGGATGAATGACGCCCTTGTAGTTGAGGCCGTTGCGGTAGTCAACGAGGTTGATGTTGGAGATGGACGCGATGGACCACGGGACGAAGGAGGAATCGCCATGCTCGCCGAGAACGTAGGCGTGGACGTTCTTCTGGCTGATGGACAGGTACTCGGCAAGACGGGAGCGCAGACGGGCGGTATCCAGGAGGGTACCGGAACCGAACACGCGGTTTTCGGGCAGGCCGGAGACCTTGGCAAAGACATAGGTCAGGATGTCAACGGGGTTGGAAACCAGAACATAAACCGCGTCGGGAGCATAGCGGGTGATCTCGGGCGCGATGGATTTGATGATGTTGACGTTGGTCTGGGTCAGGTCGATACGGGTCTGACCGGGACGGCGGGCGATACCGGAGGTGATGATGACCACATCGGAACCTGCGGCGTCGGAGTAGGAACCGGCGTAGATCTTGATGGGGGCGCAGAAGGGAGTACCCTGGCGGATATCCATAGTCTCGCCCAGTGCCTTGGCAGTGTTGACGTCGATCATGACGATTTCGGAGGTGAGACCGGTGACGGCCATGGTATACGCGATGGTGGAGCCGACATTGCCTGCGCCGATGATCGTAACTTTTCTGCTCATAATAATACCTTCCTATATATAAGAGTCAAAGCTTAGGAATCCCGTTTGATGTGAAGTTCACGCAGGGAGCTGGAAAGCAGCGCCATCTGCGCGGCGATGTCCACGTTGCGTACCAGAACGTTGTCGGGGACGGTGAGATGGACGGGGGCAAAGTTGAGGATGCCGCAGACACCGGCGGAGACGAGCTGATCGCACACATCCTGCGCATATTTGGCGGGAACGGTGATGATGCCCAGCGGGGCGCCCAGCCGCGCGGTGAGATGGATGAGCCGGTCGGCAGCGAAGATAGGCTTGCCGTGGATGCGTTGTCCGGCAAGTGCCTCATCGGTATCGAAGGCCGCCAGAATGTTGAGACCGTAATCGGCGAATCCGTGATATGCCAGCAGCGCCTGTCCCAGATGACCTGCACCGACCAAAACGGCGTCTTTGGCGTCATCATATCCCAGAAAGCTTTCCAGCTGATCGATGAGCTCGGAGACACTGTGTCCGGTGCGGGGCTTGCCGGAACCAACGTAGGCCAGATCCTTTCTGACCTGAATGGCGGTGAGCTTAAGATCCTGCGCGATGGCTGACGATGAGGTCTGTTCACAGCCCTCGGCGCGCCGGGTGCGCAGATAGTTGAGATACCGCGGCAGCCGCTCAAGCGTGGGACGTGGTATGGCACTGCAGCTGACCGCTGAAGTTTCAGGCATACGGAATCCTCCTTTCCGAAACCGATAAAACGAAACTATGCCTTATAATTAACCTGATAATATTTTATCAGTTAACGCGCGGATTGTATATAGTATAATGTCACATAATCACGGCGTTTTGCAGTAAAAATATCGTCGCATTGCGGAAGTGTCCAAAATGCCGGAAGAGAGAATGGCAAAGAAAAGCCCGGATTGGACGCTGAAAAGGCGTGAAGTACGTCCGATCCGGGCAAAATGTGAATAATATACCAAAAAAGGAGAATATGTGGAGAGAGTCAATTATGAAAGTTTTCCTGCATCTTCTGTCATTCTGCGCTGCGTGGGAAGAGAGGTTCGCAGTCACGGATGGTGCCTGTCGGGAGCGGCTGGAGATGCCAGGAAATGGAAGAAATGCCAAGGGTATCCGCCAGTCTCCGGGAAGAATCGGGCAGGAAAGGGGAGAAAAGCACGCAAAGGTTAGCACAGAGCCAGAGGCATCCGGCAAGGGTGGAGAGACACTGGCCGGGATGGGAAAGACGGGTTTTCCAGGGCTGTCTTGCATCGAAGTAACGGTTTGCCAGACGGGCGAGATTCATCACATCTTCCAGAGCGGAGCGTACGCGGGCATCTTCCAGCTTCCCGGCGACGGCGGCGTAGGTGTCCGCTACACGCTTTTCAAGGGCAGGCTCGATATCGGCAAAGGGCATCTCACCGCCAAAGTATCGGCTGATGAATGCAAGGGTACGGTGTACAAAGTTGCCGTAGACATCGGCCAGTTCACGTCCGTCGGCGGCCAGCTCTGCACGGGAGAAGAGCGTATCCTTCTTTTCCACGCCGCAGGAGAGGAAATAATAGCGGATCACATCCGCAGGGAAATCCGCCAGCAGCGCGTCGGCTGTGACCGCGGGATCACCGTCGCGGCCGGAGACGGTTTTGCCGTCGTAGAGCATATGGGCGGAGGCGGCGATGACGTCGGGCAGATGGGCGTTATCATCCTGCGCCAGGAGCAGCGCGGGCAGAAGCAGGGTATGGTAGGGAACATTGGCGCGTCCGTGGACGAGATAATGCCGGGCGTCGGGGGTAAAGAAATCGTCGGGATCCCAGAGGTAGGCATCGCAGACCTTGCGGGCGGCGGAGTAGTAACCCAGCACGTTTTCGGCCCAGACGAAGATGCGCCGGTCATCAAAGCCCTCGCGGGGAACCGGGATGCCCCAGTCAAGCTGACGGGTCAGGGCGCAGTCGGCGGGGGAATCATCGAGAAGCCGGGCGGTGAGCTCCTGCACACTGCGCCGCCGTGGGGGATGGGCTTCGTGCCAGGCGCGCAGACGGGGTGTGAGCTTGTGCATATTCAGGAAGAGCTGAGGCGAGCGGGTTTTCTCCACAGCCGTACCGCAGGCGGTACAGACGGGATTGATGAGCGCCTCCGCTTCCAGTATACGCCCGCAGGCGGGACATTGTTCACCGGTGGCCGGTGCACCGCAGGAGGGGCAGAAGCCCTTTACCTCGCGGTCGGATAAAAATGCCTCGCAGTTGCTGCAGCGCAGGGCGGCCGTCTCCCGTTCGTATACGAATTCGGAGTCGTAGAGTTTTTTATGGAAATCCTGCACGTAGCGGATGTGCTGGGGGTGGGAGGTCTTGCTGTAGAGGTCAAAGGAGAAGCCCAGGGCACGGAAGGTGGAATCAAAGGCCTGATGGAAGTCGTCGCTGACCTCGCGGGACGTGCGGCCCTCATGCCGGGCACGCAGGGTAACGGCGGTACCGTGGCAGTCGGTGCCGGAGACGTAGATGACCCGGTCTCCGGCGGCACGGAAATACCGCGCCAGCACGTCGCCGGGGAGCAGAGAGGCAATGTGACCGATGTGAAGGGGGCCTGCGGCATAGGGCCAGGCGCCGCCGATGAGAATATGACGCATGTGAAACATCCTTTCCTGTATCAAAGTGGCAGTCAACATGAAAAAACGGCTTTTGGGTATAAAAATAATCCCTCCCGATCCCAAATTTTCAGGGACGAAAGAGACTGACACCCAAAAAGCCGCCGCTTCGTGTTACCACCCCGATTCACGCTCCCCTCACGGAGAGACGCCTTGTCAAGTACGGGCGGAAAGACAGCTTCCACCGATACTCAGTCGCTGTCACGGGCGAATCCCGGCACGGCCTGAAACGGAAAACTCCGTCCTCGACCGGCGGCTCCGAGACCATGTTCGGCAAACGGCAGACCTGACCCCTTTTCAGCTTCCGGGGCTCTCTGTGCAGCGCGCATCTGCGTACTCTTTCTCTTCACAGCCTTTGTACGGTTATGCAGTTGTGAAAGGTTTCTGAAAATCAGTATAACCACCCGGCGGGGATTTGTCAAGAGGGAGAAAGCAGAAATGTGCCGGTATTCTGCAAATTACTGGTTTACAGAATACCGGCACGAAGGTCCTTTTATTGCACGGAGAATCTTTTACCGCAGCGTGGGATGGACGTTTTCACGGCGCATCCACATGCCGCGGGTGAAGTCGGGCACCGCCACCGGCATACCGCCGTGGGCGATGGACTGCTCAGACAGCGGCGAGATGCTCTTCCAGGTTGCCATGTCGTAGACATCGATGGGGGGCTCGGTGTGATTCTTCACGCTGTCCACATACGCACGCAGGCACAGGTAGTCGATGCCGCCGTGGCCTTCCTCATCAGGGTTATAGTGCTTCCACAGCTCACACTCATATTCATCCCGGAAGCCGTCCAGGTTATTGTAGGCGATGGGGCCGGATTCGTCGTGCATGCCCTCGATGAATACTTCTCTTGTTTCGCCGTTGAACATACCTCTTGTACCGTGGACAAAATAGCCGTGGGAATACCGGCGGGGCAGGGTGGTGTCGAGGGTCAGATGGATGGTCTCACCGTGGGCGAGGGTGAGGATGACGGTGGTGATATCGCCCTGCTCCCAGGTGCAGCCGGTCAGGGGATGGCCGGGATGACGGGCCACATAATCGGCCATGCCGCGGGCCTTGGAGGCCACCGCCACGAGAGAGGTGATGCGGTTGCCGCGGTTGACGCCCAGCAGATGGGCGCAGGGGCCCAGGGGATGGGTGGCATAGTTGTTGCAGTTGCGGTGGAGGTATTCCTTGACACGGCCGTGGTTGGGATCGCCGTCGCCGCCCACCTGATGGCGCAGGTCATGCATGTAGCCCATGGTGCAGGAGACGATCTCGCCGAAGAGGCCTGCTTTGGCAAGGGCGGCCACCAGCAGCGCGTCGCGGTTCCAGCAGCGGTTTTCCAGAAGCATCGCGGGGACGCCGGTTTCCTCATAGGTATCGATGAGCTTCCAGCAGTCGTTGACATCGAAGGCGGCGCCCACCTCGGAGCCGGGACGGATGCCCTTCTTCATGGCGGCGACGGACACCGGGATGTGTAAAAACCAGGGTGTGGCGGCGATGACGCCGTCAAGACCGGGGGCTTCCAGCGCTTCATGCCAGTCGGTCAGGACGGCAGGCTGATAGCCGGCGATCTCCCGGACGTTTTCACGGCTTTTGAGAGCACGGTCTTCCATGATATCGCAGATGTTGACGATTTCCACGTCGGGCATGCGCGCAAGGATTTTTGTAAGTCCGGTACCGCGGGAACCCGCGCCGATGACGGACAGTCTGACCTTTTTCATAAGCCCCTCCTTATATAAGGATCGAGAGCACGATCCCGGATGTATACAGTATACTGTCCGGCGGATGGGAAGTCAAGAGCGGCGGGAGATATATTGGATTTGAAGGCCGGTATAGCCCAAAGATGGGAAGAAATGCGCGAAAAGGGTCTGCTTTTATGCAGCCCGACGGAAAGAAACCCTTGCAAAATGAGGAGAAAATTGCTATAATAATATGAACTGTTGTTTTTGTAAGGGGGTAGTGCGTGTGTTGCTCAAAGCGCTGGAGCTGCAGGGCTTCAAGTCGTTTCCGGATAAGCTTCGCGTAGAGTTTCCGGGCGGCATCACCGCAATTGTAGGCCCCAACGGTTCGGGCAAGTCAAACATCGCCGACGCCATCCGCTGGGTACTGGGCGAACAGTCCACGAAAACCCTGCGCGGCGCCAAGATGGAGGACGTTATCTTTGCAGGCGCCCGTGGCCGCCGTCCCACGGGTTTTGCCGAGGTTACCCTGACGCTGGATAATTCAAGTCATATCCTCAAAACCGACTACGCCGAGGTGGAAGTCACCCGACGCTATGACCGCTCCGGCGAAAGTGAATATTTCCTCAACCGAAAATCCGTGCGTCTGCGCGATATCCATGAGCTGTTTATGGATACGGGTCTGGGACGCGACGGCTATTCCGTCATCGGTCAGGGACGCATCGACGAGATTCTGTCGGTACGTGCAGCCGACCGCCGCGAGATCTTTGACGAAGCCGCGGGCATCACGAAATTCCGTTACCGCCGGGAAGAGGCCGAGCGAAAGCTGGCCGCTGCCGAGGAGAATCTCGCCCGTGTGGGTGATCTGGTAAATGAGCTGGAAGGCCAGCTGGAACCGATGCGCCGTCAGGCGGAGAAGGAACGCAGGTATAACGCGCTGCGCGATGAGCTGCGTGCGCTGGAAACAGGCCTGTGGCTCTGGCAGCTGGAAGAGCTGACCGAAGAGCGCAGCAATGCGCAGGGAGAGCTTCTCCGCGTGCAGTCCGATTCCGAGAACTGCCGCCGCGCCATCGATGCGGTGTATGCCGCCGCCGAGGCGCTGACCATGAAGGTGCGCACATTGGAGCAGGAGCAGGAACAGCTCCGCGCCCAGCTGCAGGCGGATACAGCGGCGCTTGGCGCTGCCGACAGCGATATCGCCCTGCGGCGTGCCTCCATCGAGCGCAACATTGCGGATTTTGAACGCATTACCCGCGAACGGGAGGATTACAAAAGCCGTGCCGAAACCCTGACGTTTCAGCTTGCACGGCTGGATGAGCGCATTGCCTCCTGTAATGACGGGAACACTGCCATGCAGGAAGAGATTGCCCGGGCTGAGCAGTCCGTTCAGGAAGCGCAGCGTGCGCTGGATACACTCATTGATGAGGATGACGCGCTGCGGGAAAAGCTGGATGAGCTGACGGAGAAGAAGCACAGCTCGGACCTGGCGGTATCGGCTGCCAATAGTACGGCGGCGGAGCTGCGTGAGCGTCTGGAAAGCGTCGATTCCGAGGAGAGCGTGCGCCGCAAGGCTCTGGAAGAGGCGAAGGCTGCCTGGGAAGCCCTGCAGAAAGAAGTGGAGAAGGGCAGGGAGCATCTGGTCTCTCTTGATAACGTCATGGCAGGCTATGAACGTCTGCGCGTGGCCCGGGAAACCCGCGAGGAAGAGGCGCGGGAGCGCCATACGGCGCTGCGTATCCGGTATGCCGATATTGATAACCGCATCCGGCTTCTGCGGGAGCTGGAGCGGGAGTATGAAGGCTATCATAAGGCCGTGCGTGCGGTGCTGACCCGCCGGGAACAGCTGGGCGGCATCCATGGCCCCGTGTCCGAGCTCATCCGTACCGACGATGCCTACGTGGCAGCGGTGGAGACGGCGCTGGGCGCGGCGCTGCAGCATATCGTCGTCGAGCGTGAAGAGGATGCCCGGCGAGCCATTGGCATGCTCAAAAGCAGGGGAGAGGGTCGTGCGACCTTCCTGCCGCTGTCTGCCGTGCGCGGCACGGAGCTTTCAGGCCGTGAGATTGAAGGCTTGCCCGGATTTGTGGGCGTTATGAGCCGTCTTGTGGAGCATGATGAGCGCTATACCCAGATTATCCGAAACCTTTTGGGACGAACCATCGTCATAGATCATATAGACCATGCAATCGACGCTGCCCGCCGTACGGGGCATAAATACCGTCTGGTCACGCTGGACGGTCAGGTGCTCTCGCCGGGCGGTGCAATGACCGGCGGCAGTCTGGCAAAAAGCGCGGGTATCCTGAGCCGCGCCAATGAGCTGGCAAGGCTGGAAGAGGAGCTCTCCAGCGCTCATGCCGACGGACTGAAGGCGCGTGAAACCCTGGATCGTGCCGTGCAGGACAACGCCGCCCTGCGCTATCAGCTGGAATCCGCCGCATCCGAGCGGCAGGAAGCCCAGAATGCCCAGACCCGTCTGGAAGCATCCCTTGAGCGCAGCCGTGAGCAGTGCGCGAAGCTGGAAGAAGAGCTCACCGGCGGCGATACACTCAAAATAACCCTGAGCCAGCGTCTGACGGCGCTGCATGACACCATCGCGCAGGAAAAGAAAGCCCAGGAGGCGCTGGAACGTCAGCGCCGGGAGCTGCAGGAGGCGCAGAACGCGCTGCAGCAGCGCTGCGACGCGGCGCAGGCTGAAAAGACAGCCCGGGAGCAGGCTCTGGCCGAGGTTCGGCAGAAAGCCGTGCGTCTGGAAGGCGAACAGGCGGCATCCGAGGCCGAACGCCGTCAGATTGCGGCCCATCTGGAAGCCGTGAACCGGGACGCCGAGCTGCGCCGGGAGAATCTGGAAAGCTTCGGCGATGAAAATGCCCGTCTGGAAGCGGAGATTGAAGAACTCAATGCCCAAAAGGTGCGTCTGAGCGAAGAACAGGAGCAGCATCGGGAAAAACTTTCCGATCTGCTGGCACGCCGTGAAGAACTGGAAGCCGCCCGTGTGCGGGATGACAAGCGGCAGCAGGAGGCCAATCAGCGCCTGCTCAAGCTGGAACGTGACAGAGCACATCTGGAAGACCGGGTGGAAAACCTGACCGGCCGCGAGGAAAAGCTCGCCGCCAGGCTCTGGGAGGAATACGGACTGAGCCGTGAGGACGCAGGGGAGGACGTGCACTTCCCCGAGGATCCGGAGGCCGCCCAGAAGGATACCGACCGCCTGCGCCGCTCCATCCGGGAGCTGGGCAGCGTCTATACCGGTGCCATCGAGGAGTATGAAAAGCTCTCCGAGCGCTATGAATTTTTAAGTACCCAGCGCGCCGATGCGCTGGCCTCCCGCGAGCAGCTCACCGGCGTGATTGACGAACTGCAAAAGCAGATGAAAGTGCAGTTTGCCGAGCAGTTTGCTCTGATCAATGAACAATTCGAACGTATCTTCGCCGAAATCTTCGGCGGCGGCACCGGCTGCATTGAGCTGGAGGACACCTCCAACGTCCTGGAAAGCGGCATCGAGATCCGTGTACAGCTGCCCGGCAAGACGATGAAGGTTTTGAGCCTTCTCTCCGGCGGCGAGCGTGCGCTGGTGGCCATTGCCCTGTATTTTGCCATCCTCAAGATTCGTCCCTCGCCCTTCTGCATCCTCGACGAAATCGATGCGGCGCTGGATGATATCAACGTCAGCCGCTTTGCCCAGTATCTGCGCCGCTTCGGCGACTCCACCCAGTTTATTGTCATCACCCACCGACGGGGTACCATGGAGTCTGCGGATATGCTTTACGGCGTTGCCATGCCGGTGCAGGGTGTATCGAGGCTTCTGGCCTTTGATGTGGCGGATGCTGTGAAGAAGTTGGGTTTGGGGTAAAGATTAAGCCGCAGGATATCTGCAACTGTCATGCCTCGGCGGCTTGAGCCTGTCATATGGATGAGGATCCATAGGCCCTGTGCCCTCCGCGGGCACCCTCCGGTATTGGAACTCTGCGAGTTCCAATCTTTCATTGCTTGTGCAAGAAAGTAACCAAAGAAGCACCCGAAGGGAAAACACCGGTTTTCCCTTTCGAAACCCATTCCAGAGACGGGGATCAAGGCCTATGAAGCCCGGTGTAACCACGAAAGTTCCCCACACAGCACATAGGCTGCCTGGGTGCTGTGATCGGCAGTACCCTTAACTTGTATATCAACCAAAAGAGGTATCAAATATGGGATTCTTTGACAAAATCAAACAGGGTCTCACAAAGACCCGTACCATCCTGACAGAGAAGATCGAAGCGGTGGTCAAGAACTTCCGCGCGGTGGATGAAGATCTGCTCATGGAACTGGAAGAAGCGCTGATCATGTCCGACCTGGGCGTGGATGTGGCCGTGGATGCCGTTGACCGTCTGCGCGACGAGGTCAAGGCAGGCCGTCTCAAGGAAGCCGACCAGGTGCGCGAGGCACTGGCGGAGATTCTCGCCGACATGGTCGGCGGTAAGGATACCGGTGAAAAGATCGGTGGATTGAGCCTTGATCTCTCCACCTCTCCGGCTGTGATTCTCGTCATCGGCGTCAACGGCGCCGGTAAGACCACCACCATCGGCAAGCTTGCCCATCTGCTCAAATCCGAGGGAAAGAGCGTGCTCATGGCCGCAGGCGATACCTTCCGTGCAGCGGCGGCTGACCAGCTGGAAATCTGGGCTGGACGCGCAGGCGTGGATATCGTTCGCCAGCATGAGGGCGCCGATCCTGCGGCGGTGGTGTATGACGCGCTGCAGGCTGCCCGTGCCCGTAATATCGACGTGGTGCTGGTGGATACCGCAGGACGTCTCCAGAATAAGGATCATTTGATGAAGGAGCTTGAGAAGATCAGCCGCGTCATCGATAAGACCCTGCCGGGCGCTGCCCGTGAAACCCTGCTGGTGCTCGATGCCACCACCGGTCAGAACGCCATCAGCCAGGCCAAGGCCTTCGGCGAGACCGCCGGTATCACCGGCATCGCCCTGACCAAGCTCGACGGTACCGCCAAGGGCGGCATCGTTGTGGCGATCTCCCATACGCTGGGTATCCCTGTGAAGTTTGTGTGCGTGGGCGAGGGCATCGACGATCTGCTGCCCTTCGATCCCGTGTCTTTTGCAAAAGCGCTGTTCTGATTTTAGAGAAAAGAGGCAATATTATGGCCAGATTTGACGGCAGAAAATATAATGAACTCCGCCCGCTGATTATCACTCCCGATGTCAACCGCTTCGCCGAGGGCTCCGTGCTCATCGAACAGGGCAACACAAAGGTCTACTGCACCTGCAGCTTCGAGGATCGTGTGCCGCCCCACCGCAAGGGTACCGGACTGGGCTGGGTCACCGCCGAGTATGCAATGCTCCCCCGCGCCAATCGGGAACGCTCCCAGCGCGATATCTCCAAGCTCAAGCTGCAGGGCCGCTCTGCCGAGATCCAGCGCCTCATCGGCCGCTCCCTGCGCGCCGTTGTGGATATGGAGCTCATGGGCGAGACCTGCCTGACCATCGACTGCGATGTGCTGCAGGGCGACGGCGGCACCCGCTGCGCCTCCATCACCGGCGGCTTTGTGGCAATGGCACTGGCCTGCCGGCGGCTCACCGAGCAGCGTGTGTTCAAGAAAAATCCCATCAAGGATTATGTCTGCGCGCTTTCCACCGGTATCATCACCCTCGACGGCCGCGATCAGGCCGTGGTGGATATCTGCTACGAAGAGGACTCCACCGCTCTTGCCGACTGCAACCTCGTCATGACCGGCGACGGCCGCTTTGTGGAGATTCAGGGCACCGGCGAGGGTCGTCCCTATTCCGCCGATGAGCTCATCAATATCATCCGTGTCACCCAGCCCTGCCTTGAAAAGGTGATCGAGGCGCAGAAGGCAATCATCACCCTTTAAGGAGCAGAGCGAACGATGAAATTCATTCTTGCCAGCAACAACGCCCATAAGGTGGAGGAAATCACCGCCATGCTGGGCGGGAAAATCGAACTTTCCACCATGCGTGATGCCGGACTTGATATGGAAATCGAGGAAAACGGCACCACATTTGAAGAAAACGCCATGATCAAGGCAATGGCCGTCTGGAACGCGACCAAAAAGCCCTCCATCGCCGATGACTCCGGCCTTGAGGTGGACGCCCTCGGCGGCGCGCCGGGGATTTACTCTGCCCGCTATGCAGGCGAGGACGCAACCGACGCCCAGCGGATGGCAAAGCTTCTGGGAGAACTGGAAGGCGTCCCGGATGAGCGCCGCACTGCGCGCTTTGTCTGCTGCATCGCCTGCGTGATCGATGAAAACACGTCCTTCACCCTGCGGGGCACCTGTGAGGGTGTCATCGGCTATGAACCGCGTGGGCAGTACGGCTTCGGCTACGATCCGCTCTTCATCTTCCCCGAGCGCGGCCTTACCATGTCCGAGATTCTCCCCGGGGAGAAAAACGAAATCTCCCACCGTGCCGACGGCTGCCGCAAGCTTCACGACGAGCTTCTTCGCCGCGGCCTGATTGACTGATAACGAAAGAGGATTCATACCATGACCAGTAAACAGCGCGCATATCTGCGCGGACTTGCCAACCCCATCGAGACCATCCTGCAGGTGGGTAAAGGCGGCGTGAACGATAATATGATTAAGCAGGTAAACGACGCTCTGGAAGCCCGTGAGCTTATCAAGGTTCGCGTGCTTGAAAACTCCCTGATGAGCGCCCGCGAGGCCGCCGAGGAGATCGCCGAAGCTGCCGGCTGCGAGGTCGTGCAGACCATCGGTACCCGGTTTGTCCTCTATAAGGAAAGCCGTACCCTGCCTCC
This sequence comes from Oscillospiraceae bacterium, assembly GCA_015067675.1. GTDB lineage: Bacteria > Bacillota > Clostridia > Oscillospirales > QAMX01 > SIG502. The sequence goes on from SVMB01000079.1 coordinate 12,208, forward strand.
CGAGAAGCGCATCGTCCTGCCCAAATGAAACGGGTAGGAATCCTGGGCGGGACCTTTAATCCGCCCCATCTGGGTCATCTCCACGCGGCAAAGACCGTCAGGGAGGCTCTGAATCTGGACGAAGTGTGGCTCATGCCCACCCAGACACCTCCTCACAAACCCATGCCCGCAGGATCTCCCGATGCAGCCTCCCGCCTTGAAATGGTGAAGCTTGCCGCTGCGGGGGAGGAGGGGCTTGCTGCCTCGGAGCTGGAACTGACCCTGCCGCCGCCCAGCTACACCGCCAACACCGTACGGGTGCTTGCGCAAAGGTACCCCGATACGCAGTTCTGGTGGATCGTGGGGGCTGATATGCTGCTGACCCTGGAAAAGTGGTATCATCCCGAGGTCATCTTCGCCCACTGCCGGATTGCAGCCCTTGCCCGTGAAAACGAGCAGTCTCAGGCAATTGAAGCGCATGCCGGGTATCTGCGCAAAACCTACGGCGCGGGGATTGATCTGGTGGAAAGCGTACCCTATCCCATGTCGTCCACGCAGGTGCGGGAGATACTGGCCGCGGATGCGCGCCCCGAGGGAATCCCGGCGGCGGTTTATGACTATATTCTGGAAAAAGGACTGTACAGGGCATGATTGATACCGCCGGCATTGAACGCTGGATCACTGAAAACCTTTCCGAGAAGCGCGCACGTCATACCTTCGGCTGTGCTGAGGCTGCACGGGAGCTTGCCCTGCGCTTCGGTTATGATGCCGGGACGGCGTATCTCGCGGGACTTCTCCATGATATTACAAGGGAACAATCTTTGGAGGAGCAGTTGAATTTATGCCGGAAATACGGTATAATACCCGATGAAAGGGAGGCCTCGGACAGAGGGCTTCTCCATGCACTGACCGGTTCTGCCGTGGCAGGCGATGTCTGGGGCGCGTCTGAGGAAATCGTCCATGCCATCCGGGTTCACACCACCGGCTGCGTGAATATGTCAAAGCTTGATAAGATCATCTGCCTTGCCGATTACATTGAGCCGGGCAGACATTTCAAAACTGTGGATGAACTGCGTGAGCTGGCGCGGGTCAGTCTTGACCGGGCGCTGCTCGCGGCCCTTGAGGGTACCATCGTGCACGTCATCCGTGACGGCGCTTACCTTCATCCCCGCACGCTGGAGGCCAGAAACGACCTGCTGCTGCGGCTTGGCTGACGCCTGTGTTATTTGTACATCCATCGGATCGTTTTTCCCGTTACCAAAAGGAGATCGAAAAACTAAATGAAATTCTACGGCGGAAAGAAAAAGAACGGTTCCCATACCCATGCGGCATCCGGTTATCAGATTCCCCACGAAGAGCCCCGGAATCAGGGGTATACGCTTCCGGAGGATGACTTTGATGAAACTTTTGAGGCCGTAAACCGCGCTGTTGCGGCCAAAACGGCTGCGGCTGCCGGTCAGAAAGCGGCTGAAAAAGAGCTGAAAGAAAAAAAGTCCCGGCGCGGCCTGAAAATCGCGCTGATTGTCCTGGCTGTGCTGCTTGCTCTTATGCTTGCGCTGATTGTGTGGGCGATTCGCTACGTAAAGCCCCCGGAACCGGTCAATGACCCCGTGCACGGCACCACTACGGCGGCGTCCACCACCACGGCGGCTACCACTACGACTGCGGCCGCCACAGATTCTACCACGGCTTCCACCTCCGTTACCACCGAGGATCCCAACCGGGAAAAGACGGAGGATGAGCTGCTGGAAGAGCTTGCCGCCATGGCTACCGATATCGACGTCTCCAACGAAAAACAGCGTGAGGGCGTCTTTACCATCCTCGTCGTCGGCACCGATATCGACGGCATCCGCACCGATACCATCGTCATGGCAACGCTGGATACCCAGGCAAAGACCGTCGCCATGTTAAACGTCCCCCGCGACACCATGTCCAAGTCCGCCTCCGGTAAGATTCACAAGATCAATGCCGCGTTCAACGGCGGCATCGAGCGCACCAAGAAGGAAGTGACCAACCTTCTGGGCTATGAGGCCAACCGCTACGTCATCGTGGACTACGATGCCTTCGAAAACCTCATCAACGCCATCGGCGGCGTGGAGATCGATGTGCCCAGGCGGATGTATTACCGCGACCCCGATCAGGATCTGACCATTGATCTGCAGCCGGGTCTGCAGGTGCTCGACGGCGAGAATGCGCTGGACTATATGCGCTTCCGCAAGGGTTACGCCAATCAGGATCTGGGACGTATCGAAGCCCAGCAGGGTGTCTACAAGGCGCTGATTGAGCAGCTTGCCACCCCCAAGACCCTTCTGAAGATCCCCGCCCTGGCGGAGGTGTTCTTCGAAAACGTGGAGACCGACCTCTCCATCGGCGAAATCATCTGGCTGGGTACCCAGTTTTATGACATGGATACCGCGAACATCACCACCGATACCATCCCCAACTATTCCCGGATGTACAACTCCCAGTCCTACGTGGTTGCCAGCACCTATAAGATGCTCTCCATGATCAACGAGTCCTTCAACCCCTACGAGTCGGACATCAAGAACGTCTCCGTCATCACGCCTCCGGCGTCCTCGACCAAAAAGACCACGGCGTCCTCCGATGACCCCGACACGGGAGATTCCGGTGATACCGGCAGTTCCGGCAGCGACCAGCCTCCGGCATGGCTCGGCGGCGGCTCGGGTGAGTCCACCACCGCTGCGACCACCGCTGCCACGGTGCCGCCGGTGTATATTCCCGCCGATACCACGGCCGCGCCTACTCCCGATACCAATGACAATTCCCAGCCGCCCGCGTGGCTTGGCTGATCCCAGCGCACTTACCGATAACATTCTCTGGAGACAGACATGAGCAGAAGAAGAAAAGGCAGCATGCAGGCGTTTATGGCGTTTTGTGCAGGCGTCGTCGTGCTGACCATGTTCGCCGTGATACTGGTGGCGATCTATTTAAAGCCCCAGGAGCACGTGCAGTCGCCCCATCAGACCCAGCTTTCCGGTTCCACAACTCAGATTGAGACCCCGGAGGAGGAGGAGATCACAGCCCAGTCGGGCAGACGTGAGAACTTCTTCACCCTGCTGCTGGCCGGTACCGACATGGACGGCACCCGTACCGATACCATCATGGTCGCAGCGATTGACACGGCGGATGGTTCCATCAAGGTTCTGTCCATCCCCCGCGATACCTATTCCTACAAGGCAAACGGTGAGATTCACCGCATCAATGCCGCCCACAACAAGGGCATTGACCGGATGCTTACCGAGATCGAGGCCACCATCGGCTTTGCACCCGACCGCTACTGCATCATCGACTATCAGGTATTTGTGGACGCCGTGAACATCATGGGCGGCGTTGACGTGGATGTACCCATCGACATGCAGTATGAGGATCCGGATCAGGATCTGGTCATCAACATCCCCGCGGGCTACCAGCATCTGGACGGCGAGCGTGCCCTTCACTACATGCGTTTCCGCTCGGGCTACGCCAATCAGGATCTGGGACGCATCGAGGCTCAGCAGAGACTTCTCTCGGCTCTGGCCGATCAGGCGATGACACCGTCTACACTGCTTGCCCTGCCAAAGCTTGTGACGCTTGTGACACAGGGCGTGGAAACCGACCTCTCCGGCGGTGAGATCGTCTGGCTGGGCACGAAGCTGCTGGGGCTTTCCGAGGCGGACATCGACACCTGGACGCTTCCGGGCGAGCCTTCGGGCGCTGCCTACGCCGCCGACGAGGAAGCTGTTCTCGAGCTTATCAACGAGTATTTCAACCCCTATCACGAGCCCATTACCGAACTTGACATCCCCGACTGACGTGCTTTCGTGCCCGTCATCGTCATAAAACCCAATAAAGGAGGGTAAACCATGGAATTTAACAAGACTATCGTTACCGAAGAGCAGATCGAAGCCATCATCCGCGATGTAGCCGACCGTCTGGCCGAGAAAGGCGCCCGTCAGATGGAGATTCTCCCCGTCGCCGAGCAGACCACCGTCGCCGACTACTTCATCGTCTGCACCGGTACCTCCAACACCCATCTGCGCACCCTGTCGCAGGAGGTTGAGGAGCTCATGGAGACCAAGTATCAGATGCGTGCCCATCACATTGAGGGTTACGATACCGCTCAGTGGATTCTGGTGGACTTTTCGTTCTTTGTTGTGCACATTTTCCGGCAGGATGTGAGAGAGTTTTATTCTCTGGAGAGACTCTGGCAGGCGTAATTGGTTTAGATGAAACCTCTGGGGCGACAGGGGGATATGTGTTTTCTATTTCTGTTAGAGGGTTCGCCTCCGGCGGAGGGAGGATCACGGGATCTGGACCCGTACGCCCTGTGCATTGCGCATGCACCCCGCGATTACTTTCTTTCCATGTCGAAAGAAAGTAATCAAAGAACGCCACC
>SVMB01000080.1 GCA_015067675.1 Oscillospiraceae bacterium
GGCAGGCTTTGACGCCCTGGATTTCTCCCAGTTCCGCGACGAATTCTACACCGATGCCCATGACAAGACCTTCTACACCGAGCTGCGTGCCTACGCCGAGTCCCGTGGGCTCTACTATAATCAGGCTCATGCTCCTTTCGGTTCCAGTTTCACCGACGAAGCCCAGACCGAAAAGCGGTTTGAAGAGATCACCACCGCCATGCGCATCGCCTCCTGGCTCGGCGTGCGCAACATCATCGTGCATCCCTGCCAGCATCTGACCTACGCCGAAGAAGGCGTTCCCGAGAAGCTCTTTGAGATCAACATGGCCTTTTACCGCCGTCTGATCCCCTACTGTGAAGAATACGGCATCCGTGTCGCCGTTGAGAATATGTGGCAGCACACCGGCATGATTAACCACTCCACCTGCTCCCGCGCAGGTGAGTTCCTGCGCTACATGGACGCTCTGGACGATCACTTTGTAGCCTGTCTGGACATCGGCCATGCGGTGCTGGTGCGCGAGGATCCCGACCGGATGATCCGTGCTCTGGGTGGCAAGTACCTCAAGAGCCTCCACGTGCATGACGTGGACGGTGTTGTGGACAGCCACACCCTGCCCTTCATCGGCGTCACCGACTGGGAGGCCGTCATGAAGGCGCTGGCCGAGATCGATTATCAGGGTGAGTTCACCTACGAGGCAGGCAACTTCCTCCTCAAGACTCCTGATCCGCTCAAGCAGCAGGCCCTCAACTACATGGGTCAGGTGGGCAAGTACCTCATCAGCCGTTTTGATGCGTACAAGGCCGAGTTTGCCGCGAAGTAAGTTATCCCGAAAACATCCGCGCCCGGGCAGTGTTTCCTGCCCGGGCGCTTTTCCTGTCATGCCATATGATCCGCCGCCGCGCGGAGAAGTTCCAGACCCCGGGCATCCTGCGCCTTCATCCGTCCGATCAGCCCGGCAAAGAGCCGTCTGGTCTCCGGGCGTGCCAGCGCACGCATCGCCCGCTCGCTTCTCTCCCAGCTTCCCAGTGCCGGTATCATCTCCTGCCAGATGATCCGCCGCACCTGTTCAAAGGAATCCGCCGCTGCGCGGAGGTTTTCTGCCTGTTCAGGGTGGGCCGCCGCAAGCTCCCGCAGATACGCCGCCGCATAACCGCGTCCGTCGGACAGGCAGTCCATCGCATCGCCGTGGCACATCATCCGCTCGGTGAGCATCGGCAGCAGGATATCGGGTGAGAACGCCCGGTCGTCCAGCAGCGCATCCTTCCATGCGTCATAGGCCATGAGTCCTTTGGCGTAGGTTCCGTGCATGCGTCCGGTGAGTGCATCACAGGCATTTCGCAGTACCTCGCCCGGCGTAAACCCCGGCACATGAGTCTCTCCTGCTGCAAACACCGCCTTTGTATCATGGTTTTCCCACCAGTGAGAGGTGATGTAGTACCCGTTTTTCAGGAACTTTATGCCGCTTTGATACTCCGGAAAGTTTTGAAACACATTCCAGCCCATCAGCGTCTCACCGTCGTTCCGGTAGCCGGTGACAACACCTGCCTCCGGCGGTCCGATCACGCCCAGCGCAATCACGGGGTTTCCTTTATCGATTTCCGGGCGGATAAAGTCTGTAAACTCCTGCTTTTTCGTCTTTTTCGACCGTCCGACAAAGCGCATTTCCCGTCCCATGGCGCGAAAGCCGCAGGCGTAGACTTTCAGCGGATCATCAAAGGTCAGAATCGCATCCACGTTTCCGCCGTCCCATTGGGCGGTGTTCCACGCAAACCGAAAGGCCGCGCCGCATTCGCAGACTGCCTTCTGATAGCTCATCGGGATACCCAGATACGCCGCGCATGACACGATGCACATTGGAAACGGCGTGCAGCTTACTGTATTGTAGGCGACCCTCGGTACACCGTAGAGAATTGCTTCATGCATTCTTGCTTCCTCCAGCTTCCTTCCGCGGCAGAGCAGCGCCGAATACGCCCGAACAGAGCAGAACCCGCGGCATCAGGGGATGTTCCGCCCGGAACTGCGAGGGTATGTAGCCCGTATGACGGCGAAAGGCCCGTGAGAACACGTCACGGCCGGAAAAGCCAAAGGCAACCGCCACATCGATGATGTCCTCCCCGGTATGCACAAGCTCCTGCGCCGCATTGGCAATGCGCCGCTCCTGCACATACCGCGACAGGCTTTTTCCCGTCTGTCTGCGAAACACATCCCGCACATGATCCAGCGAAAATCCCGTCATCCGTGCAAGCTCTTCCAGATCGATCTCTCCGCGTACGCGGCTTTCCACGTACACGCATACAGACCAGATCAGCGTATAATAGTCCATATCTGCCTCCGGATGTTTCTTTGCTTCGAAGCGGTTTCAGTATAGCACGGTGCCGCTGCCGACGCACGACGTTTTTGGGGAGGATACTGCAGAGAGTTGAACACCGCTTACCAAGTCTGCCCCTGTCTGAAACCGAAAGGAATCAATCTATCCGTTCCGCACGGTTTCCTCACCTATGATCCGGTTTTCAAAACAGAATAACTACTCTGCTGATTCAATGAACGCATATCGAAACGCGCATGGTTTTTCTCCGCCTGTATTCAGAGGCGATGAGATGATTTCCACTGCTTGCAGCTTTGTACCCAGCATTATTTCATAATGAAATTTGAAGTGTCCTCCGCAGCACCAGCAGTATTCACGTGGGATCGGAGCAATATGCGGGACTTTACTGATTGTCGGACAGACGCATTCAAATTTGTCTCCCGAATGATATGCTACTGCGTTTACAACAAGACAGCCGTTTTCATCCAGTCCGGCACTTCCCATATTCAGGTTGGGGGTTTCACTTATTAGTTTCAGTCGTTCCAACGTACTGTACCCTGCATATCTTTTCGCAAACTCTCTTGAGTTTTTCAGACGTACCCCGCTCCTGCAGCAGGAATTGGCCTCGAGGAGTTTCTGTATGCTTTCCGGCGGCAGCTTTTCGTTCAGCACCGTCAGTGCATGGGCAAAAAATGCAGATTTGATCTTTTTGCTTGTTTTCGAGTTCAATTCACCAAATCCGCATTCTATTTCCTCAATGATCTCTTTGTTTACGCCAAACACATCCAATGTTTCTCTGAACTTTTCAGGTGACGGCATATCAGCTCTCCTATACTTAAAAATCCCGTTTTCTCCGGATGTTTCTTTACTTCGAAGCGGTTTCAGTATAGCACGGCGCCGCTGCCGACGCACGACGTTTTTGGGGAGGATCGCGGGAAAGGAACAACAACACCTTCACGAAAAAACGTGGGAAACCCGTAGGTAGCGGGCGGTCATAAATGCCCGCCCGTACAATGGTGCAGATCGCATCCGAGCTGCGCCGCAGAGAATCCCCTGATTGAAGCATTCTTTCAGGCATCCGTCACCAGATAATGCCATCTATTACAGAAAAGATTTCCAAGCGAATCCCAAGGATAAGATTTATCCCATTGAATCTGGGAATATCGGCATAAATCTCTTTCGATAATGAATAATTCATCCCGTGACATAAGCTAAGAGGAATTTTTATCTCAAAGAGCCTCTGCGCCGCAGCTGTATCATTCTCGGCACGATTGTACGGGCGGGCATTTATGACCGCCCGCCACCCATGGGATATCGCCACCTATGGGATATCTCCTCCGCCCCTACGGCTGCCAATGCTCCCGCAACCAGCGGGCCACCCCATCCTCCCGGTTGGAGCCGATCACGGCTGTCGCGGCAGCTTTCAGGTCGGGGTGAGCGTTTTCCACGGCGTAGCATTCGTCGGCCAGCGCAAACATGGACAGGTCATTCCTGCCGTCGCCAAAGGCTACAATCCGCTCGACTCCCAGCATTTCTTTGAGCTGTCGGATCGCCGCGGCCTTGGTGGCTCCCTGCGGCATGATGTCCAGCCACTGGGCGCCGGAATAGATGTCGTTATGGTAGACGCACGGGAACCGCTCGCGGAAGTATTCATATAAAGGCAGCAGTTTCTCCGGCGTATCGATGCCGTTGAAGTAGTAAATCTCGCCATCGCCGAGATGATCGACGCTCACCGGACGGCGTCGAATGTCCTCCCAGCGGGATTCCACCATGTGCCGCGAACCGGGATTGAGCTCTTCCGGAACATAGGAAAACTTCTCCTGCCCCTCAATGAGGGAATAGACCAGCGGGTAAACCTCATGGGACAGCAGGGTGTCGAGAATCATCCGGCGTTCGTCCGGGGTAAACAGATTGGATACCAGGCGTTTGCCGGTGCCGTTCTCCATGATGAACACCCCGTTGAACAGAATCACCGGGATGCGCGGGGCAATGCCCGCCGTGACCTTTGCGGCGGTGTGAATGGAGCGTGCCGTGGCGTAAGAAAAGATCATCCCCCGGGACACCAGATCATTGATGGTATCGATGGTATACTGTGAGAGCGTCTGTTCCGGTGTGAGAAGAGTACCGTCGAGATCTGAGATATAGAGTGTGCGCGGGTGCTGTGTCATATCGTAACTCCTGTTCAGCCCAGATACGCCAGAATCTCCTCTGCGTTGGTGTCGGGCTTGACCTTGGGCATAACCTTTTCGATCATCCCCTGCTCGTCGATGATGTAGGTCGCGCGGACAACACCCATACTCACTTTGCCGTAGAGTTTCTTCTCCTGCCAGACGCCGTAAGCCTGAATGGCCTGCAGCTCCGGGTCAGAGAGCAGCACAAAGGGGAGATTGTATTTCCCGGCAAATTTCGCATGGGACGCGGTGCTGTCTTTACTCACGCCGATCACCACCACGTCACGGGTTTTAAACGCCTCGTAGCTTGCCGCAAAGGCGCAGGCCTGACGGGTGCAGCCGGGGGTATTGTCACGGGGATAGAAATAGAGCACTACTTTCTTTCCGGCGAAGTCGGAAAGGCTGACTGCGTTGCCTTCTTTGTCATTCAGGGTAAAATCCGGGGCTTTGGTGCCAACTTCCAGCATCTGAAAATCCTCCTGTGATGTACTTTGTTGTCAGTATACACTGTTTTTTTCTGCCGTGCAAGCCGTATCCGCCGAATGTGGCGGTAATTGTTGACAGCCCTCCCATCTTCGGCTATAATGAAGCCATCCTGACGAAAGAAGATGAAACCATGAATCATACAATGCCCGACAGTCCTGCCAGATATGCCGTCATCAAGCGCGCACGCTTCCTCACCGACGTTCGCTGGACACCTCTGGCCGAAATTCCCAGCCACAAGCAGCCTGATGACTCCCGCCGCTTCCCCGCCGGCGTCACCGTCACCGGTATGCCCTATTCCTCCGTGGAGGTCGTGGACAAGTTCATCGGCGAAAACGTGTCTTTCGGTACTTTTCTCTCGGCTGTCGCCAATCCCGACAGCGTCCTCTATACCCGTGACCTGTCCAGCTTCAAAAACGCCTCCGGTTACTACGGCTGTGTCTGCAACGAGCTGGTGCGCTATGCCCTGGGCATCCCCCAGCGCTACAACACCAGGCACTGGTACGAGATACCCGGCATGCACAAAGTTCTCGAGCACGGCGCGTATTCCGCCGACGAGCTGCGGCTGTGCGACATCCTCCACGAGTACGACTCCATCCACACCCATGTAGCTCTCGTCACCGACCTTCTGCGTGACAAGGAAGGCAAGGTCGTAATGATCGAAATCTCCGAGGCAGCCATACCTTCCTGCAAGCGCCGCACCTTTACGTTGGAAGAATACTTCAAACTTTACGGCACCTACGACATCTGCCGCTGGGACGGTACGGAGTCTGCGGTGATGTGGGATCCTGCGGATGAAGTGACGCTCTTTGCCCGTGACGCCGCTGTCAATCCCCGCCCGGACATCGCCCACTGCTACGGCGACGGTGCCAACATCCTTTCCGGTGAGGAAGTGGTGATCTCGGTCTTTACCGAAGACCCCTGCAATGCCGAAATCTACCGCGACGGCGCTCTCATCGAAAAGATTTTCTTCAAAGGTCCCGGAAAAGCATCCCGCACTTTTGAGCGCGGCGACTATGTGCTGCGTCACAGCGTCACCGGTCAGTCCACCCGTCTGCGGGTCAACGATCCCGCCATCCACTTTATCGCGCAGGACGGCGTCCTCACGGTCAAGGTGGATTCCGGCGATCCCGGCAGCCAGCTTGTTCATATGGACTTCCGGGGCGAGGGCGAGCAGGTCGCGTATCTGGAGCGCATCGAGCATCTGAGCCCCGAAGAGCGTGCCTTCGGCGTATTCTCCCGCCCGATTCCGGACGGCGCGCACACCATCAAGTTCTTCTTCCGCAACGCCTTCGGTCTCTGGGCAAGCAGGCTTATTCAGCTTGATAAGCAGGACGGGCAGTAAGCGATGAAGAAAAACTTTCTCTACGCGCTGAGCGCGGTGCTCATCTGGTCAACGCTGGCGCCGGTGGGCAAGGTTCTTCTGACCGGCATTCCAAACATGCAGACGCTTGCGGTGGGAAGCTGGCTGGCGGCGGCATTTCTGGTGCTGGTAAATCTGAAATCCGGGTCGATTCGTCTGGCGAAGCAGTACACACTGCGGCAGTACGGCATGATGGCCGGGTTGGGATTTCTGGGGTTATTCCTCTACAACGCGCTCTACTACTACGGCCTGACGCAGCTTTCCTCGCAGGAGGCATGTATCCTCAACTATCTGTGGCCGATGATGCTGGTGTTATTTTCCTGCGTGATTCTGCGGGAGAAGCTGACGGTGCTGAAGGCCGGGGCGATGGTATGCTCGTTTGCGGGCATTGTGATCCTGACGCTGGGAAGCGGCGGGGTACCTACGGGAGGCACTGCCGCCGGGATGATCGGCTGTGTAGCCGCGGCAGCGTTTTACGGGTTGTTTTCGGTACTGAACAAGAAAGCCGACCTGGATCAGAACATCTCGATGACGGTGATGTGGTTTGTGACGGCGATCTGCGCGACGGTGATGGGACTGGCAACGGAAGAGTGGGTTGTTTTGAGTGCCGGACAGTGGATAGGCATGCTGTGGATGGGCATTGTGGTAAGTGCGGCGGCATATTTGCTGTGGGCGCTTGCGCTGAAAGGTGCACAGAGCACGGCAGGAGCTGCCAATCTTGCGTATCTGACGCCGTTTTTGTCGATGGTGATTTCAGCGGTGTTTTTAAAGGAGACGGTACGGCTGTCGGCGATAGCGGCGCTGGTGCTGATTGTCGGCGGCATCCTGCTGCAGAGCATAATGGAGAGAAAGCATAGCTGACGAAATGCAATAACAGACAGCAAATGCAATAGCGGATACAGCGTGGCACACGAAAACGGGTCAAGGGGCCGGTGGCCCCTTGCGAGGGTTGAAGGGGCGAGCAGCCCCTGGATGTTCCCACATCGGCGATTTTGCAGAATGAACGATGAAGCGGATAGCGGACGGCAATGAAAAAAAATGAAATTAAAAACCTTGCCGTTTCATCTCTTTATCTGCTGTATTACTACGAATTGCAAGTGTAACGAGCAATGAGCCATGATTCTGAACGTCCCCGGCGTACTTACTCTTATTTTCAATGTCGCCTCCGGCGAGATTTTATCCTGTCCCCCATAAAAGCACAAAAAGAATCCGTATTCTGTGTGTCGGCCGCTGTAAGGCTTGAATATCACAGAATACGGATTCTCTTTTTACGTTGGTATAACAGGATACGGGTTCAAGCGTGGCTCGTCACTCGTTACACTTGTGACTCGAGGCCAGACAACAGCTGATGCCATCTGGCGGCAAGGCTTTGATTTCATTTTATTTCATTGCCGCCCTCTATCCGCTTGATCTTTCATTCTGCAAAATCGCCACATGGGAACATCCAGGGGCTGCTCGCCCCTTCAACCCTCGCAAGGGGCCACCGGCCCCTTGACCCGTTTTGCGTGTGCCACGCTGTATCCACTATTGCATTTGTTATCTGTTATTGCATTTCATCCATTACGCTTCACAATCAGCGTCGCCGTGGTTTTGAAGTTTGCTATCGTCACGCTTCTCTTATCCCACGCCTGCATCTTCGCATCATCCGGCGTGATCATCTCCACTCCTGCAATCGCCGTCCCGGCAAGTGTCACCGTCATCTCATCCAGCGTCGTCTCATTATCCGCTCTCAGCAGATGCACCACCAGCTCACCCTGCTCTCCGCATCTTGTCTCCACAATCACGCCTTCCGCGTCCGTCTCAACCTGATGCGCCGCGTTGAGCTCCCGAACCTTTTCCATCCACGCATCCCCATCGCAGGTGTAAATTCCCTCACCCGCGGGATTGCGGATCTCATCGTCCAGCGCACGTTCCTTACCGTTTTCATTGAACCGACCAAACTTGCCTATAAACACCACATTCACGCCCCGCTTTGCAGCCGCTCTCAGCGATGCATACATCGCCGCCGTGCTGTAACGCACCTGCGGAATCACCAGCGTCTGACCAGCTTCCAGCCCGTCAATGTCCTCCGGCACCACAATCGAAAACGCCGTCTGTCCGTTCACCAGTCCGTCCACGCAGTCACGCAACGCCGTGAGTCCCCCGTCCTGACTGAACATACAGTTCATCGTCGAAAACAGTACCTTCACGTGATTCTCCGGCCTGAGGTTGAACAGCGCGTAGTTCCTGTAATAGTAGTCCGTCAGCGCCGGCAGACTCTCTCCCAGCTCCGTGTCCTCCAGCACGTTCCTGTGCCCGGACTTGAGGGTGCGCGGCGTCCAGTTGGCGCCGCAGACGCCTCCGAAAATCATCGACTGCAGCAGCGATCTTGCAATCTCCTCCCGGCTCTTTGGCAGTCTGGTACCGTTCTCATCATGGGGCCAGCAGGTATCAAATACCCGGTAGCCGAACCGTTCGCCGTACTTAAACGCCTCGATCTGGCTGATAATCTTCCCGTTTTCCCGGCGGATGTAGGCCGCGTTCTCAGCAAAAACATAGTCGCAGGCCGCAACTTCCCGGCTGGGATCGTAGCCGCGGCGTGCATAGGTGCGGGCAGTTGCCCGGGGAAAGCAGGGATTATGCAGCACGATCCGATCTTTCCCGCCCACTTCCTTGACGTAGGAGAAAAGCTCCTCATGCACCTTTTCCAGAAGCTCTGCCTTATACTGCAGCCAGTAGATGTAAAGCGTATCATGGGTATCGGACGCGCTGTCCTCTTTGGGAATGCGCACGTGGCGGAAATGGCGGATGCCCATGGTCTTTTCCGGATCTTTCACGTGCTCGGTCAGCCAGTCCCGGAAGGCCTGCGTACAGCGCGGGCAGTGACAGGCCACGTTGTAGGAGTTATCGAAGTGAAATCCCGAGAGCCCCACCACTTCGATACCGTAGCGGATGACACGCTTGATGTAGTCGATGAAGCCCCGGCTGGTGAAGCAGGGCGACCAGCGGTAATATTCTCCCAGCCAGCACACATGCTGCCCCGCCGCGTCATAGATGGTCCAGTCCTCCAGGTCGGGTGCCTCATCAAACATCGTCTCATAGTAGAGACTGCCCAGCTGGCAGTAACCCAAAACCTTTATTCCGTACTTTCGGGCGATCTCGCAGAGCTTACGGGTATTGTCCATCTCCTCCCGCTCATGCTCCAGGCCAAAGCCCTTGAAGAAGTGAGTATAGATGAGGTTGACGCCGGACTCAGCGAGCTTTTTCACCATTTCTTCGGTATGGATATGGTCATACCAGTCCTCTGCCCACTCGCCGAGGTTGAAGATGGACTCTCCGCCCATACGGCGCAGGTGATTGAGCGGCTCATGGCCCCAGAAGGACCAGACGATCGCGTTGGGATCACGATTTACAGTCATGGGTTCACCCTCAGTCCTTCAGGAAGTAGCCGCGGCCGGAATAGAGCGTGCCGCCGGCCTTGACCATCTCGAGAATCTCCCGCTGGAAGCGGTTGGTGGGTACCAGTTCCTCGATGGGACAGTGCTTGGGCACGTCAAAGACGTTATCAAAGAGCGAGAAGTCGTTGCGGAAGCCAAGGCCGATGCGAAAACGACTCTGGAATTTCAGAATATTGGCTTCCGGACGCATGAACTGCGCAAGGTCGGTGCCCAGCAGCCAGGAACTGCAGACGAAGGCCTTATAGTTGTACTCAGGGAAGTATCTGGCGAGAAATTCCTTACCGTATTCCAGCGCCTGATCCACCACATCCGGCGTGAACTTATCATTGCCGGGGATGTGCAGCCACACCACCGGATCTCCTTCGACGATAAAGGGCTCCCACTCATCCAGATCCAGCGTCACGGGGTTACGGTCAAGAAGTCCCTTTTCGGTATATGTGTAGCCGGTAAGCTTGCCGTCGGCTACGGTGCGGGTGGTGGTGAAGTCACCCACGGTGTGGGGATGATCCTCCGCGTCGAAGATCAGACCTTCCTTCATCAGCGGCAGAGTTTCGCCGGTCTTGCGGCTGCGCCAGACCTCGTAGCCGAAGCCGAAGGATTGCATTTCAAACACCAGACGGCCCAGATGAAACTGCACGGGGAGCAGGAAGCGGTACAATCCCTGCCGGGAGCTCGATACCATGCCAAAGCTGTCCCAGCGGCGGCAGTTGCCCCGCAGGAGTCTTCGGACGGTAAAGTAGAAATCCACCGGGCGATTATCGCCGTAGGTATACTTGCCTTCTTCCACCAGTGCGGCGGCGCGTGCAAAGAGCAGCACCGTGAAGAGCATATTCTCACCCATCACAGCATCTGCCTGCGGCTCCGACCACTGCATGATGTCTCTGCAGTAGGGAGCGCCGGGTGCAAACATACGATCATAATAGTCCTTCGCCATGGTCAGCAGGGCATCATCGCCGAGAAGTGCACGGGTACTCGCTGCAACCGCCTCGCAGGCGTCGCTTTCCAGTTCCATGGCAGGCAGGGCAGCAAGAAGCTTTTCAAGCCGTGTTTTCATTTTCCAGTTCCTCTCTTATTCTTCATCCGTCAGGACTTTCACCAGCAGCGGCAGATCAAACTCCCGCAGGATGCCCGGAATCTCCGGCGCCAGACGGTTTTCGTATTCTACCTTGGACAGGGTCTCGGCCATGGGCATGGGGACATTCTCCACCTGCACGCGCTCTTCCGTAATGGCAGCGGCGCAGAGTGCATAGAGTGCCGTCGTACCGGTTCCGGCAAAGCTCACCGTTTCAAAATAACCCTTCAGCACATCCCGTGCCCGCACAGCATCCCAGGTCCGCAGCGCCGCATTGGACGTGCCGCACATGATCGCGTCGCAGTTGTGACGATATTCCAGATCCAGCGGCCGACCATGGGTCACGATGGAGCTCAAAGCGCTCTGATCCACAGCCTGACAGGGCCCGATACCACGGGGCCAGAAGAGATATACGGCCTTGCCCGCATCCAGCAGCGCCCGGCGCTTTTCCTCCCAGTCGTCGCCCTCGGGCATCACAATCACGCATTCCTGCGCGCCGTCCGGCTCATAGAGCACGCCGCCCACCGCACAGCGTTTGCCCACCATGATCTCCTCGCCTTCCGAGAAGAACCATATGCGGCGCACGCGGCCGCCGTCAACCCGCTCATCGCTGATCTCGCGCTGGAAGCGGATGGTGGGACGGATATGCCAGAACCAGGACACCCGCATGACCCGCTTGACGCGTTCGGCAAGCTCTTTTCGGTCACAGTCGGTATAAAGAAGCGGCACGCCGTATTCCCGGATCAGATCGGGCACGGTTTTGGCTTCCGGATCGTCCAGCAGAATGCGTCCGGACGCCGTCGAGCGGATGAGCGCCGGGTCAAGCGGCGTTGGATGCTCCGTCGGCAGCGGTTCCCTGACCGGTGCATCGAGCACTTCGCATAAGAAGCCCAGAATCGCCTGCCGTTCCTCGAAGAACAGGCCGTGACGGGTAGGAGCGATGTTGAGCCGGGCATTCTTCTGGGCATCAAAGAGTGCGTAAACCCGCTGGGCACGCTTCCAGGTAAACTCCGAGGCCATGATATCGGTACCGTCGTAGGCGGCGGCGCTGATCAGGAAGGGCTTGGGAGCAAACAGAGATAGGAAATCGTCATGGTTGAGGCCTTCCCGGATGGCGCCTCGGATGATCTGCTCGGAATCCTGGGGACGTCCGGTGAGCAGGATTGCCTCAAGGGATGACGTGAAGCATGAGGGAGCTGTCGCCGCAAGGCGGTCATCCAGCAGTGCCATGTAGCAGCACATATTGCCGCCGCCGGAATTGCCGGTGATGCCGATGCGGGAGGTATCCACATAGGGCAGGCCTTCCAGAATATCCAGTGCACGTTCCAGATCGCGGATAAAGAACGCGGTGAGGCTCAGTCCCACGAGATTGCCGGGCAGCGCCATAAACGTATGCTGAGCCACAGGGCCGCCCATGCGGGAATTGCCCTCATCATTCAGGTACTGCACGCGCTCACCCTGTCCGGGCGGGTCAACGGAGAGCACCACGAAGCCCCGGCGCACGAGAAGCTGCGCCAGGACATTATAGTTGCCGTAAGCGCGGCCTTCGATGGCATGGCCGACGGTGAGCAGCACCGCCGGACGCTTTGCGCCGTCGTCGTAACCGGCAGGCAGCCAGAGGCTGGCGGTGACATTAAGACCGGGGAGGGATTCGAAGGTAATGTTTTCGATGGTCACGCCGCCGTCGAGGGTATGGCGATTGCAGACGGTGACATTCAGCGGTGCATCACGGTCGGGGAGGATGCCGATTGCTTCGCGGAAGATGCGTTGCATCTTTTTGCGGCGGGCATAAACGTCGTCGATTGTGGCGAGGGCGATTTTCTCCTTTTCCTCCTGGGCAAAGTATTGCCGTGCCAGTTCGCGCAGGTAGGTTGTTTCCTGTGCGCCGATATCGTAAAAGCCGCCGAGCCGGTGACCCAGCGGTATGTAGGAATGGTCCATAGTCGTCCGTCCTTTCGATGGGAGTATGATAGTATTATAGCACAAGTATGTTTAGAGGTATAGAGTGGAGAGAAAAATCGTTGGATTCGTCAAGCTTTTCCGTCATGAGGAAAATGACAGACAGCAAATGCAAAAGCGGATACAGCGGCGCAGCCGAGTGAGGAACGCTTTGCGTTCCTCGGGGTGCAGGGGCGTGCCGCCCCTGCCGAGGGGGACAAAGGGGGGCGAGCAGCCCACCGTCCTTCCCGCAGATGCGCAGTAATAGAATGGCAGATGAAGCGCAGCAGAGGACGGCAAATAAAAAAATATTGAAACGAAACCTCGCCGTTTGATCGCATTTTCTGCTGTCTTGCCTCGAATTGCAAGTGTAACGAGCAATGAGCCACGATAGAACCCGTTTCCTGCAACATAACCCAATAAAAAGAACCCGTATTCTGTGATAACCCAGCCTTGCAGAGGCCAAATCACAGAATACGGGTTTTTTCAATGTTATGCTTTTGGGTTATGATTTTTCGCCGGAGGCGACAAAAA
The DNA here is from genome assembly GCA_015067675.1 of Oscillospiraceae bacterium. Taxonomy (GTDB): domain Bacteria; phylum Bacillota; class Clostridia; order Oscillospirales; family QAMX01; genus SIG502. The sequence continues at coordinate 13,286 of SVMB01000080.1, forward strand.
AGGAAAAGCAAGTACGCTGGAGGCGACATTGGAGCTAAAAGCAAGTACGCCGCAAACGGGATCTATCGTAGCTCACGACTCACTTCGCTTGTCGTTCGACGTTGGTACAGCGGAAAATGCCATCAAAAGATGAAGTTTCCCTTTTTTATTTTTCTTTTTTGGGAGTCGTCCTCTGCCGCGCTTCATCTTTCCTTCTGCCAGTTCGCCGTTGCGGGAAGGACGGTGGGCTGCTCGCCCCCCTTTGTCCCCCTCGGCAGGGTCCACCGGCCCCTGCACCCCGAGGAACGCAAGGCGTTCCTCATCCGCCTGCGGCGCTTAACAATGACTACATTTGCTATCTATCATTGCATTTTTTCTTATACGCTTCCTGCAACCAGCACGGTCTTATTTCCCGTCCGGATCAGGCCGTCCTGCGCAGCTCTCCTTGCAAGCTTCCGCAGCGCTTCACTACACGCCTCATATTCCGCTGTTCCCTGCCTCGGCGCATACGACGACGACAGGTTCCTGCTCACAAATGTCTGCTCCGTATAGGTCAGCGGATGGTCAAACTCCATCCTCCTATATCCCGGCGCAAAGAAGTTCACAGCCTCCTGATCAATCTTCTCCACGCCGCGTGCCAGCGACGTGAAGTTCACCCCGTACCGCACAAAGATCTCATGCTGTTCCAGCGTCAGCGGATCCGAATAGTCCCGTGCGTTAAACAGCAGACACACGATCCCGCCCGGCATCAGTATCCGTCGGCACTCAGCGAGAAATCCCGCCGTGTCAAACCAGTGAAAGGACGATCCCGCCGTAATCAGCCGTATGCTTTTCTCCGGCAGCGTCGTAGCTTCCGCCGCCGTGGGAATGCTGTGATAATTCGGACTTCCCGCAAATGCAGCGTCCGCATGGGCTCGCATCTCGGCATTGGGCTCCACGCAGTAGGTTTCATAGCCCCGGCTGATGAACTCCGCCGACAAAAGCCCGGTCCCCGAGCCTACATCGGCTATGTTCCCGCCTTCTTTCAGGCAGTTTTCCAGAATCCACGCAATCGCCGCCGGAGCGTATCCCGCACGGCCAGCTTTGTAGTTGTCCGCCTTGTCCGAAAAAATCTGCTTTCCGTTCATTCCCGTCTCTCCCACGCGCCGCACTTGCTTACTTGCGGTAGTACTTGCCGGTTCTCTTCAGGTAATCGATCAGCATCATCGGCCAGTCGGTCTGGATGATATCAAAGCCACGGTCTGCAATCCAGCCCCAGCCGCGATCCTCGCTCTCGGTAAGCGCGCAGTCGTCGGTATGACCGCCGGAAATGACAACCTTATAGTCGTAGACGATGGAGTTGAGCCAGACGAGCTTATCCTGTCGGTGCATATCCTCGATAAACGCTTCACTTGCCAGCACATTGTCGTCACGGCGGAAGAGCACCTCCGCGCCGACGTAGTTGATGCTGCGGCGCAGCAGTTCCTCATGCTGCGGAAATTCGTCCAGCACCACCGGCATGAAGGGAAGCTCCGGCGCCACTTCTTCCAGCACGTCCAGGACGTTGCCGGAAAGGCCGGACTTCACCAGCACCTGATCCACCATATCGTGGCGCTTGATGGCCTTATAAATGGCCTGGGGATTGCCCCAGAACTTATCGACGTTGATATAGCAGCGGCCTTTGAAGGCTTCCAGCAGCTCATCAAACTTCAAAAGTCCGAACTGCGTCGGCGCGTTGTCGCAGTTGACAAAGCGCAGGCGGCTTATCTCCTCCCAGGTCATCTTTTCGATGTCTCCGCCGGGAAAATTCAGGTGCGCCGGCTCCATTCTCGGGTGGAAAATGACCAGTTCGCCGTCGGAGGAGCAGTCCACGTCGATTTCGATCATGTCCGCTCCCTGTTTCAGGGCGATTTCATAGGCTGCCATCGTGTTGCAGGGGATATTGCCGCCGGTGACGCCGCGGTGGGCGACGGTGACGATGTGATCCCGTGCGGTTTCACGCAGATCAAACTTCATGGTTACGCTTCCTCCTGTTCCTATTCGCGGTTTACGCTGACCAGCTCATCGTTTTCAGGCTTTACAACCTCCACCGGCGTGGAATCCACCGTTTCAAACACGCCCTCGGTATAGGCGATCATTCTGGGCTTATTATAGCCCTTGATGCGCACATTTTTGAGTCTGACCGCCTCGTAGTTGACGGCATTGATCAGCGGCTCATCGGCAAATTCGGGAGCCGCCGAAAGGTTGACGTTTTCAAGCTCAAAGGTGAGCTTTTCGTTTGCGTCGCCGTAGATATGCACAGGGTAACGCAGACCGGTAAAGGTACAGTCCTCAAACTTGATGGAAGCCAGGCTGCGATTGGAGCACCACTGATGCTTGCCGTCGAAGTTGAGGGCAAAGAGGCGGTTGGGGCCTTCGAAGGTACACCGGCGCATGAGGATCTCGCCGGGGGTACGGCGAATCTCAGCACGGAAGTCGCAGTAGTACAGGAATACGTTGAGGGTATCGTGGCGGGAGTTTTCAGGGCTCGTGGGGAAGCTTGCCGCCTTTTGTTCCGGCGTCAGCGAGCAGCGATGGCCGTAGATGCCGGGCGCGGAGCCCGAGCAGTCTTCGATGAGCACGTTATTGCCGCCGAAGCGGAACAGGCTGCAGGAGGTATTGAGCGAGCAGCGGCGAATGACAACGTCGTTATTATCAAAGCCCGCGATACAGTCATCACCCGTATGGAACACGCAGTCCTCCACGAGGACATTATCGCAGGTGCGTACGTCAAAGCCGTCGTGACCGCCGTAAACCTTCACATTGCGGGTGGTGATGTTGCGGCTCTGGAAGATGGCGTGGGCCCAGTTGGCGCTGTCCACGATGGTATAGCCGGAGAAGGAAATGTTTTCGCAGCGCCAGAAGTTGATGGCGTGAGGGCCGCGGAACTTCTCCTCTCCGTCGGGATCGTAGCAGTCGGCACCGTCGATGTAGGAACCGGGCTCGCCGGTGACGGCGATATCGTGGGCATCCAGTGCGCGGATGATGGCGTTATTCCAGGTGCTGATAGGTCTGGCGGAGCGTCCGGTGGGCGCATCCCAGACGGGCTCGGTGATGGGTTCAAT
>SVMB01000081.1 GCA_015067675.1 Oscillospiraceae bacterium
GCATCCGGGAAGCGCTCATTGATATGTCCGACGGCAGCCGTCCCATGCGCCGCCTCATCCAGGGCGACGTAGGCTCCGGCAAGACGGCAGTTGCCGCTGCCTGCGCCTATGCCGCTGCGCAGGCAGGCTGGCAGACGGTCCTGATGGCACCGACGGAAATCCTCGCCGAGCAGCATTTTCACTCTTTAACCGAACTTCTCTCCCCGCTCGGCGTCGAGGTTTCGCTGCTCACAGCCAGTCTGCGTGCGCCCACCCGGCGTGCAGTCCTTGAAGAACTGGCCGAGGGGCACACCAAGCTCCTGGTTGCCACCCATGCCGTGCTCACCGACAGTGTCAGCTTCGATGCACTGCACCTGGTCATCACCGACGAGCAGCATCGCTTCGGCGTTGAGCAGCGCACGAAGCTTACCCGCAAGGGTCTCAATCCCCATATGCTGGTCATGAGCGCCACGCCCATTCCGCGTACGTTGGCGCTGGTTATCTACGGCGACCTTGATATTTCCGCGCTTGACGAGCTTCCTCCCGGCCGCATTCCGGTGGACACCATCGCCGTTACGGATAAGCAGCGGCAGAAGGTCTACGGCTTTATGGAGAAGCTTTTCCGTGAGGGTCGGCAGGGCTATGTGGTCTGTCCGCACATTGAGGACGGCGATGACGACTCCATCCGCAGCGTTGAAAGTCACGTGGAAGAGCTGACCGAGACTTTCCCCGACTTCCGGGTAGCGGCGCTTCACGGACGTGTATCGGCCCGTGAGCGCGACGCGATCATGCGCGACTTCGTGGACGGCAGGATACAGCTTCTGGTCTCCACCACCGTCATCGAGGTCGGCGTCAACGTTCCCAACGCCGCAATCATGGTCATCGAGAATGCCGAACGTTTCGGCCTGTCCCAGATGCATCAGCTCCGCGGCCGTGTGGGCCGCGGCAGCCATCGCTCCTACTGCGTCTTATTCTCCCAGAATACAGGGGGGGACACCCGCGCCCGTCTGGATGCGCTGTGTTCCACCAACGACGGCTTCAAGCTGGCTCAGGAAGATCTGAAGCTGCGTGGTCCCGGCGATTTCTTCGGCGTAAGGCAGTCCGGCGTGCCCGGTCTGCAGGCATCCAACCTCGGTGTGGACATGACGCTGCTGGCACAGGCGCAGGATGCAGCGAAATCTCTTCTGGCGGACGATCCGGAGCTGACAAAGCCCGAAAATGCCATCGTTGGCGCATATGTGCGCGAGCTGATGGAAAAAGCAGCCGGTACCAACTGATATTTTCCGCTTTTCATATCAAAACAGGGGCAGAGGTTACGAAAACCTCTGCCCCTGCAGTTTTATATGTACGTTACGGCAGCAGCGTCAGGGCAAGAATACCCACAAACGACAGCGCAACCGCGCCAAGTTCCCGCTTTGTAGGCTTCTTATCGCCAAAGAAGCACCACAGCGTCGAGAAAATCATCGTGCCGCCCGTTACAAACGGATACTGAGCGGATGCCGGCAGATGGACAAGTGAAATCACCAGCAGAAGGCTGCCGATACGGCTGATCACGCCATAGCCTGCCATGCTTGTCAGCGCTTTGGTATTGAGCTTGCGTGCCGCATTCCGGGTCAGCGGCAGCAGTACAAGCGCCGCCGCTACCGTCACAAGACTGGTCAGCAGCGTATAGCCCTGAGCGCCCGCCTTGGGATAATTGCCCTCATTGAAGATCTGGGTTATAACGCTGGACATACCGTTGAGCACAAAAATACTCGCATACCAGATCCAGCCGCCTTTTACATTGTCCTTTTCCGCGCTCATGAACATCGCTGCCAGAATGAAGGCAAAGCAGATGCTCTTGCCCAGGGTCAGCGGTTCACCGTAAACCAGAATGCCCACAACAAACGGCAGAGCCATGCCGCCCAGCATCATATAGACCGAGTACAGCGACAGATTGATCTTACCCAGCGCCTTGAGGCTGCAGAAGGTACACAGCATACCGTCGATAGTGGCCAGTACCGACATGAGCAGCGTAAAGGGGGTAAACTCGAACCGGAATCCGTTGAGTGCAAACAGCATCACAGCGCCTACCGCACCGGTTCCCGCGGAGAACACCAGCATCGCGCGCAGATCGTTACCGTATGCACGCTGGAACCGCTGATTGAACACGAACTGGATACTGAACATTAAAGTGGCAATTGTCAACAATCCGTAATACATCGTTTCACTTCCTGTTTCATCGCAGAAAAAGGAGCCGTGCAGAACACGGCTCCTTTCTGTTGGTGAAGATTTGAATTACTCTTCGTCGTCGACCATCGTAGCCTTGGCGTCCTCGATAACCTTCTGCTGGACGTTCGGAGGAGAATCCTCGTAACGCTCAAACTTCAGGGTGAAGTAACCACGGCCCTGGGTGATGGAGCGCAGCTCGATGGAGTAGGTAGCCATCTCGGCGATCGGGACCTCAGCCTCGATCTCCTGCAGACCGTCTTCGGTGGGATTCATGCCCATGACACGGCCGCGGCGCTTGTTCAGGTCGGAGATGATATCGCCCATGTTGGCATCCGGCACATAGACCTTCAGAGAACCGATGGGCTCCATGATAACGGGGTTGGCGATGGGCATACCGGCCTTGAAAGCCAGGCGGGCAGCCATCTTGAAGGACAGTTCGTTGGAGTCAACATCGTGGTAAGAACCATCGAACAGGGTAGCCTTCAGGCCAACAACAGGGTAACCGGCCAGAACACCGCGCTCGATGCAGTCACGCAGACCCTTTTCAACAGCGGGGAAGAAGTTCTTCGGAACAGAGCCGCCGAATACGCGCTCTTCGAACACGAACTCGTCAGTATCGTTGGGCTCGAACTCGATCTTAACATGACCATACTGGCCGTGACCACCGGACTGCTTCTTATGCTTACCTTCGACGGAGACCTTCTTGCGGATCTTCTCACGGTAGGCAACGCGGGGAGACTGCAGATCGACGTCAACGCCGAACTTGGACTTGAGCTTGGAGCACAGAACGTCCAGATGCATGTCGCCGGCGCCGGCAATCACGAACTCGTGGGTCTCGGGATCCTGACCGGAAGTGAAGGTGAGATCCTCGTCCTTGAGCTTGGTCAGACCGGAAGCGATCTTCTCTTCGCCGCCCTTGGCCTTGGGATAAGCAGCCTGACGGTAGCAGGGCTCGGCAAAGTGGATGGGCTCCAGAGCCACGACGTTGGAAGCAGCGCACAGGGTATCGTTGGTCTTGGTGTCAACGAGCTTGGAAACGGCGCCGATGTCGCCCATGCCAACCTCGGTGATCTCGGTATTCTTCTTACCGCGAACCATGTACAGGTGACCCATCTTCTCGGTCTCGCCGGTGCGGGCATTGGTCAGGGACATATCAGCCTTGACGGAGCCGGAGAACACACGGAAGAAGGAGAAACGGCCGTACTGGTCGGTAACAGTCTTGAAGACGAAAGCGCAGGAAGCGCCGTTGGCGTCGGCCTTGACTTCGATGGCTTCATCAGCGGCGTTGGTGCCGGTCTGAGCATCAGCCTCGAGGGGAGAGGGAGCGTACTCGATGATGGTCTCGATGAGATCCAGGGTACCGTCGCCGGTGGTGGCGGCGCCGCACACGACAGGAGCCAGGGTGCAGGAAGCAACAGCGGCCTTGATGCCCTTGAGGTACTCTTCCTCGGTGAAGGGCTCTTCGGCGAAGAACTTCTCCATGAGGTCATCGTCGGTCTCGGCGATGCACTCGGACAGAATCATACGGTACTCTTCCAGCTTATCGGCAGCGGAAGCGGGGACGTCAGCGGTGGTGCGCTTGCCGCCGGCAAACTTATAAGCCACGCCGCGGGCGACGTCGACGATGCAGTCGATCTTGGTGCCGTTCATGACGGGGAAGAGGATGGGGCAGACGGAGGTGCCGAAGGTGCTGCGCAGGGACTCGACGACGTTGTCATAGTCAGCGTGCTCTTCGTCCATCTTGGAAACGTAGAACATACGGGGAAGATTGCGGTCAGCGCAGTTCTTCCAACCCTTTTCGGTACCGACGGCGACGCCGGACTTACCGGTCACGACGATAACGGCGCTCTCGGTAACACGCAGGGCCTGGGCGATCTCACCGGCGAAATCGAAGAAGCCGGGAGTGTCGATGAAGTTGATCTTGTAGCCGTTATACTCAACGGGAGCCAGATGGGCGCCGATGGAGAACTTTCTGCGGATCTCTTCGGGATCGTAGTCGCAAACGGTATTGCCGTCGGCGATCTTGCCCAGACGGTCGGTGCCCTTGGTCAGGAACAGCAGGCTCTCGGCAAGAGAGGTCTTACCGTCGCCGCCATGGCCAAGTAAGGTGATGTTTCTGATTTTGTCAGGTGTGTACCCCATGTTCATACTCCTTTGAACAATAATTTAAGGATTTAAATACAGTCACTCAAGCGCCGGCACGCAGAGTGCGCAGCGTCTGACACATCAATAATCATTATATCGGAAAGAGTGACTGATTGCAAGCATTATTTTTGCAAATTATCGACGATTTGCACCCAGTGACACAAGCATCGAGGGCACAAACCATACAAAAGTGTAAACGAGCACGTAAAACGGCGTCACAAAGGACGGTTCACGCATGAAAAGGAGGAAGAAATTGAGTCCCATGCCGAGGATCGCGCTGATCAGTCCCAGCACAAGATTGAGGCGGCAGGCAGTGTGAACCCGCTTGCCGGAGCAGACGGCATCGGCATAATTTGCGGTGGAATCCACGGCAAGAGCTGCACAGGTTTCGTCATTGATGCTGTCCTTGATGGAGGAAAAGACGATGCGTTCACCCAGATCGGGATAGCCGAGGCTCTCGGCCTGAAGCTTGAAGCGGCCTTCCACCAGTGCGGGAGTGATGTTGAAATCACGTACCGCCAGCACAGGCGTCACATGGCGGCGCACGAAGAAACCCAGCGCGCGGCGCACAGACGGCTGTACGTCATATTTAATGGGGTAAAGACCGGCAAACTGCATGTTGATGGCCACGAAGATACCGTTTTTGACATTGATGCCTTCGGGAACACGCACACCGCTGCGCAGGATAAAGCTGGGGCTGCCGATGAGCACGCGGTCCCCGTTGACGTAGGCACCCATGCCGCCGGTTTCATAGAACTCAAAGCCTTCCATGGCGGGCATATTGACCGGAACCCGGGCAAGAGAGGCCGCCAGCGCGTTATAGAGGTTGGATCCGGAGGCCTTGAGTACCGCCAGGGTACAGAGATTGACTTTTTCGGGGGTAAAGCCGGAGAACACCTTCACGGCGCTCATGCCGACCATCTTGGTGGGGAATATATCGCGTTCCAGAAGGATGGCGGATTCCGCTTCTGCAAGCTGCGCGGGAGCGGCGGCGCCTGCCAGCGCCGTACCGTTGCGCGCAAGGCGCATGGAAACGCGGCTCACAGGCCAGACATAGGCAAGCAGCATCCCGCCGGGAGCCGCAGCCGCGAGAATCGCCGACCATGCCCACATAAGGCTGATCTTCACTTCACCGCCGATGCTGGCAATCAGCGCAAACACCAGCGATGCCACCAGCGCAATCGGTGCGTAGGCACGCATAAAGCGTTCGGAGGGATCCTCCTGCAGAAGCTGATCGAGCACCCGGCGCTCCAGCGCCTCCGGCTCCAGCTTATACACGGTACGGATATGACCGTCATGTTCCATCATGGCCTTGACCTCGGTATATTTGCCGGAGGCAAAGCTCAGAGCCTTAAAGGAGCTGGCAAGCGCGGTGTAACGCCGGCAGCGGGTCAGCAGCCCGAAGAACAGGCTCAGAATCACCACAGTCTGATAAGGCAGATAACCGCCCCATTCAGGCTTGACCATGATCTGCAGGGTATAAATGAGATTGACGGTGCAGGAGACGGCAATGAGCGTCTCCGCCTTACACTGACGGCGGGTCAGCGCACGCAGACCATCGGCAATAAGGCTGACGCCGGTCAGCATGGCGCCAATCTGAAGCGCTGCCAGAATAAAGAGATAGATAAAAGGCATTTCCACATAGGAAATGAAACCCGGCAGCGGTAGTCCGTAGGTGGGAGCTGCGGTGATATAGCCGGTCAGCAGAGAAAGCAGAGCCGTCACCCAGCAGCGCCAGCGGTAATATCCCACCGCACTTCTGGCCTTGGCTGCCGCATCTCCGGGAAGCATTCCCTTGAAGCTGCGCAGGTCATCACTGATGCGATAGCGGGTCTTTTCCTGCGGCGCAGGAATGTTTTCCTCTTCCCGCCGGACAGCCTTTTTCTTTTCAGGCCTTGTATGCTCATGCTCAGGCTCCGCAAACTCGTCGGTCATTTTCACCGCGCTGTCACGGGCAACGCTTTTGGGCACCTCAATGGGACCGGCGGCCTGCTTTTCTTCCATGACCTGCGCGACCTGATCGGAAATGTGCTGACGCACATCGGTTCCCGACAGTTCTTCCTCGGCATTCCGGCTCTTTTTCATGCCGGGAGGCAGCTCCGGCTCATACTCAGGCTCCGGCAGACGCTCAGGAACCGGTACAGGCGCGGGGGCTTCCGGGATTTCGGCAGCTGCCGGGATTTGCGGAGAGTCCGGCGTACCGGCGGCTTTTTCTTCTTCGGCCGGTACCGGCGCAGGCTTCTCTTCCGGAACGTTGGCCGCCGTCGGGGCAGCGCCGTATTCCTTCAATATATCATCCAGGGCAAAGTCCTCTGTCCGGGGCAGCTCATCGCCGCCCAGCAGTTCGCGGATATCGTCAAGTTCCGCGCTGTCGGGTGCTTCCGGCAGACCTGCAGCGTCCAGAGGCAGCTCCTCACGGGGTTTATTGTCCCGCATATGCACACCTCGTTTTCAATCTGATCAACACGTCGTTTATTTGCCCAGTCGTCTGCGCACTGCCTCAAAAAGCACAACCGCCGCGGCAGCACTGGCATTGAGCGAGGGAACCTCGCCGCGCATGGGGATGCTCACAATATAATCGCAGCGTTCCCGCACAAGTCTGGACATCCCGACACCTTCATTGCCGATGACAACGGCACAGGGGCGGGCGAAATCCGCCTGATAAAGCTCGGTCTCCCCTTCCGCCGCAGTACCGAAAATCCACACGCCGCGCTGCTGCAGCTCTTTCATGGTTTCGGGAAGGTTGGCGGCCCGAACCACCGGCACATGCTCCAGCGCACCTGCCGCAGCCTTTGCGGCAACGGCGGTGAGGCTGACGCTGCGATGGCGGGGAATGATCACGCCGTGGGCTCCCGCCGCACCTGCGGTACGCACGATGGCGCCCAGGTTGTGGGGATCCGACAGGCTGTCGCAGAGCACGATCAGCGGCGCTTCACCGCGGGCTTCGGCGGAGGCGAAAATCTCATCCAATGATGCGTAGCTGCGGGCAGGCGCTGCGGCAATAACACCCTGATGGGCGCCGGTGACACTCATCTCGTCCATGCGGCGGCGGTCACATTCCACCACCGGCACATGGGCCGCCTGCGCCATACGGCGAATACCGGCAAGACCACGGTCACTCTGTGCATCGCCCGATGCGCGCAGCAGATAAATTTTATCAAGCTCACGGCCTGTTTTCAGCGCTTCGCTGACGGCATGACGCCCTTCCAGCAGTCCCTGCTGCCCGTCATCTGCGGGTACAGGTTCCTGTCCGGGCCTGGAATTGTACTGTTTTGCCATATATATCAAAAATTCCTCTCTCATTATACAGGGGCAAAACCCCACTTACACAATAATCCTTATACAGTGTATCACATTATACCGCAATTTGCAATGGCGGCACAGCCGATCCCGCATTATTTTACAATTTGCACAAACCTTTTCTCCCACATTTTTCCTTTTCTCTTTCTGCCGCCGTTCAATTGCCGCTGCCCTGTCTCCGGTGTCCGCGCATTTTATGCATTTTTTGTCGGTTCTTTATTCGTTTTGCCCTCAGAAATAATTTGACAAATCGATTGCAGTTTGCTACAATACGTAATTACAGCCCGAGGGTAAATCGGGGACTGTTATTATGCTTATGAATGGAGGCATTGCAATGGATTATCAGGTTGTTCAGATTGCGGAGCGAATACGGGGGCTGCGTGACATTATGTCCATTAGTCAGCAGGAGATGGCGCGCGCTTGCGATGTCTCCTGCGAAGAATATGCGGCCTGTGAAGACGGGAAAAGCGACTTCTCCTTCACCTTTTTGTACAAATGTGCCGCTCGCCTGGGCGTTGACATCACCGAGCTTCTGACCGGTGATCCCCCCAGACTTTCCGGTTATACCGTCACCCGCGACGGCGAGGGTTTACCCATCCAGCGCCGTGCGGGCTTCAGCTATGAAAATATGGCTTATCTCTTCCGCAACAAGCTCGCCGAGCCCTATGTGGTCAACGCGGCCTACAAGGAAGAAGAGCAGAACGCTCCCGTGCATATGACTGTGCATGAATATCAGGAATTCGACTATGTGCTCGAAGGCTCTCTGAAATTTGTCCACGGCAGTCACGAGGAGATCCTGAACGCCGGCGATTCTGTCTATTATGACAGCCGTGAACCCCATGGTATGATCGCTGTGGGCGGCAAGCCCTGCCGGTTCCTGGCGGTTGTCATCCGCCGCGAGGGCAATAATGTATAAAGCAGACGCATCCGCGTCTGTTACAGAGAGGAAATTCACCCCATGTATTCGACATATAAGGAAGCACTCTACAAGGAATATGTAAACGAAACCTTCGACGAAAACGGTCTGCTGACCAATCTCGAGTTCAAGTTTGATAAGAGCTTCAACTATGGCTTCGACGTGGTCGACGAAATCGCCCGCCGTACGCCCGATGCACTCGCCATGCTCTGGACCGATCTGCAGGGCAATGAGCGCCGCTTCACCTTCTCCGATATTTCCAGGCTCTCCAACAAGGCCGCCAATGTTTTCCGCGCTCACGGCGTGCGCAAGGGCGACCGTGTTATGATCGTCCTCAAGCGTCATTACCAGTTCTGGTATGCCATGATGGGTCTGTGCAAGGTCGGTGCGCTGGCAATCCCCGCCACCCACATGCTCTTCGCCCACGACTTCACCTACCGTTTCAATGCCGCCGGCGTCTCCGCCATCATCGTCACCGGTGACGGCCATGCCTGTGAGAGCGTTGAGGAAGCCATGCCCGAATCCCCCACCCTGACCACCCGCTTTGTTGCCCACGGAAAGCGCGAGGGTTGGCTGGACTTTGACGCCGAGATCGAAGCAGCCTCCGACGTCTTTGAGCGTCCCACCGGTGATGAAGCCACCACCGTGGACGACAAGATGCTCATGTACTTCACCTCCGGTACCACTGGTCTGCCCAAGATGGTCTGGCACAGCTTCTCCTATCCCATCGCCCACATCGTCACCGCCGCCTACTGGCACTGCGTCGAGCGCGGCAAGCTCCATCTGACCGTCGCCGATACCGGCTGGGGCAAGGCTGTCTGGGGAAAGCTCTATGGTCAGTGGTTCTGTGAAGCGCCTGTTTTCGTTTACGATTTTGATAAATTCGTGGCCAAGGATATGCTGGATATGATCCAGAAGTATCAGATCACCACCTTCTGTGCTCCTCCCACGATCTTCCGTTTCTTCCTTGCAGAGGATCTTTCCCAGTATGATCTCTCCTGCGTCCATCACACCACCATCGCCGGCGAGGCTCTCAACCCCGAGGTCTACAACGACTTCTACCGCCGCACCGGCCTCAAGCTCTCCGAGGGCTTCGGCCAGACCGAGACTACCCTCACCGTCTGTACCCTGGGCGGTCTTGAGCCCAAGCCCGGTTCCATGGGCAAGCCTTCCCCCGCCTACAAGGCTGACATCGTGGATGCCAACGGCAAGTCCGTACGTCCCGGCGAATCCGGCGAGATCGTTGTCCACATCGAGGACGGCAAGCCCACCGGACTCTTCGGCGGCTACTATCACGATGATGAAAAGACCGCCGAGGTCTGCCGTGACGGTCTGTACCACACCGGCGACGTGGCCTGGCGTGATGAGGACGGTTATTTCTGGTATGTCGGCCGTACCGACGACCTGATCAAGAGCTCCGGCTACCGCATTGGACCCTTCGAGGTCGAAAGCGTACTCATGGAGCTGCCGCAGGTGCTCGAATGCGCCGTTACCGGCGCTCCCGATCCGGTTCGCGGTCAGGTGGTCAAGGCCACCATCGTGCTCAACAAGGGCTACGAGCCTTCCGATGAGCTGACAAAGGAAATCCAGAACTACGTCAAGACCAACACCGCTTCCTACAAGTATCCCCGCATCGTCGAATACGTCGCGGAGCTGCCCAAGACCATCTCCGGAAAGATCCGCCGTACCGAGCTGCGCAAGAACAACTGATTTTTTCGGTAAAACGACCCGGTTCCCCCTCATTTCCGGTGGGGAACCGGGTTTTTCCAAAACAAGACCCAGGAGGCCGAACCATGAAGATATATTTCATCCGTCACGGTGAAAGTGAATATAATCTTGCTCAGCGGCACAGCGGCTGGGCACAGGTTGAACTGACCGAACAAGGAAAAGCACAGGCCGAAAGCCTGCGTACTTATCTTTCAAAGATTCCTTTTGACAAGCTTTATGTCAGCGACCTCAAGCGGGCCATCCAGACCTCGCAGCTTGCCATTCCCGGCAGCAATGCCGAGCAGACGCCGCTGCTGCGCGAGTACAGCACCGGCAAACTCGCCGGAAACCTCTTTTCCGAGTGCGCCGAGCGCTACGGTGAGGCATACAAGCGCGCCCGTGCAACGCTTGACTACACACCGTTTGACGGTGAAAACCCGGACATGATTGAAAAGCGCGCCCGGGAGTTTCTTGACATGGTCGCGGCCACCGATTATCAGACCATCGCCGCCTTTTCCCACGCGGGATTCCTGCGCACTGTGGCGGGCTGCGTGCTGGGAATGCGGCTGTCTCCTATGAAAATCCGCTCGGCCAACTGCATGGTCGAGATCGTCGAGTACGTGGACGGCCAGTGGCGGCTTGACAGCTGGATCAACCCCGCCGAGCTCACCCGCTGACGCAAGTTTTCTCTTGTCAAGGCGTGGATTTTATGTTACACTGAATGCATCCGGATTCCTCCGGCCCACAAACCTTCATGGAGGTAAGCTTATGTATACCATCCGTCATTCTATCGATCCCGCCGATCTGGAGCTGGGACGCATTGATCTTGCTCCCTGGGGCGGCGAATATCGTCCCGAGGCCATGTACAAGATCGGTTATTCCGATCGCGGCCTGCAGGTTTATCTGCGCTGCTACGAAGTCGATCCCGTGGCCGACGTGCTCGAGCGCAACGGCAATGTCTGCCGTGACTCCTGCATGGAGTTCTTCTTCTCCCCTTCCGCCGACCTCTCCAACGGCTACTTTAACTTTGAACTCAACGCCAATCCCACTCTGCTGCTGCACTACGGTCTGACCGCCCGCGTCGGCCGCTGCTGCGTCGAGTGGCCCATCGAGGACTTCGACATCACCGTCACCAAGAAGTTTGACGATTTCGGCCGCCGCTACTGGCAGCTCAGCTTCACCGCTCCCTGGGCCATGATGGCCAAGTACATCCCCGGCTTTGAGCCCCTGAAGTCCGGCGACATCATCCGCGCCAACCTCTACAAGTGCGGTTCCACCCGTCAGACCAGCCACTACCTCACCGCCTTCCCCTTCGACACCGAGAAGGTGCCGCGTCCCGACTTCCATGTGCCGGATCAGTTCGGCCAGATGATTCTGGGCTAAATTTTTTGCTGTCTGAGAGCTCCGGTCTTTTGCGGAGCTCTCTTTTTTTCTCTCACGTGCCTGCATTCTCACTTTATTCTTGCAAAGAAACCCGTTGTGTGGTACACTACATTTATCCAATCCAATTGTGAAAGGTGGATTACACGCATGAACCACTCCGGAAAACGTACCCTTCTGCGCTTCATTCCCTACTACAAACCCCACATCGGCATGCTGACGCTGGACATGCTCTGCTCAGCCTTCCTCGTTGTCTGTGACATCATCCTGCCCATCATCGTCGGTCAGCTCACCGACATGGCGGTTTCCGATCTGTCCTCTCTCACGCCCCGCTACATCACCGGCATTGCGCTTTTTTATCTGTTCATGCGTCTCCTTGACGTCGGCGCCAACTTCTTCGTCTCCTCCTACGGTCACATCATCGGCGCCAAGATGGAAACCGCCATGCGCCGGGACATGTTCGCCCATCTGCAGAAGCTCCCCTTCGGCTATTATGCCAACACCAAGATCGGTCAGCTCATGTCCCGCATCACCACCGATCTTTTCGATATCACCGAGTTTGCCCACCACTGCCCCGAAATGATCTTTACCGCGGGTCTCAAGATCACCGTGGCTTTCTGCATCCTCTGCACCTACAATCTCTGGCTGGCACTGGCAATCCTCGCCAGCATCCCGATCATGCTCATCATCCACAAGCTCTTCAAGAACCGCATGCGCGCCGCCTTTGCCCTACAGCGCAGCCAGCTGGGTGAAATGAACGCCCGTGTCGAGGACAGCCTCCTGGGCATCCGCGTGGTCAAGAGCTTCGGCAACGAGAAGATCGAGAATGAGAAGTTCGCCCGTGACAATGCCAAGTTCCTCGGCATCAAGGCAAACGCTTACTACGCCATGGCAGGCTTTCACAGCATGACCCGCTGCTTCGACGGTCTGATGTATCTGCTCGTCGTCGTGCTCGGCGTGGTGCTTCTGACCCACAACCAGCTCTCCATCGGCGACTTCACCTCTTCCCTGCTCTTCGTCAGCACAGTGCTGGGCTCCATCCGCTCCCTGGTGGACTTCTCCGAGTCGCTCCAGCGCGGCATCACCTCCATCGACCGCTTCTTCGAAGTGCTCGATGAGCAGCCCGAGGAAGATGATCCCGACGCTGTGGATCTGCCCTCCGTGCGCGGCAACATCACTCTTGAGCACGTCACCTTCCATTACGAGGACAACGCCACCGAGGTCCTGCACGACATCTGCGTGGACATCCCCGCCGGTTCCAGCTACGCCCTCGTCGGTCCTTCCGGCGGCGGCAAGACCACCCTGTGCAATCTCATCCCCCGCTTCTACAACCTCGACTCCGGCAAGATCTGCATCGACGGCGTGGATATCCGCAAAATCACCCGTGAAAGCCTGCGCCGCCACATCGGTATCGTCCAGCAGGATGTGTACCTGTTCTCCGGCACCATCCGTGAAAACATCCTCTACGGCCGTCCTGACGCGACGGAGGAGGAAGTGGTTGCTGCAGCCAAGCGCGCCTGCGCCGATGAGTTCATCCGCGAATTCCCCGACGGTTACGACACCTACATCGGCGAACGCGGCGTAAAGCTCTCCGGCGGACAGAAACAGCGCATCTCCATCGCCCGTGTATTCCTGAAAAACCCGCCGATCCTGCTGCTGGATGAGGCGACCTCCGCGCTGGACAACGAATCCGAGCGCATTATCCAGCGCTCTCTCGAGGAACTGTCCCAGGGCCGTACCACGCTCACCATCGCCCACCGTCTCTCCACCATCCGTGATGCCGATGAGATCATCGTCCTGAGCAAAAACGGCATTGAGGAGCAGGGAAATCACCAGACGCTGCTGGAAAAGAAGGGCATGTACGCCCGCATGACCAATTTCGCCGAATATTCCGCAGCCAATCCGTAAAAACGCGTTTTGTGAGGGATTTCATGTATAATCCGTATACTTCCCGGCATTTTACCACCTATATTGACCCCGTCAGCCAGGTTCCGATCGCGATTTTATCCACCCGCGGCGCACAGATTCAGCAGAATCTCTATTATATCTCCAATCCCTGGTCCGCCGACGGCCGCTACTTCTGGTTCAAATGCGCGCATCCTTCCACGCCGGGTCATACCATGGCGGTCATCGATTTTCTGACCGATGAGGTTCACTACTTCTTTGAAGCCGGCGCCAACGGCGCGGTGGATCCCCGCAGCGGTGAGCTGTATTACGGCACGACACTGGGTATCTTCCGCAGAACCCCCAATCCCGCCGACAAACCCGTACGTATTGCAATTCTCCCCGAGGTCTGCCGCAAGGCCTCCGTCACCTGGGCAGGTACCCACCTGACCTTTACGCCGGACTACCGCGAACTGCTGG
This sequence comes from Oscillospiraceae bacterium, assembly GCA_015067675.1. Lineage (GTDB taxonomy): Bacteria > Bacillota > Clostridia > Oscillospirales > QAMX01 > SIG502. Next base: position 14,003 of record SVMB01000081.1, read on the forward strand.
CGGATATTCAGACGCCGCTGGGCAGCTTCATCGGCACCTTCGACATTGCCACCGGCGCATTCAGTGAGTGGTATCGCACGGACAAGCTCTTCTATAATCACGCGCAGATGAACCCGGTTGACGGTGATCTGTGTATGTGCGCACACGATTACAAGTATGCGCCGGAAGCCGGGCGCGCCTTCGCTCCCGCACTGGAGGACGGCGTCTATCCGCGCATGAACGTCATCTCCCGTGACGGCAAGCGTACCGTGCTGCCGCCCATCTTCAACTGGGCCATGCATGAATGGTGGGCACCCGACGGCAAGAGCGTCTATTACTGCTCCAATCGCTGGCGCAGCGGCAATCATTTCAGCGCACCTGCGGAAGACGACGAGCTCATCGCCATCGTCGGGCAAAACTTCCTCGACGACCGCGAGCCCCAGACCGTCTGTACCGTGCCGATCCCCGGCAACGGCATCGGCACCTGGCATGCTCACTGCTCCCGGGACGAGCGGTATTTCGTCATCGACAGCACCTATCCCGACGGCAAGCTGACCAGCTGGCGCGGCTGCGAGACGATGCTGCACATCTATGACCGCAAGACGGATAAGCTCTTCCGGTTCCTCACCAAAAACCCCGTCGTCGAGTGGTGGACGCCCGCCGATCCCTGCCCCTACCACATCGATCCCCATCCGCGCTTTGATCTGAACGATACCCTGATCTCCTTCACCACCACCGTACGCGGCCGCGTGGACGTGGGTATGGTGGCTATGGAATACCTCCTGCCTCATCTGAACTGACCGCAGGGTATTCCCGGCTTGTCCGTTTAGCAAAAGCCTTTAACCCTTTCGCAACCCCTCTTGCACCGATCTTCCTCATATGATATAATCTGATTATCAATCACTTGAGTATAAGGAGACTTTGACATGTACGACTTTACCATCGGTGTTCGTTCCAATAACTTCCGCCTGGGTCTGCGTGAGAGCATTGCCAAGGCTGCCGAGATCGGCTGTAAGGGCATCCAGCTGCAGGCCACCGACGGCGAGACCGCCGCTGAGAACATGGGCAAGGAAGCCCGCCGCGAACTGCTCAAGTTCACCCAGGATCTGGGCCTTGAGTTCTCTGCCCTCTGCGGCGACTTCGGCGGGCACGGCTTCATGGATCCTGCCGAGAATCCCATGCGCATCGAGCGCTCCAAGCGCGTGATGGAAATGGCTCTCGACCTGGGCTGCAACATCGTCACCACCCACATCGGCGTAGTCCCCGAGGATTCCACCAAGGCCCGCTACGCCGCCATGCACGATGCCTGTTCCCAGCTCTCCATCGCGGGCGAGGCTATGGGCTGCACCTTCGCCATCGAGACCGGTCCCGAACCCTCCCATATCCTCAAGGCCTTCCTCGACTCCCTCCCCGGTAAGGGCATGGGCGTCAACCTCGACCCCGCCAACCTCGCCATGGTCATCGGCGAAGACATCCCCGGCGCTGTCTACAACCTGCGTGATTACATCGTCCACACTCATGCCAAGGACGGCAAGATGCTCATCAAAACCAAGCCCGAGATCATCTACGGCGCTTTTGATGAGTCCGAGCTGGAAACCGGCATCGGCGGCGTCCAGTATTTCATCGAGACGCCTCTGGGACAGGGCGACGTGCCCTTCGACGCCTACTGCAAAGCTCTCAACGACATCGGCTTCAAGGGATATCTGTGCATCGAGCGCGAAGTCGGCGGCGATCCCGTCGGTGATATCACCCTGGCCGTCAATTTCCTGAGCAAGTACGTCAAGTAAGGTTATTTCTTTCATTTTGCAGGCGCAGCCGGAGCTGCGCCTGCATTTTTCTGCTTTCAGAGCTCTATTTTGCCTGTGTTAGGGGCACGAAAATGCTTCATGCTGCCGCGCAGCAGTTTTTTTAACAAAAGTTAAGCGTATTTTGTCGGAATTGCACTTGACAAATGAGGGATTTTCCTGTATCCTATGCAGGAAATATGGAAGTCCGCGGTTTGGCAGGTCAGCAAATCCCGGGTACCACGCGAGCAGTCTTGTCAAATTGAGCGGCAGGGCTGTTTTTTCCTGCCTGCGGCTTTCCAAAAAAACAGAGCCTGCGCGCATCGCGCAGGGCACACAAATGAAGGAGGAACTTTCCCATGAGCAAAGAAGCCCCCAAGAAAAAGATCGTCCTCGGCGAAGAGGGTCTGTTTGACGCCTCCCAGCTCGGCGGCGGCCGTATGCTCGTTCTGGGCGTCCAGCATCTGTTCGCCATGTTCGGCG
>SVMB01000082.1 GCA_015067675.1 Oscillospiraceae bacterium
TTGGCTGTACGATGGCGGCAATTACCGGCGGCTATATGCTGCAGGGCGGCCATGATACGCTGCTGCTTGTGTCGACTGCTTCGATGCTGACAGGCGCGGTGGTGCTGGCGATGACGAAGTATATCTGTAAATCCAAAAGTAATACAAATTCTGAGGTGAACGTATGAGTGAGACGATTCATGATTTCCTGATTGCTCTTTCATCCAAGGCGCCGACTCCCGGCGGCGGCGGTGCCAGCGCTCTCATCGGCGCGATTGGTGCAAGCCTTGGCTCAATGGTGGCCAACCTCACCAGCGGCAAGAAGAAGTACGCGGCCTTCCAACCCGATATCGAGCGTATTCTCGGCGAGACTGCCGCGCTGCGCGATGAACTGGAAGCACTGATTGCCCGTGACGCCGAGGCATTTGCGCCTCTGGCTGCGGCTTACGGCATTCCCAAGGATGCACCGGGACGGGATGAGACCCTGGAAGCGGCTCTGCACGCCGCAGCGGAGGTTCCGCTGGATATCGTAAAGACCGTGTGCCGTGTGCTGCCGATTCTCGAGGAACTGATGGAGAAGGGCTCCAAGCTTGCCGTCAGCGACGTGGGCGTTGCGGCGGCTGCCTGCAGAGCTGCGGCTCAGGGCGCTGCCCTCAACGTGTTCATCAACACAAAGCTGATGAAGGATCGCGGCTTTGCGGCAAAACTCGACGAGCAGACCGATGCCCTGACCCAGGAAGCAGTTCAGCGCTGTGACGCGGTCTATGCAAAGGTTTGTGCCGGTTTACGGAGGTAAGAGAAGATGAAAGAACTGCGTGGTATGCCGGTTGTCAAGGCGATGACGGCGAAGCTGTCAGAGGAAGTGAAGGATCTTGCCGGACAGGGGATTACCCCGACGCTTGCCATCGTGCGCGTGGGTGCACGTCCGGATGATCTGTCCTATGAGCGCGGCGCGACGAAGCGCTTTACCTCTGTGGGTGCGGCGGTGAAGGTGCTGGAGCTGCCTGAAACCTGTACGCAGGAGGAGCTGGAAGCCACCGTGCGCGGCGCCAATGAGGACGCCGGTGTGCACGGCATCCTGATCTTCCGTCCGCTGCCGAAGCATCTGTCCGAGGAGCCGCTGAAGGCTCTCATTGCCCCGGAGAAGGACGTAGACTGCTTTGGCAACGCCGGGTATGCAAATCTCTTCATCGGCGCAAAGGACGCCTATCCGCCCTGTACGCCGCAGGCGGTGGTGGAGCTGATCGATCATTACGGCATCGACCTGACCGGTAAGAAGGTCACGATTGTCGGCCGCAGTCTGGTGGTCGGCAAGCCGCTGATGGTGATGCTGCTGGCGAAGAATGCCACGGTGAAGGTTTGCCATACCCGTACGCGGGATCTCGCGGCGGAGTGCCGTGACGCGGAAATTGTGGTGGCGGCGGCAGGCGTTGCAAAGATGCTGAAGGCCGACTTTGTAGCCCCCGGACAGATCGTCATCGACGTGGGCATCAACATGGACGGCGATACGCTTTGCGGCGACGTGGATGCCGAGGCCGTGTCCGGTATCGTGGATGCGCTGACCCCGGTTCCCGGCGGTATCGGCACGATCACGACGGCGGTGCTGTTGAAGCACACGGTGATGAGTGCCAGAAGAAGCGTGCAGTAAAAAATCAATAAGCAGAAAGTGAAAAGGCTTGTTTTACGTTTTGTAAGACAAGCCTTTTTGTTCATGGACCATCGTTTTTTTGTATTTTACTTTTGTTTGCGTGTGTGCTACAATATGTGCGCCGAAACAAACAGGTAAGGACGGAAAGCTATGGGGTTTATTGTCAGCGGTGGTTCAATTTTTGTGGGCGGAATGCTGGGCAGTCTGTTTGGCAGAAGGATCAGTCTCAAAAACGAAGCTGTATTGGCAATCGGCATCATGCTGATCAGCGTTGTGGGGGTGCTTGAGAATATCCTGAGTATCTCCGGTGGAAAGATCGTCGGAGAGCACACGGTTATCGTAACCATTGCGCTGATTGCAGGCTGTACCCTTGGAGACGTGCTGAAACTTGAGGAGAGAGTATCGTCTCTGTCCGGAAGGGATGGTCAGGAGCAAAACGGCTTTATTGACTCCGTGCTCTTTTTTGGCATTGGGGGACTTCAGATGAGCGGCCCGATTCTGTACGCATTGGAGGGAGACAGCTTCCAGCTGATGCTCAAAGGCGTAATTGATTTCCCGTTTGCGCTGATGCTGGGAGCGGCCTATGGGAAACGGGTTTCTCTCTCAGCCGCAGTGATTGTGGCGATGCAGCTTCTGACCGCAGCTCTGGTGCGTCTCATGGGAAACTTTCTGGGAGATAATCTGGTACCGCAGATGTGTTCGCTGGGGTATCTGATCCTGTTCTTTTCAGGTTTCAATCTGATCTGTGCTCCCAGGTATAAAATCAGAAACATCAATATGCTCCCGGGTGTGGTACTGGTCATACTCTATAATCTGTTTGCGGAGGTGCTTCACGGATGACGATACAGCAATGCATCTATGCCATGGAAATCCATCATACGGGATCTTTCAGCGAGGCGGCCAGAAAGCTGTTTGTGTCGCAGTCGAGCCTTTCGGCAGGCATTAAGCAGCTGGAAGAGGAATTTGGCATCAAAATATTTGAGCGGTCGAAGAACGGTGCGGTGCTGACCCCGGACGGCGCGGAATTTATCAGATACGCGGCGGAAATCGTAGCCAAGAACGATTATATCATCAACCGATATAAAAGATCCAATACCGGCGCACGGCTTTATGTTTCAACACAGCATTACGATTTCATTGCAGACACATTCTGCAGACTGGTGGAAGAAACCACGGAGGCGGAATATTCTCTGTCGCTTCAGGAAAAGGAAACCTATGAGGTGATCCGCGATGTGGAGCTTGCCTGCAGCGATATCGGGATCCTTGCCATAAAGGATGAAAATATCGATATTATGAATCGGTATCTGCAGAACAAGGAGATCACGTTTTCAACGCTGTTTGACGTAAAGCCTCATGTTTTTCTGCGCAGGGAACACCCACTTTCAGGGGAAGCGTATCTTCGGTATGAAATGCTGAAAAGCTATCCGTTCCTGTCCTATGAGCAGGGAGCACATAAGGATTCCTGGTTTGCGGAGGAAATGATATCGGCTGATTTTGCAGCCCGGCATATCGTCATCAGCGACCGGGCGACGCTGATGAATGTTCTGCTCAGGACGGATGCCTATACGGTTGGGACGGGGATCATGCCCTCGGCGCTGAATGAGGGAAAAATTATTTCCGTACCGCTGGACAGCAATTCCATTTACAGTGTCGGGTACATTACAAGAAATGACAGACGGCCGACGCCGGTTCTGGAAAAGTTCATCTCGGCTGTTCGGCAGTTCAGAGACAGCATTTGATAGGAAAAAGTGATCGGCGATACGCGGGCAGGAAATAAGGGACAGCCTCCGGGTGCTGTCCCTCTTTTTCGTGTTATGTATGTGCTATGCCCAAAGCGCCATGGCAAGGGTACCGGCAAGCATCAAAACGAGGCCGAGAACGCCTTTGCGTGAGAGCTTTTCACGAAATACCAACCATGAAAACAAAACTGTCAGCGCGATGCTCGCCTTATCGATGGGGATTACGACGCTGACCGGACCGTTCTGGATCGCGTGATAGTAGCACAGCCATGAGGCGCCGGTGGCCAGGCCCGACAGGGCGATGAATCCAAGTTCACGCAGGTCAAGTGAATGCAGCTTCTTCTGCTTGCCCTGCAGGAAGACGCAGACCCATGCCATCAGCAGTACCACGCAGGTACGCACGGCGGTGGCGAGATTGGATTCAACGCCGGAGATGCCCAGCTTTGCAAGAATGGAAGTGAGAGCGGCAAAGACCGCGGAGAGCACGGCGTAGAGAATCCAGCGGCGGTTTTCCTGCTTTTGCACTGACTGTTTTTTCTCAACCATCAGGAAAATCCCTGTGCCGATGAGTACGATGCCGATGAGCTTGACCGGCAGATTGTTGGTTTCATGAAAGAGAACGATTGCCAGGAGTACCGAGAGGATGGTGCTGGACTTGTCGATGGGGACCACACGGTTGATGTCGCCCATGGCAAGCGCCTTGAAGTAGCAGATCCAGGATGCGCCGGTGGCAAGACCTGACAGAATCAGAAAAATAAGTGAGCGGGGACTGATTTGGGCAATGGTACCCTGTGAACCGACGATGAAAACCATCAGCCAGGAAAAAATCAGTACCACGATCGTGCGCAGCGCGGTGGCTACATCGGAATCGGTTTTATGGATGCCGCATTTGGCAAGAATTGAGGTAATACCCGCAAAAACGGCGGAGAGTACGGCTGTCAATAACCACATAGATGGCCTCCCAGCAGAAAAAGCCTGATGATGGGACTGGACAAAGGAAAGATTTGACGCTAAAATAATAACACAGAACCTTTGAACTGTCAATCAGGAGGAAACAAACATGAGCATGAGGGATAAACTCCACTCGGGAGAGCTGTATCTGCCCGGTGATGAGGAGATTATGCGTGAACAGCTGGCCTGCATGGAAAAGCTGTACGATTTCAATGCGACCCGTCCTTCGCAGCTTGCCAAGCGTGAAGAGATGCTCGCGGATATGTTTGCCGAGATCGGCGAGGGCTGCTACATCGAGCCGCCGCTGCACGCCAACTGGGCGGGCAAGAACGTTCACTTCGGCAAGTACGTGTACGCAAACTTCAACGTGACGTTTGTGGACGATACCCACATCTATGTCGGCGACTACACCATGCTGGGCCCCAATGTCATCCTTGCGACGGGCGGTCATCCGATTCTTCCTGAGCTGCGGGAGCAGGCGTATCAGTACAATATGCCGGTGCGCATCGGCCGCAACTGCTGGCTGGGTGCGGGCGTGATCGTGCTGCCGGGCGTGACCATCGGCGATAACGTCGTGGTCGGTGCGGGAAGTGTGGTTACAAAGGATCTGCCGGACAACGTTGTGGCGGTGGGCAATCCCTGCCGCATCATGCGTGAGATCGGTGAGCGGGACCGGGAGTATTACTTCAAAAACCGCAGAATCGATCCTGAGATCCTTAAAAAAGCCGATTGAGTATAAAGAACGGTCAGAAAGCTTAACAGCACAAAATAAAGGGGCAAAAGCATTGGCTTTTGCCCCTTTTGGATGTTATTTGGCGCGTTTGAAACTGAATTTCGACTCCGTATGGGTAAGCAGACGCTTGATGTTGCCGCGATGCAGCCAGATGACACCTGCTGCCACCACAAAGGCGATCACATGATACCACCAGGGGCTCGCACCATGCAGGAAAATCATCTGGATGGGCAGAGAAGCTGCCGCGCAGACAGAGCCCAGAGAGACATAGCGGGTTGTGACCGCAAAGGCGAGGAACACGATGAACAGGATCACGAGAATCCGCCAGTCGATGACACCAAAGACCGCGGCGGTGGTCAGAACGCCCTTGCCGCCCTTGAATCCAAAGAACACGGGGAAGGCGTGACCCAGAATGACGAAGAAAAACGCAATCCAGCCGCCGTCTGCGCCGCCGATCCAGCGGCCGATGAGAGCTGCCAGAACGCCTTTGAGTACATCGCCCAGCACCACCAGCAGACCCAGCTTTGCCCCCATCGTACGGTAGGCATTGGTAGCGCCGGAGTTGCCGCTGCCGTGATGACGCAGGTCGTCGTGCAGAAAAAGCTTACTCACAATCACGCCGGAGCTGATGCTGCCCAGCAGATAGGTGATGACTGCGATGATAAGAAAACGCCAGATCATACCATAGCCTCCTTTAAGTCTCGTCGCCCTTTTGCCGGATCGTCATACGCACCGGAGTACCGGTCAGACCGAAGACCTCACGGATACGGTTTTCGATGTAGCGGCGGTAGGAATAGTGGAAGAGCTCCGCATCGTTGCAGAAGAGCACGAAATGAGGCGGCTTGACGCTGGTCTGCGTCATGTAGTAGATCTTCAGGCGGCGGCCGCGGTCTGTGGGAGGCTGGACGCGGTTGATGGCGTCACGCAGCACGTCGTTGAGCTGGCCGGTGGAGATGCGCATGGAGGCCTGCTCGTTGCACATATTGATCATCGGGAACAGTCCGTCCACACGCTGACCGGTGAGCGCGGAGATGAACATAACCGGCGCATAGCGCATATAGCCGAACTCCTGGCGAACCTTCTCCTCAAACTCTTTCATCGTATTGGTATCCTTCTCAATGAGGTCCCACTTGTTGATGACGAGGATGGAGGCCTTGCCCTTTTCATGGGCGTAACCGGCGACCTTGGTATCCTGCTCGGTGATGCCGTCCTTGGCATCAATCATGATCAGGCACACGTCTGCACGGTCAACCGCCATGAGGCTGCGCATGACGCTGTACTTTTCGATCTCGTCGTCCACGCGGCCCTTGCGGCGCATACCGGCGGTGTCGATGAAAACGTACTTGCCGTGCTCGTTTTCCACTGCCACGTCAACAGCGTCACGGGTGGTACCGGCGATATCGCTGACGATGACGCGGTTTTCACCGAGAATGCGGTTGATGAGGCTGGACTTACCGGCGTTGGGCTTGCCGATGACGGCGACGTTGATGGAATCAGGGATGACCAGTTCTTCATCCTCGGGCGGGAAGTGCTCAAAGCAGCGGTCCAGCAGATCGCCGGTGCCGTAGCCGTGCAGCGCGGAGACTGCCACAGGCTCGCCCATGCCCAGGGCGTAGAACTCGTAGAACTCAGCCGGAGGTTCGCCGACGGTGTCGTTCTTGTTGACGGCCAGCACGACGGGCTTGCCGGCGCGCAGCAGCATCGTCGCCACATCCTCGTCAGCGGCGGTGACACCCACGCGCAGGTCGGTGACCAGCACGATGACGTCGGCCTCGGCGATGGCGATCTTGGCCTGCGTGCGCATGAAGCGCAGCATTTCGTCGTCGGTATGGGGTTCGATACCGCCGGTATCGGCGATCATGAAGTCACGGCCGCGCCAGTTGACGGGCGCGTAGAGACGGTCACGGGTGACGCCGGGGGTATCCTCGACGATGGAAAGACGCTTGCCGGCCAGACGGTTAAAAAGCAGGCTCTTGCCGACGTTGGGGCGTCCGACAATAGATACAATGGGTAAAGACATGAGCGTTGGCTCCTTATCAAATCATTAAAGCCGCCCGGAAACGGCATCGATGAGTCCCTGCGCATTGCCGGGGACGATGACCACCGGCACGCCCAGACGCTCGGACAGCTCATCCGTGGTCAGATCATCGAGGAAGACGTTCTCGCCGTGGCGCAGCATGGAGGCGGGGATGAGCAGACGATTGCCCAGATCCTTTCCTGCAAGCTGGGAGAGCAGATCGCCGCCGGTGATGAGACCTGCCACCGTGACGGTTTCACCGAAGAAATCGTTGCGGATGGCATAGACGCGGCCGGGGACTGTGTTATCATTATTATGGCATTTTTCAGCGACCAGGTCAAGCATTTTCCGCATGAATTCTGCCGCAGCATAGCCTGTTGCCAAAGAAAAATTCCAATCAGGGGTGAAATTGCGCAGAGAACGCAGGAGTCCGCGCATTTCGTCCTCGAAAAGGGCGAGCATACCTACGCCGTTTTCAAGCTGCGGATACTCTTCGTAATGTTCAGCTTCCGGAATGGGACGCTCTGCCGTCAGGTAAAGCTCATCGGCACAGTAGACCACACGGGTGCCGTATTTGGCAAGACAATCCTCGCCGATGGGTTCAACCAGATCAAGAATAGCCTCGGCGCAGGACTTGTCCACGGGCTCCAGCGGATAGAGTCCCTGACGGTGCTTTGTCAATCCTGCAGGAACGACGCTGATGGAGCCGACCTGGGGGAACATCTCCAGCAGATCGGAGAGTGAACGGCGCAGATGTTCACCGTCGTTGATGCCGCGGCAGACCACAATCTGGCAGTTCATGTGAACACCGGCATCGGCAAGCCTGTGCATTTGCTCCATAAGCCGTCCGGCTTTGGGATTGCCCAGCAGGAGGCGGCGCAGCTCAGGCTCCGTTGCCTGAACGGAAATGTTGAGAGGGCTGATGCGCATGGCGATGATGCGGTCCAGATCTTCGTCGGAGAGATTGGTCATGGTGATGTAGTTGCCCAGCAGGAAGGACAGGCGCATATCGTCGTCCTTGAAATAGAGGCTTGACCGCATACCACGGGGGAGCTGGTCGATGAAGCAGAAGATGCATTTGTTGGCGCAGTGACGCGCCTTGTCCATCAGATAGTCCTCAAAGGTCAGGCCGAGATCCTGGCCTTCCTCTTTTTTGAGAAGGAGATTCTGAGAGCTTCCGTCGGGATGGGAGACGGTGAGCATGAGACGTGCATCGTAGCTGTAGAACTTGTAGTCGAGCACGTCGCGGATGGGATGACCGTTGATACGCAGGAGCGTATCGCCGGGGCGGATACCTGCACGCCGGGCGGGTGAGGGCTTGTCCACAACCGTGATCTTCATATAAGCCTCCTGAAATATCGGGGATGGGAAAAACACATCGGAATGTGCATACAAAGGGCTGTATATACGAACAAAAGCCTGTCTCTCATACAAGAAACAGGCTTGATTTGACGCCTTTGGGGCAGTGCAATTCCTTGTTCGTACAATGTCGGATTAGTCGTTGTTCTCTTCGCCGACCTTGATGACCTGCTTGCCGTCGTAGTAGCCGCAGGACTTGCACGCTCTGTGAGACAGTCTGGCTGCGCCACAGTTTTCGCACTTAGTCAGACCAGGCAGGGAAAGCTTCCAGTGGGAGCTGCGTCTCTTGTCGCGTCTGGTCTTAGAAACTCTTCTCTTGGGTACCGCCATCGGTGACACCTCCTGTAAATAGTATGCAATGCATTGCGGATTTACTGTTCAATACCGCTCTCGTCCCCGTCCGTTTCACAGGAACAGGGTCCCCCTCCCTCTGCTTCGCAGGAGCAGGGGGTGAGATTCCGGTCGGCGCCGCAAATGGGACAAAGCCCGCGGCAATCCTGTGAACACAAGTAGACCATATCTATTTCGAGGATGATCGCCTGAGTCACAATGGCATCCGCGTCCACTGTGTCGCCGGTAATCAACACAATATCGTCGTTCTCCTCATCCTGCAGGTCGTCGGATAAAGGCTGCACAAAAGACACCGTCAGCGGAACCGACAGTGGTTTCAGACAGCGTCCGCAGACGGTTTCCACCGTCACGTCGGCTGCAGCATGGAGCTCCAGAATACCGGCACGGTTTTTCAGTTCACCGTGGACTGGCACAGGAGCAGGAAGACGCTGCTCTCCAAAGAAATCGAGCGTGGATAAATCCAGCTCGTAATCAAAGGGGAGAGACGCTCCCGGAGTTTCACGAATTGTTTTGACATCGAGTAGCATGGGCTCACCTCAAAAGCGGTACTTAGATATTATACCGTTAATAACGTCGGTTGTCAACAGTTATTCACGTAAAATGTGAAATAATTTCGGGCAGAAATTAGGGAGTTTTGAACATTTTTTACGATCGGAGCAGAAAGCGGGGGTGTGCAGTCACAAGACAGGGGATTTTCGGGCGCTGAGCGCTGCGCGCACGGAGGAACACAGGGCATCAATGTCGTCACAGGAACTGAATGCAGAGACGCTGATGCGCACCGTGCCGCGATCAAGCGTGTCTGCTGTGCGATGGGCAAGTGCGGCGCAGTGAAGCCCGGCGCGCACGGCAATACCGGCGCAGGCCAGGGCATGAGCGAGGGCTGCACAGTCCATCTGCTGCGTTTCAAAGGAGAGAACGCCTGCCTGATCGCCGTCGGGAGCCGCATAGCAGTGTACCCCCGGAATCCGGGACAGGCCGTGAACCGCACGGGCAATGAGCTGCTGTTCATGCTGCAGAATCCGGGCCGGTGTGCGCTCGCGCACGAATTTCACGCCTTCGCAGAGTCCGGCGATACCGGCGGCGTTCTGCGTTCCCGCCTCAAAGCGATCGGGGAGGTAGGACGGCTGCTCATAGGAGGCCGAATCGCTGCCGGTGCCGCCCTCGAAGAGGGTTTCAGCACAGCCGTCGCGGCAGAGCAGCACGCCGGTGCCCTGGGGTCCGTACAAGCCCTTGTGGCCGGGCATGCAGACAAAGCGTGCGGCACGCAGAGAAGCAAAGTCCAGGTCAAGAGAACCTGCGGACTGGGAAGCATCGATGATGAGCGGCACGTCCCGGCGGGCACAGAGCTCATCAATTTCCTCGATGGGCATGATCATGCCGAACACATTGGAGACGTGGGTGCATACAACCAGCGCCGTATCGCCGGTGATGAGACGGGAGAAGGCGTCGAGCGTTCCACGACGATCAAACAGCGGCGATACAGCCGGGATGAAGCGCACACCCTGACGGCTCAGAGCGTGCAGCGGACGTGTCACGGCGTTGTGCTCATAGCCGGAGACTACCACCTCACCGGAACCTGTGAGCAGTCCCTTGATGGCCATATTGAGGGCCATGGTGGCGTTGTGGGTAAAGACGATCTGCTCCTCTGATGGGACGTTGAAGAGCGCACAAAGTTCCGTGCGGCAGGCATAAATTCGATCCGCCGCCAGAGCGGCGGCGGGATAGGCACCGCGGCCTGCACTTGCGCCGCGGTATAATACATCACGCACGGCCTGATAGACCCGGTCAGGCTTGCGCTGGGTCGTGGCCGCATTGTCCAGATAGATCATGGATTCACCTCAAAGTGATAAGGGTTCGTAATTGTCGCCGATGACCCGGTAGAGCTTACCTGTACAGGCAAAGCCGGTCGAGTGTGCAATCTGTTCCAGCACCGGCCGGAAGCGGCCGGATACGCTCACGGCGTAGCTGCAGCCGGATTCGGTCAGCTGCAGCGGCGGACGAACGATGGCTGCGGGACAGTCCATGGACGCCAACTGACGGACGGTTCGCTGGGCGAGGGTTGCACTGCGGCAGAGTATAAGAACAGTATACATCAAAACACGCATCCTTTCTGTCGGAAGATGGGGCCTGCCACAGTATATGCGCAGAGCGTTTGACAGGTGTTGAAAGGCGGCGGGATTGATGGTATACTCAATACGAAACGGAGGATGAAGCGATGATCTATGACCATATCCGGGAGGCGGTGTTTCTGGCACGACCGAACCGGTTTATAGCGCAGATACGCCTGGACGGCGGGATTGTGCGCTGCCATGTGAAGAACACGGGACGCTGTGCGGAGCTGCTGGTTCCGGGGGCACGCATCTGGGTGCAGGAATTTCCGGGGAATACTGCGAGAAAGACGGCCTGCGATCTGATTGCGGTGGAGAAAAACGGCATGATTGTCAACATAGACAGTCAGGCGCCCAATATTGCCGCACGGGAATGGCTGAAAGCGGGCGGCTGGGGCTTTGTGCCGACGCTTCTGAGGCCGGAGTACACCGTCGGTGACAGCCGGTACGATTTTTATCTGGAAAACGGCCGTGAACGCATGCTTCTGGAGGTCAAGGGTGTGACGCTGGAACGGGAAGGGGTACTGTACTTTCCCGATGCACCGACCCAGCGCGGTGTGAAGCATATGGAGGGGCTTGTGCGGCATCTGCAGGAGGGATACCGGTGCGGCGTGCTGTTTGTGGCACAGATGGAGAAAATGCGGGGCTTTGCGCCAAATGATGAGACCCACAGAGCCTTCGGTGATGCGCTGCGGCGGGCAAAGGCTGCGGGCGTGGAGGTACGCTGCGTCTGCTGCCGGGTGACACCGGATACGATGGAGCTGGACGAAGACGTGGATGTGCGGCTGTAAAGAAAAAAAGAGGTCGCTGCATCTTGCAGCAACCCCTTTTGCAGTCTCAGCTACTGCTGACGGCGCAGTCTGATTTCATCCCCTTCTCCGCACAGCCATTCCATGGTAACGCCCAACGCCTTGGAAAGCGCATGGCGCTCAGCATCGCAGACATGACGTTTATTGGTTTCTATGCGTGAAATGATAATGGGTGTCATGTCCATGCCCATGAGCTGCAGTTTGCAGGCAAGGTCTTCCTGTTTCATGGGAGGGGTCTGAATGGAACGGGCAATGCGAACACGTTCGCCGCAAATATTTCCCTGAATCAAGAATTGTGTTTTCGCCATTATACAATCTCCATAATCAATATCCTGTTTAGATAATTTTTTTCTGCTCTATTGATTTTAGGCGAAAAACAGTTATAATAGTATATGAATTAGATAGTAGATATCTAAACTGTATATTAACGGCGAAAAAATTGCACCGTACGCATAATCAGCGGAGGAAAAACGGATGGGACAGGAACTGCACGACAAGCTCGGAAGCGGTACGGAACTGACTATGGATGAATGTGAAGAAGTCCGGGCGGCAACCGGAAAAAGTATGAATGATTTTTTGCATATTATCTGTGAAAACCTCAGCCAGCTTCGCCTGCTGCATGAAATCAGCGTGGAGGATATGGCGCTGATTATGCACGCAACGCAAGAGCAAGTCAGAATGATTGATCGCGGTGAATATCCAAAGAGGATAAGTCTGAAATCCGTTTATTGTGCGATAAATTATTTCAGAATTTCAGCTGAGGATGTGCTGAAACCGGATATTGTAAGGACAAAGTGCAGTCTGGAACGCTGGCGGAAAGAAAGAAGCTGGATTGAAGTCGATGGAATCCGGCGGCGTGCATTTATCTTTGAGGATGGAAGCGGTATTGTCGGATCGGAAGAACGAACAGAAAAAGAGCTTGCAGAAGAGTGATTCTGCAAGCTCTTTTGAGTTTTTGAACTTTACTTGGTTTCCGCGTCATTCTTGCGGATTTCCACGCGGCGGATCTTGCCGGAGATGGTCTTGGGCAGCTCGTCCACGAACTCCACGATGCGGGGATACTTGTAAGGAGCAGTGGTACGCTTGACGTGATTCTGCAGCTCCTTGACCAGCTCGTCGGAGGGAGAATAGCCCTTCGTCAGCACGATGGTGGCCTTGACCACCTGACCGCGCTTGGGATCGGGAACCGCGGTGATCGCGGTCTCGAGCACCGCAGGATGCTCCATCAGAGCACTTTCGACCTCGAAGGGACCGATGCGGTAACCGGAGCTCTTGATAACGTCGTCATTGCGGCCGACGAACCAGATGTAGCCTTCCTCGTCCTTCCAGACCATATCGCCGGTGTGGTAATAACCGTCGTGGAAAGCCTTGGCGTTCTTTTCGGCATTGCCGAAGTACTCACGGAAGAGACCGGCAGGCTTGCCGTTGGCAAGCGGAATGCAGATTTCGCCTTCGGCGCCGGCTTCACAGATCTCGCCGTGCTCGTCGAGGATCTGGATGTTCATCCAGGGCATGGGCTTGCCGGTGGAGCCGGAACGGGGCTCGATCCAGGGCGTGGTGGCGATGAGAACGGGGGTCTCGGTCTGACCGAAGCCTTCACGGATCTCAAGGCCGGTAAATTCCTTCCAGCGGTTGAAAACCTCGGGGTTGAGAGGTTCGCCGGCGGTGTAGCTGGCACGCAGGGAGGAGAGATTGAACTGAGAGAGGTCTTCCTTGATGAGGAAACGGTAGGTGGTGGGAGGCGCGCAGAAGGTGGTGACGTTGTGCGCCTGCACCACGCGCAGAAGATCCGTGGGCTGGAACTTCGTGCCGTAGTCATAGACAAACAGCGCCGCGCCGCAGATCCACTGACCGTAGAGCTTACCCCAGGAGCACTTGGCCCAGCCGGTATCGGCCACGGTCAGGTGCAGGTCGGTCTCCTGCAGGTTCTGCCAGAACTTGGCAGTCAGGATGTGACCGAGGGGATAGACAAAGTCATGGGTGACCAGAGAGGGAGGACCGGAGGTACCGGAGGTGAAGTAACCCAGCATGATATCATCATTGCGGGGCATATCGTCGCCGGTAGGACGGACAAACTCATCGCTCTCGGCCTCAACCAGATCCCAGAGGCTGATGTAGCCGGGACGGCTGCCGTATACCACGGCCTTGCGGCATTCGTGAGTGACCTTGGACAGACCTTCGTCGATGTAGGCACAGATGCCGTCATCGGGAACGGTGATGACCATCTTGACTTTTGCCAGCTCAGCACGGTAGGTAACGTCCTTGGCGGTGAGCATGTGGGTAGCGGGGATTGCGGTGACACCGAGCTTGCACAGCGCGGGCATGAGAATCCAGAACTCATAGCGGCGCTTGACCATGATGATCACAGCATCGCCGCGGCCAAGACCCAGACGGCGCAGGGCATTGGCGGCACGATTGGATTCCCGACTGATCTCGGAGAAGGTAAAGGTGCGCTCGGCTCCGTTGTCGTCGCACCATACCAGAGCACGCTTTTCGGGTTCCATGCGGGCCCATTCGTCCACAACGTCATAGCCGAAGTTGAACTGTTCGGGGACGTTGATGGTAAAATTGTTAAAAAAATCCTCGTAGGAGGCATATTCGGTGCGACAGTAACGTTCAATGATACCCATGGGGGTGTACTCCTTATAACTCAGATAACGACGACCAGCACTCGAGCCGGCGTTCCGCCAATAGCTTTCATGCCGTGAGGATTACCGGAATCAAAATAGAGTGAATCGCCCTGATTGATGGTGATTTCCTTGTCTGCGATGAAGATTTTGTAGCTGCCCTCAAGGCAGTAATGGTACTCCTGACCGGAGTGGACATTGAGGTGGTAGGGCTCATCCTCTTCGCCGGCGGCAATGTGAACCTGGAAGGGAGAGACCTTCTTGCCGGCAAATTTATAGGCAAGATCCTCATACTTGTAGGCTTCGCTGCGCTCGACCTGGATACCGCGGCCGTTGCGGACAAGGCTGTAGGTATGCAGACGGGGGCGGTCGCCGGTGAGCAGTTCGGTGATGCTGACGCCGAGGGTATTGGAAACGTCGTAAAGGGCGCTGATGGGAATGTCAACCTCGCCGCTTTCGTAGCGCAGGTACTCGTCAGCCGCCATGTTCATGGCGGCTGCGAGCTCCTCAGGCGACATTTCCGACAGCTCACGGATGGCGTGAAGCCGCTCGGCAATCTCCTGATTATAGATAGACATTGGGAACTCCTTTCGGATGGGGTCTTACAGACCCATGCCGAGCTGGATGGCCTTGAGGTTCATATCGAACAGCTCGGGCTTCTTGGGCGGGCAGACCTTGGCGAGAGCCTTCTTGACCAGCTCTTCGTCGAACATTTCGGTCTCCTTGATGATCTTGCCGACCAGGATCATGTTGGCAAGCTTGGTCATCTCGTTTTCACGGGCGAGACCGGTGGCGGGAACGGCGTAGTTGTCAACGTCGGTGCGCACGGGAGCACGCTCGATGAGGGAAGCGTCGATGAAAACCTTACCGCCGGGGACGGTGGCAGACTCGAACTTGTCAAAGGAAGGCAGGTTCATGACGGTGAGGATGGTGGGATGCAGGATGATGGGGGAGTCGACGGGCTCGTCGGAGATGTTGACGGAGCAGTTACAGGTACCGCCGCGCATCTCGGGGCCGTAGGAAGGCATCCAGGAAACCTCGTAGCCTGCCAGCATACCCGCGTAGACGAGGAATTTGCCGGCAAACAGGATGCCCTGTCCGCCGAAACCGGCGAGGAATATCTGATGATTGACAGCCATTGTGCAAACCTCTTTCTCTGTAGATTCAGGCAGGATGATTAGTCGATGCTCTTGTAAACGCCCAGCGGATAGTAGGGCAGCATGTTCTCACGCAGCCAGTCGATGGCCTTGACGGGAGAAAGACCCCAGTTGGTGGGGCAGGTGGAGACGACCTCGATGAGAGAGAAGCCCTTACCCTCGAGCTGGTTCTGGAAACCCTTCTTGATGGCGGCCTTCGCCTCACGGATGTGGGGAACGGTGTCGCAGGTGACGCGCTGGAGAAGCGCGGGACCGTCGAGACTGGACAGCAGCTCGCAGACACGGATGGGGTTGCCGGCTTCCTTGACGTCACGGCCGAAGGGCGTGGTCTGAGTGACCTGACCGGGCAGGGTGGTGGGGGCCATCTGGCCGCCGGTCATGCCGTAGATGGCATTGTTGACGAAGATAACGGTGATGTTTTCACCGCGGGTGGCAGCGTGGACGGTCTCGGCGGTACCGATGGCGGCCAGGTCACCGTCGCCCTGATAGGTAAAGACGACCTTGTCGGGATTGGCACGCTTGGCGCCGGTGGCAACAGCCGGGGCGCGGCCGTGGGCGGCCTGGATCATATCGCAGTTGAAGTAGTTGTAGGCAAGAACGGAGCAGCCAACCGGCGCGACGCCAATGGTCTTGCCCTCGATGCCCAGCTCATCGATAACCTCGGCGACCAGACGGTGAATGATACCGTGGAAGCAGCCGGGGCAGTAGTGGGTGGATACGTCGATCAGGGCGTGAGGTCTGTCAAATACA
>SVMB01000083.1 GCA_015067675.1 Oscillospiraceae bacterium
TCACTTTGATTATCACCAATACAACCCCATAGAAAGGATCATATACCATGAGAGAACAGGGCACTATTTCCATCACCGCTGAAAACATGTTCCCCATCATCCGTAAATGGCTCTACGCCGACCGGGATATCTTCATCCGTGAGCTCGTCAGCAATGGCTCCGACGCTATCGCCAAGCTCTCCGGCCTCGCCGGCGTCGGTCAGGCCGATGTCCCCGCCGATGAAGCCTACCGTATTATCGTCGAGGTCGATGAGGATAATAAAACCATCGCTTTCGACGATAACGGCATCGGTATGACCGCCGATGAGGTCAGAAAGTATATCAATCAGGTCGCGTTCTCCGGCGCGAAGGACTTCTTCGAACAGTATAAGGACTCCGCTCCCGATGCCCAGATCATCGGCCACTTCGGCCTGGGCTTCTACTCCTCCTTCATGGCCGCGAAGTCCGTGCGCATCGATACCCTCTCCTTCAAACCCGACGCCGAACCCGTTACCTGGGAGAGCGAGACCGGCACCGAGTTCACCATCACCGAGGGTAATCGTACCCAGCGCGGCTCCCGCATGACCCTCGTGCTCGATGACGATAACGCCGAGTACGCAAACCTCTTCACCGTCCGCGAAGTCCTCATGAAGTACTTCCGCTACCTGCCGACACCCATCTACCTGAGAAAAGCCGGCGAGGAAGTCAAAGAGGACGAAAAGCCCATCAACGCCAAGGCTCCCCTCTGGACTAAGGCTCCCTCCGAGTGCACCGAGGATGAGTATCGCCAGTTCTACCGCGAGGTTTTCCCCATGGCCGCCGAGCCGCTGTTCTGGGTCCACCTCAATATCGACTACCCCTTCCGTTTGAAGGGCATCCTCTACTTCCCCAAGCTCAGATCCGAGTTTGAGTCCGCCGAGGGACAGGTCAAGCTCTACTGTAACCAGGTTTTCGTCGCCGATAACCTCAAAGAGGTCATCCCCGAGTACCTGCTGCTCCTGAAGGGCTGCATCGACTGCCCCGACCTGCCGCTCAACGTCTCAAGATCCGCCCTGCAGAACGACTCCACCGTCAAGAAGCTCTCCGCCCATATCACCCGTAAGGTCGCCGACCGCGTGGTGAGCCTGTTCAAGGACGAGCGCGAGACCTTTGAGAAGGTCTGGGACGACGTCAGCCCCTTCATCAAGTACGGCTGCCTGAGAGACGAGAAGTTCTATGACCGGGTGAAGTCCGCGCTGATCTTCAAGCTGCCCGACGGGTCTTACCAGACGGTGGATGAGTACATCGAGGCGGTGCCGGAGGTGGAGATCCCGATGGATGTGCCGGAGGGCGACGAGAACGCGCCGAAGGCTGAACCGATGAAGGAAAAGACCGTGTATTACGTGTCGGATCCGAGACAGCAGGCGCAGTATCTGGCGATGTTCAAGGAAAAGGGTCTGTCTGCGGTGATTCTGGATCATGTACTGGATAACCACTTCATCACGCTGCTGGAGCGGAAGAATGAGACGCTGCGGTTCAAGAGAATTGACTCGAGCGTTGAGGATCTGGCTGCGGAGAAGACGGGGAGCGATCTGGACGCCGAGGGGCTGAAGTCGGGCTTTGCGGGGGTTGCCCCGGGAGTCGCGGTGGAGCTGGCGAGTTTGAGTGAGAGCGCTGCGCCTGCGGTGATGGTGCTGTCGGAGGAAGGCAGACGACTGCAGGAGATGGCGAAGATGTTCGGGCAGGATCCGGGTATGTTCCCGAGTGAGAAGAAGCTGGTGATCAATGAGAATCATCCGCTGATCGGGAAGCTGGATAAGATGCTGAAGGCGGGTAAGTTTGGCGATGCGGCGGAGCTGACGGAGCAGGTGTATGACCTGGCAAGAATTGCCCATGAACCGTTGAGCGCCGAGGACATGACGAAGTTTATAGCCAGAAGCGTTGAGATACTGAAGAAACTTGCGGACTGAGCCCACGAAATGCAGTATCGAATTGTGATTCGCAGTAATTGCTAAGCAGTAGCATTGGAACGCTTTGCGTTCCAATAAAACGGGTGCAGGGGCGTGCCGCCCCTGCCGAGGGTCCAAAGAGGGGCGAGCAGCCCCTCGTCCTTCCCGCATCGGCGAACCGGCAGAATGAAAGATCAAGCACGACAGAGACCGGCGAAAAAGAAAAAATTGAATCAAAACCTGTACTTTTGATCGCATTTTCTGCTTCCTTGCGTCGCGTGACAAGTGAACGCTGCGCGTTCACGAGTCACAAGCCACGTTTAATTCCGTATTCTGTAACCTTACTTGCCAGAAACATCCCGTCCTTGGCGTACTTATCTTTGATTTCAATGTCGCCTCCGGCGAATATTCCACCCCCATAATCCCCAAAGAGAACCCGTATTCTGTATTTCGGAGGCTTATCCGGTACAGAATACGGGTTCTCTTTATTTGGTCAGGTTGAAGAAGACGAGTTCTATAGTGGCTCGTCACTTGCTTCGCGTGTGACTCGACGCAAGAAAGCAGAAAATGCGATCAGGCGGCAAGGTTTTGTTTTTTTTCATTATTTTTCTTTTTTGCCATCCGCTGTTACGCTTCATCTTTCATTCTGCCACTGCTCCGTACGGGATCGCCCAGGGGCTGCTCGCCCCTTCAACCCCCGGCAGGGTGCAAAGCACCCTGCACCCCGAGGAACGCAAAGCGTTCCTCACTCGGCTGCGCCGCTTAGCAATTACAGGTATCATCCCCGGTATTGCATTTCCTCTATTCCCCTTGACAATCCTTTCATAACCTGCTATACTATCCTTAACCTCGCATATGCGGGAATACAACAGGAGCTTTTAACATAGCCATGAACGACAGCGACAGTAGTCCCGACGGTAGTCAGGCAACCGCCGCGTATACCGCAAAAGTTCATACCACGACCGCTCCCGGCGCTTCTTCCATGCGCCGCGGCTTTCTCGTGCTCTCTCGGTGCGCCCACAGCGTCTGATCGCGGTGGGGGTGCCTTTTTGCGTTCTTTTTTGGCTCGTATAAGCTCAAATTTTAAGGAGGAATACCTTCGTGGACCCCATAGTCGGACAATTGATCCTGCAGCTCGTTCTCATTCTCTGTAACGCCGTCTTCGCCTGCGCCGAAATCGCCGTCCTCTCTTCCAGCGACGGTAAGCTTTCCCGCCTCGCTGAGGAGGGCAATAAGGGCGCGCAGCGCCTGCTCAAACTCACCGAGCAGCCCTCACGCTTCCTGTCCACTATCCAGGTCGCCATCACCCTCTCCGGCTTCCTCGGTTCCGCCTTCGCCGCCGAGAACTTCGCCGATCGCCTCTGCTCCTGGCTCACCGGCTTCGGCATCCCGATCCCCGCGGCTACCCTCGACGCCATCACCGTTGTTCTCATTACCCTCATCCTGTCTTACATAACCCTCATCTGCGGCGAACTCGTCCCCAAGCGTATTGCTATGAAAAACCCCGAGGGCGTCGCACTTGCCATATCCGGTATCGTCTATACCATCGCAACCCTGTTTTCTCCCATCGTCTGGCTCCTCACCATCTCCACCAACGGCGTCCTGCGCCTGCTGGGAATGGACCCCGATGAGGAGGATTCCCAGATCTCCGAGGAGGAGATCCGTATGTCCGTTGACGAGGCCAGCGAAAAGGGCGTCATCGACGACGACGAGAAGCAGATCATCCAGAACGTGTTCGAGTTCGACGACCTGCCCGTGGGCGAGCTGGCCGTCCACCGCGTGGATATCACCATGCTCTGGCTCGAGGAGAGCCAGGAGGAGTGGGAGGCCGTCATCCGCGATAACGCCCACGCCCGCTTCCCCGTCTGCGACGGCACCGTGGATAATATCGTCGGCATTCTCTATACCCGCGACTACTACCGCCTGCCCGAGGCCGAACGTACCCGCGAAAACGTGCTGGAAAAGGCCGTGCGCCCCGCGTACTTCGTGCCTGAGACCGTGCGCGCAAACGTGCTGTTCCGCCATATGAAGACCACCCGCAACCACTTCGCCGTGGTGCTCGACGAGTACGGCGGCATGGCCGGTATCGTGACCATGAACGACCTGCTGGAGCAGCTTGTCGGCGAGCTGGAGGACGGAGACGACGAAGAAGCGCTGCCGCCGTCCATCGAGCGCGTGGACGATAACCGCTGGCGCGTGCGCGGCGACGCGACGCTCGATGAGGTTGCCGAGACCCTGGGTGTTGAGCTGGCGGAAGAGGTCATGGAGACCTACGACACCTTCTCCGGCTTCGTATTCGGCGAATACGGCTCCATCCCCGAGGACGGCATCCTCTTTGAGATGGAGTACCAGCGTATGCATATCAAGGTGCTGGGCATCGCCGAGCACCGCGTGACCTTCGCCATGGTGACGGTGGCGATGGAAGAGTAAGCATAAAACAATGAAGGAGCTGCCTTTCCGGGCAGCTCCTTTTTGATGGCAAAAAAGGGGGGCTGCATAAGTCCTCTCGGTCAAGGCAGCCGCCAGCGGCTGACCTTGCCAGCTCTCCCAAAGGGGGAGCTGGGATCATCTGCCGACAGCATCTCCTGCATCGGCTTGGCTCTCCCTATGGGAGAGCTGTCCGGGTCTTCGACCCGGACTGAGAGGGGATACCACGAAGCTGTCATTACGGAAACAGAATGTTTTGCGGGCAAAAAAAGGAGCCGTTCCGTTTGGAACAGCTCCCTGATTGGTTTTGAGTTACGAACCGCTGCCAAAGACGCCCACGGCATTGGAGAGATCGTAGTTGTAGAACTCTTCGGTGGTTTCAACTTCCATCTCGGCGGTGATGGCGTCGATCTTCTTGGCAAACTCAATGGAGGCGTAGTAGTCGTAGTAGGTGTCCACCTGGCTCAGGGCGTACTCGTCCTCGACGGGGAGGCGCTGGATGATGTGGTAGCCGTAGGTGGACTGGATGGGCTCGGAGATTTCACCCTCGGCGAGGGCGTAGGCGGCATCCTCAAACTGGGTGACCATCTGGCCCTCGGTGAAGTAGTAGCCTTCGTCGGGCTGGCCGGGGTCCTCGCTGTACTCGTGCATGAGTTCGACGAAATCCTCACCGGCGGCGGCGCGCTTGTAGGCCTCGTCAGCGGTCTTGAGGGCCTTGCCGAAGTCGGCCTCGGACTGAGCGGTCTGGGTGTTAATCAGGATATGGCGGCAGTGGATGAACTGTTCCTTGTAGGACGCGGCGACCTGATCGTTGGTGAGGGGGGAGACGCCGGTTTCGCGGTTGTAGAAATAATCGCGGAGTTTGTTCATGAGGGTATAGTTGTACTGGATATCGAGGAACTGTTTTTCGGTAAGATCGAGGGCATTGAGGACCATGTTCCAGTTGGACTTGCCCATTTCGTTAACCTGAGCGTTGATGGAATCGATCACGGCCTTGCGTTCGAGGGGTTCGAGCTCGACTTTGAGTTCTTTGGCGAGGTTTTTGACGGCGATGAACTGCTTGAGGGACTCCATAGCGACGCCGGAGATGAATTCGCTGCCTTCCATGGCGTAGGTGGGGTAGGAAGAGCCGAAGAAGTAGGCGTAGTAGCCGAGGTCGACGTTTTTGCCGTCGATTTTGAGGCCGGTAGCGCCGCAGCCGGTAAGAAGGGAGAGACACATAACGACGGTGAGAGCGAGGGCGATGATGCGCTTCATAGGGGGATACCTCCGTAATGATACAATTATAGAAAGTATACCATGAAAAGCGAGATAAGGCAATGCGGAAATGTAAAAAATATAAGCGGGGGAGAAAATGCAATACCGGATCGTGAAATGCAGTAATTGCTAAGGAGCGCAGCGAAAACGGGTGCAGGGGCGTGCCGCCCCTGCCGGGGGTTGAAGGGGCGAGCAGCCCCTGGACGTTCCCGTATGGCGCAGTAACAGAATGAAAGATGGAGCGGATAGAGGTCGGCAAAAAGAAAAAATGAAAAAAAGAGAGTGCTTTCCAACAGATCGTATTCTCCACTGTACCAACGTCGAGACGCCAGTGAACGCTGCGCGTTCACGAGCGTCGAGCCACTTTTTCGACCGTCTCCGGCGTACTTCCTTTTTCTTTTCATGCCGTTCACGGAAAACCTGCAGCTTTCCCGGCGTCTGTTTTTCAAAAAATACAAAGATCCCGTATTCTGTATCCCAAAAGCCTTGGACAACAGAATACGGGATCTTTCTATCACTTTGTATAACAGGAGACGTTCGATATCGTGGCTCATGACTCGCGCTGCTTGTCATTCGACGTTGGTACAGCAGAAGATACGATCGAAAGTATCACTTTCGATTTAATTTTTTCTTTGTTTTTGCCGTCCTCTGCTACGCTTCATCTGTCATTCTGTTGATTCGCC
The DNA here is from genome assembly GCA_015067675.1 of Oscillospiraceae bacterium. Lineage (GTDB taxonomy): Bacteria > Bacillota > Clostridia > Oscillospirales > QAMX01 > SIG502. The sequence continues at coordinate 6,275 of SVMB01000083.1, forward strand.
GTACGGGATGGACGGGGGCTAACGCCGCCCCCTTTGACCCCTGCGCCAGGGTCCAACGGACCCTGGACCCGTTTTGCGTGTGCCACGCTGTATCCGTCCTTACAATCTTCTCCTGTTGTTGCATTTTATCTCGTGATATATCCGCCGCCGAGCAGCGCGTCGCCATCATACAGTACCAGGCTCTGCCCCGGCGCGGGCGCCCTTACCGGCTCCTCAAACTCTACCGTCAGCATCCCGCCCTCGTCGGCTTCCAGCACCCTCGCTCTCTCTGCCTTCGCCGCATACCTCACCTTCGCATCTACCCACTCCGGCAGCGCGTCGGTCAGCAAATGGCATCCTCTTGCCCGTACAACCCGGCTTCCCAGCGCCGTCCCCCGGGCCAGTACCACCTGATTCTTCTCCCGGTCAATCCGGCTCACATATACCCTCTCGCCCGCGGCAATGCCTAATCCCCGCCGCTGTCCTACCGTGTGCCGGTGAATGCCCTCGTGACGCCCCAGCACCCGGCCGTCCTCGTCTACAATATCCCCCGGAGGAGGGAAAACTCCCCGCCGCTCGATCCATCCGGCATAATCCCCGTCCGGGATGAAGCAGATGTCCTGCGAGTCGGCACTCTCAGCCGCCCGAATAAGCCCAGCTTCCCGCGCGTCGGCCCGTACCGCTTCCTTGTCGGCATATTCTCCCAAAGGAAAAATCAGCCGGGAAAGCCACTGGCGCTCCAAACGGTATAACATGTACGACTGATCCTTCTTCGCCGATGCACCCCGGCAGATCGCCGCCGCGCCTGCGTATGTCCCCAACCGGGCGTAGTGCCCCGTGGCGACACGCTCCGCGCCGATCTCGTCGGCAACGGCGAAAAGGGTGGCAAACTTCATCTCCCGGTTGCAGACGATGCAGGGAATCGGCGTCTCGCCGGAGAGGTAGGATTCGGCAAACGGCGCGCAGACGCGCTCTTCCAGCAGCGCGGAGACGTCGCGCACGATCAACTCGATGCCCAGCACCCGCGCCGCGTCCACGGCAGCCTCCGGCGCCCCGGAGCCTGTGATGTCGAGGTATACACCCACCACGTCGTGGCCGGATTTTAACAGTGAGGCCGCAAGGGCGGAATCAACGCCCCCGGAGAGGCCGAGAATAATTTTACTCATAGACAGATACCTTTTGTACAAAATGAAGAGATCATTCCGCTCACGGCGGAATGATCATGGAAAATGGAAAATGAAAAATGAAAAATGAAGCGTATCATTCCGCCGCCCGAACTCCATTTTTCATGTTCGCGAAGCGAACGCTTCATTCTTCATGCGTGTTTCGCAAGCGGAACACGCGCTTCATTTTCGTAAGACGAAGTCTTACGAAATGTCTGCCAGCTCAAGCCACTGGCCGCCGTTGTCGGCGATGTACTCCTTGCGCCCGGCGAGGTTGTCGCCCAAAAGCAGGTCAAAGACCTGGGCGGTCTTTTCGGCATCCTCGGGCATGACGCGGATGAGGCGGCGGGTGGCGGGGCACATGGTGGTCTGCCACATCATCTCGGGCTCGTTTTCACCAAGACCCTTCGAGCGCTGCAGCGTGTACTTGGTTTTGCCTAACTTTTCGATGATTTCGGTCTTTTCGCGCTCGTTGTAGGCAAAAAACGTGTCGGTTTTTGTGGTAATCTCGTAGAGCGGCGACTCGGCGATGTAGACGTAGCCCTCCCGGATGAGGGTGGGCACCAGCCGGTGGATCATGGCCAGGATCATCGTGCGGATGTGGAAACCGTCCACGTCGGCGTCGGTGCAGATGATGATCTTGGCCCAGTTGAGGTTTTCCAGGGAGAAGGTGCCCAGCTCTTTCTTCTGCTTGACGCTTTCCACGCCGCAGCCGAGGACTTTGATGAGGTCGGTGATGATCTCGGACTTGAAGATGCGGTCAAGCTCGACTTTCAGGCAGTTGAGGATCTTGCCGCGCACGGGCATGATGGCCTGGAACTCGGCGTCGCGGCCGAGCTTGACGGAGCCCAGAGCGGAATCGCCCTCGACGATGTAGAGCTCCCGGCGGGAGGCATCGCGGGTGCGGCAGTCCACGAACTTCTGCACGCGGTTCTGGATGTCGATGGAGCCGGTGAGCTTCTTTTTGATGTTGAGGCGGGTGGACTCGGCCTGTTCGCGGGCGCGCTTGTTGATGAGCAGCTGCTCGGCGATACGGTCTGCCTCGGCCTTGTTCTCGATGAAATAGACTTCCAGCTTTTCCCGGAGGAAATCGTTCATCGCATCCTGAATGAAGCGGTTGTTGATGGCCTTTTTGGTCTGGTTTTCGTAGGAAGTGAAGGTGGAGAAGCCGGAGGTGATGATGCAGAGGCAGTCAAAGACGTCCTGCGCGGTGATGGCGGACTCGTTTTTGTTGTAGCGGCCGTTGGTCTTGAGGTAGTTGGAGATGGAGTAGACGAAGGCGGACTTCACGGCGTTGGCGGGGGAGCCGCCGTACTCGAGGAAGGAGGAGTTGTGGTAGTACTGCTGAAACGCCGTCTGATTGGAGAAGCAGAAGGCGATCTCAAACTTGACCGTGTAGTCGTCGCGGTCGGCGCGGTCGCGTCCTCGGCGCTCGGCGGACCAGGCCTGCACGGCGGTGAGGGTTTCCTCGCCCGCAAGCTCGGAAACGTAGTCACGGATGCCGTTTTCGTAGAAGAAGGTGTGGGTTTCGTACTTGTTGGCGGCGATTTCGTTCTTGAAAACGAACTTGAGGCCTGCGTTGACCACGGCCTGCTTCTTGAGCACGTCGATGTAGAACTCCGCCGGGATGGCGATGTCGGTAAAGACCTCCAGGTCGGGGCGGAAGTGGTAGTGGGTGCCGGTGGCCTTGCGGTCCTGATCGGAGATTTTGAGCTCGCCGACGATCTCGCCCTTTTCAAAGTGCAGATCGTAGCGGTGGCCGTCGCGGCGCACGGTGACGTCCATGAAGGAGGAGGAGTACTGGGTGGCGCAGGCGCCCAGGCCGTTGAGGCCGAGGGAGTAGCCGTAGGAGCCGCCGTCGTTGTTGTTGTACTTGCCGCCGGCGTAGAGCTCGCAGTAGACCAGCTCCCAGTTGTAGCGCTGTTCGCGGGGGTTGTAGTCCACGGGGACGCCGCGTCCGAAGTCCTCGATTTCGATGGAGTCATCGGCATGGCGCACCACGTTGATGACGGAGCCGTAGCCCTCTCTGGCCTCGTCGATGGCGTTGGAGAGGATTTCGAAGAAGGCGTGCTCGCAGCCGTCGAGGCCGTCGGAGCCGAAGATGACGCTGGGGCGCTTGCGGACGCGGTCTGCGCCCTTCAGCGCGGTAATAGCGGTATTGTCGTAGGTAGTTTTTTTAGGCATGGTAATACCTGACCTTTGCTGAAATATATAGAAAAAGTAGTAATTAACGTCGAATTGCGAGCGAAAGCGAGCAATGAGCCACGCTATCGGCCTCTTTCTGCAACGATTAAGCCTTGATCTTACAGAAAGAATTGCGTTTTCTGTAACCGGAAGCGTGTGCGCCTCCGGCGGAGCTGGTGAGAACCCTCTTTTTGTCTCTGGAAGGTTGTGTGCCTGCGGCGCAGGGAGGAAAGAGCATCTTTCCGATACGCCCTGTGCATTGCGCATGCACCCCGCGCCTACTTTCTTTCTACGTCGAAAGAAAGTAGGCAAAGAACGCCGCCGGGGCCTACAAGCCGTGTTGATCGATCGATACCGCGTCATGCCCCGGTCCCCGGCCGAGATTTCGGCGGAATATCGCCTATGAACTTCACTTAACCAGGTTCATGCCGAGCACAGCACCCCGGCTGCATCCTCGGTGCTGTGTGGGGAACCAACATGGTTACTACCGCACTTCATAGGCCTTGATCCCCGACTCTGGAGAAGGTTTCCCAAGGAAGGACCGGTAGTCCTTCCTTGGGCGGCGTTCTTTCCCCCATTTCTTTCGCCGCGGAAAGAAATGGGGTCCGGGCGCGCGAAGGGCGCAGGGCGTATGGATCTTCATCCATATGACATCCTCAAGGCGCCGAAGGTGCATAGTTACATCCGGAGGGTGCTGTGGGATCACCGGGCTGCCGCCCGGTTAGGGTTCCGGACTGTCGCCCGGTTAGGGTTCCGGGCTGTCGCCCGGTTAGGGTTCCGGGCTGCCGCCCGGTTAAGGTTCCGGGCTGTCGCCCGGTTAGGGTTCCGGGCTGCCGCCCGGTTAGGGTTCCGGGCTGCCGCCCGGTTAGGGTTCCGGGCTGTCGCCCGGATTAAATCCAACTCCCCACCCATGGCGCCAGCGCCACCGTAATCACACCGGCAATCACAATCGCCAATCCCGACATGGAACCCTCGATGTCGCCGATTTCAAGCGCACGGGAGGTGCCGATGGCATGGGAGGACGTGCCGAAGGCTAACCCCACCGCCATCCGGTCGCGGATGCGGAAGAGCTTGCAGGCGGCGCTGCCCAGAATCGCGCCGGTGATGCCGGTGAGGGTGATGGCAAAGATCGTCAGCTCCTGATGACCGCCCAGCTCCGCGGTGACGCCGATGCCGATGGCGGTGGTGATGGATTTGGATACGATCGAGCGGAAAACCTCCGGCTCCACGGCCAGCAGAACACTCATGCCGGCCACGAAAAGCATCGCGGAGATCGCACCGCAGGCCACCGAGATCAGGATAAGCTGCCAGTGACGCTTTAATACCTCAATCTGCCGGTAGAGGGGGATGGCGAGCGCTACCGTGGCAGGGCCAAGGAGCTTCGTGAGAATCTGCGCGGACTGGTTGTAGGTATCAAAGTCCAGATCAAAGGCCAGGAATAAGCCGATGATGAGAACCATGCCCACTGCCATGGGGTTGAGCCACCGCCAGCCGGTTTTTGCCTGTAACCAGCGGCCGAAGAGAAAGGCCCCGATGGTGAGCAACAACCCGTAGTACCAGGGCGCGGTGAGGGTTGAAAGAATGGTGTTCATAGTGATACCTCTGGGGTGAAAGAGTAGAGAAAAGATACCATCTCCGCCTTGTATACGCTCGGTACCTCTCCCAAAGGGAGAGGCAAGGGGAGAGACCAAAGGGAGAGGCAAGGGGAGAGACGCGAAAACCTGAACCTTGGCTCCCCTCTTTGGGGGGCTGTCAGCGAAGCTGACTGAGAGGATCAACTTCTGATTCCCGCACGGTTACTGCTCCGCAAGCAGCGCGGAGTAAATCTTCCCTCTCGGACTGCCGGTCTCCTTCGCGGCGCGCTTGGCGGCCTCGGAAACGCTCATGCCATCCTCCACGTAGGCGCGGGCAATCGCCACGGGATCGGGCTTTGAGGAATCCTCATCCGGCTCCGATTCGGGCTTGCCCCAGACGATGAGCACATACTCGCCGCGGGGGTCATGCTCCTTATAGTGGGCGACGGCCTCGCCGATGGTGGTCTTGACGCCTTCCTCGTGGAGCTTGGTCAGCTCGCGGGCGAGGAAGATCGGGCGGGCATCGCCGAAGACGGCGGCGAAGTCGTCCAGGGTGTTGCGCAGCTTATGGGGCGCTTCGTAGAAGATCATCGCCCGGCGCTCAGAGCGCAGACTGTCCAGATGCTCCCGGCGGCTGGACTTGGACACGCTGAGGAAGCCCTCGAAGGTAAACCTCGTCTCGCCGAGGCCGGAGAGTGCATAGGCCGTGATCAGCGCCGAGGGGCCCGGCACGCAGACCACCGGCACGCCCGCGTCCCGGCACTGCTCCACCAGTTCGCCGCCGGGGTCGGACACCGCGGGCATACCCGCATCGGTGACCAGCGCACAGGACTCGCCGCCCAGAATGCGTGCGACGATCTGCTCGCCGCGCTCACGGCGGTTATGTTCGTAGTAGCTGACCAGCGGCTTGGAAATCCCGAAGTGGGACAGGAGCTTCATGGTCACGCGGGTATCCTCCGCCGCGATGAAGTCCACCGTGCGCAGGGTTTCCACCGCGCGGGGGGACATATCGCCGAGGTTTCCGATAGGGGTACCAACGATGGTGAGCGTGGACATAGGGAATCTCCTTTCAGGCGGGGACGACCGTAGTGTGTGGGATGTGCAGGGGAGGGCTTACACGCTGTACTTGTCCAGAAGCTCGCGCTTGATGTCCCAGAGCTTCCGGGAAAGATCCACGTAGTAGGCGTGGGGATTTTCAAAACGCTTGACCTCGTCCCAGAGGGTGGCGACCTGAGCCGCGCAGTAGACGCGTACGTCGCCGATGGCGGGGCACTGGTAGCAGCACTCGCCGCGGCGGAAGATCTGCACGGGCAGACGGCGGGCGACGAAGTCGGTGACGGTCTTTTTCTTCCAGGTGTTCACCGGGTCGAAGATCACATAGGGCTGGGTGTCGTCGATGACCTCGTCAAAGAGGGTCATGACGTCGGCGATGGCCTTGTTGGTGCCGCGCTCATAAAGACGCCAGACGGTCTTGAAGCCGGGGTTGGTGATCTTGCCGACGTTTTCGCTGACCTTCAGCTTGGGGACCATCACGCCGTCCTTTTCCACGGCGGAGAGCTTGTAAACGCCGCCAAAGACCGGCTCGGACCGGGAGGTGATGAGCCGCTCGCCGACACCGAAGGAGTCAATGGGCGCGCCCTGGGTCAGCAGATCCTTGATGATGTACTCGTCCAGCGAGTTGGAGGCGACGATTTTGCAGTCGGGATAGCCTGCGTCGTCGAGCATCTTTCGCATCTGACGGGTGAGATAGGTGATGTCGCCGGAGTCGATGCGCACGCCCTTCGGACGCTTGCCCCGGGGCTTTAACACCTCGTCAAAGACCCGGATGGCGTTGGGCATGCCGGACTTGAGCACGGAGTAGGTGTCGATGAGCAGAGTGCAGGAGTCGGGGTAGGTCTCGGCGTAGGCTTTGAACGCTTCATATTCGGAGTCGAAGAGCATGACCCAGGAGTGGGCCATGGTGCCGGTGGCGGGGATGCCGAAGTCGCGGTCGCAGATGGTGTTGGCGGTAGCGGCGCAGCCGCCGATGTAGGCGGCGCGGGCGCCGTAGGTGGCGCCGTCGTAGCCCTGGGCGCGGCGGGAGCCGAATTCCATGACCGCACGGCCTGCAGCGGCGCGGCAGATGCGGTTTGCCTTGGTGGCGATGAGGGACTGGTGGTTGATGGTGAGCAGGACCATGGTCTCGACGAACTGAGCCTGCATGACGGGGCCGCGGACGGTGACGATGGGCTCACCGGGGAAGATGGGGGTACCCTCGGGGATGGCCCAGACGTCGCAGGAGAATTTGAAGTTGCGCAGGTAGTCCAGGAATTCCTCGCAGAAGCAGCCCTTGGAGCGCAGGAAGGCGATGTCCTCGTCGTCGAAGGAGAGATTGGCGAGGTAGTCGATGAGCTGCTCGACGCCGGCCATGACGGCGAAGCCGCCGCCGTCGGGGACGGTGCGGAAGAACATGTCAAAGCAGGCCTCGCGGTCGCGGAAGCCGTGCTCGAGGTAGCCGTTTGCCATGGTGAGCTGGTAGAAGTCGGCGAGCATTGTATGGTTGATGGTGGGATTCATGAAAAAAGACCTCCTCGTGATGAATGCAGAGAATGGGGCGTGATAAACGGACATACCGATACAGAATCTATTATAGCGCAAACGGCGGGAAAAGGCAAGGGAAACTCCCGGATATCCGGAAAAGGGCGCAAAAAGCCCCCGAACCGGAGAAATCCGGCCGGGGGCGTGAGGAAAAACGGGGTCAGGAGAGCGCGGGGGAGAGGGGCACGACCGGCAGGTACGCGGCGTTCAGGATGAAGATGCGCACCCCGCCGCCGGTGAGGATGCCTTTTCGTCACAGCACGTCTGTGCAGATCACAGCCATGCTGTGAGGCGGCAGAACGGCTGTTACCGTGTCGTTTTCATGCATAACCGCCAGTTCGGTGATTGTAAATACCGTACCCGGAACCACATCACTGGCGGAATACAGCCTGGCGGAGCGCACATTGCCGCAGTTTTGCAGGGTGAATCTTTTGGGCCGGTCGAAGGAACGGTTAAGCAGAGTTGTGGTGACGACAGACTGCCTACAGGTGGAGGTAACATCCTCCTGCAGTGCACAGATCATCCCGTTTGCGTGTTCCTTCATGGCGGAAAATACCTGCCCTGTGGGAGAAAGTTGAGCATCCTTTGGGGTAACCCGGATGGCACCTTCGTTGACAGATTCAAAGTGACAGGATATCATTAAACCGTACTGATCCGCATGACGAAACAGCATATTCCGGAACGCAGCCGCCATGATCCCTTCGCTCACACTGCCGCTTCTGTACCATGCATACCATGCGTTCCATTCATCATAGGAAATTTTCACCGGACTGCTGCCCAACTGCTCCCGCAGCATCTGCATTCGGGGCAGAAATTCCGTGTCTACCTTGCCGATGAAGTCTTCATACTCCTCTTTGCGCTTTTCCGAATCAATATACGGAGGATATTGTGCATAATGGTGCAGGGAAACGGCAGATACAATGTCGCAGAGGGCCTTTGCGGAATACTCGGCCCATTCCCTGCTGGGATAGGGACCGGAGGAACACAGCGTCAGTCCGGGGGAGACCTCCAGCATCTTTTCTGCATGCTCCCGTACCACTTTTGCATAGGTATCTGCGGTATTGCTTCCTTCCATGTGACCGTAACCGGCCTCATTCCCCAGAGACCAGAACTGTACATTATACGCTTCGGGATGACCGTTTTCCGCCCGCAGCTTACCGTATGCGGTGGTTTCATCACCGTTGCAGTATTCCACCCACTGTGCGCTTTCCTCAGGTGTATTCCATGTGGGATTCAGCGTGATGAAGGGTTCGGCGCCGATCTCCCTGCAGAGCGCAATGAAATCGTCGGTGGATATCTCGTGAAAATCATAACCGGATGAATGTGGCTGCGTTTCCAGCCACAGATAGGACTGCAGAGGCGCACGCATATTTCGCGGCAGAAGTCCATCTTTCCAGTGGTATTCTCCCGCAAAATTACCGCCGGGCCAGCGCAGCAGCTTGATCCCCAGCTCTTTCATCTTCTCAATCACGTCCGGCCGCATGCCATGGAAATTGAAGGCGGGCATCAGTGACAACGCACCTATCATAACCGTACCGACCGTATCAAAGGAGATCTCCAGGCGTGCTTCGGGATCCTCAGCAGGGGAATGAAGCGTTACGGTCGCTTCGCGGTATGTGCCGGGAAGGGCAGATACGGTTTTACTGTCATAGATGGTTTTATCAGAGCCTTTCAGTGTCACTGTCAACTCATTTCCGGAGAAAGAACAGACGACTGCCGTAAATTCATAGTCGGTGTCGGCAAGCAGATACAGATCTTTTTGTCCTATTCCGCTGCGGACAGGCTGATAGTTTGTGATATATTGTGCGTTCCGCTCATGGCTCCGGCGCATTTTGTACCCTTCACCGTGTATGGTGTAGGACGCGCCAAAGGACAGGACGGGATTGTCGCCGATGGCATACCATTCATGAGCACATCCGTAACGTCCGGGCTTGCCGACAAATTTCCGGTTTCGCAGCATCTCGGCAGAAAGTCCGCCGTAAATGCAGCCGCGGGTATGCTCCAGATTGTCGCCGAACAACAGCGGGGAGATGGACTGCGCAGAAGAATAGTCGAGCGTAACAGTTACATCGTCTTCGGGAGCTTTGTGAATCCTGCTTTCGGCAGGCTGCTCCATGGGTCGGTTACTGGAATGGGAAGAATCCGGCTGATCCCCATTGACGATGTCGGAAATGCTGCAGCCAAACAGCGCAGCCATGTTTTTCAGATTTTCGATGTCCGGACAGCCGAGACCCGTTTCCCGCACTTAAAGATATTGGTTATGTATGAGTGCCTACGCCTACTTGCATAGGCACTCATATCTTTGTTTTTACTCAATTTTGCCGATAAAGCGGTAGTAGATGTCAATATTCTGCTCACGCATACCGTCCACGGTGGTTGCTTCGTGAATGACGATCTTTTCAATCAGCGTATTCAGAAGCTCCGCTGTCAGTTCGGTGGGGTTTGCGTACTGCTTG
>SVMB01000084.1 GCA_015067675.1 Oscillospiraceae bacterium
CGTCCCCGAGGACTGGATCATCGGTCGGCACATCGTAACCTACCACGACGGTACCGAGGCGGAGCTGCCCGTTATGTTCGGTTGGCACATCCGCAGTGCAGCCGAGTCCGGCACAGGGGACAGCAATTCCACCGAAGCGGTGGAGACATCCTATATTGAGGTTCTCGGCGCCACGTTCCCGCAGCGCATCGACGGTAAGATGTGGTACAGGACGGCGTATCGGAATCCTCACCCCGAAAAGACCATTGTCTCCATCCGTACTCAGGCTAATGATGGCATTACCATCGACGTGATGGCGTAGTAAACCTATGATCCATACCGCGTTGGCCCTGTCGATTGGGCTGTAAGTTTAGTCGTCCCCGAGGATACCCTCGGGGACGACTATTTTAGATTGCCGTTCACCGATATCCTCGAGATAAACCAAAAATCCGAACCCATCGCCGATTGGCGTCAGGTTCGGATTATATGGTCTTGGTGGAGATAAGCGGGATCGAACCGCGGGCGGTGAGATCCCGGGGTGCATGAGTAAAAAGAAAAGTTCCGAAACCTTACGGCTTCGGAACTTTTGGTGGAGATAAGCGGGAACGAACCGCGAGCGGTGAGATCCCGGGGTGCATGAGTAAAAAGAAAAGTTCCGAAACCTTACGGCTTCGGAACCTTTGGTGGAGATAAGCGGGATCGAACCGCTGACCTCTTGAATGCCATTCAAGCGCTCTCCCAGCTGAGCTATACCCCCATGTGACTCGCGTCAACAGTAGATATAATACCACAGCTTCCCGCATTTGTCAAGCATTATTTTCGAAAAACCAAAAATCTTGCGACCGCCTCTGTGACCCCGGGGATTCTTCTGCGCATGTGGTCAGATAAGCGGCATAATGGGCACGACAGGATTGTAAATATGTACCTAATTCGGCGTTTGAATGGACCTCAAGCCAATGAAGAACCTCTCCCAGAATGGTCAGCTCGCTTTTGTGCAGGATGTCCTCAATTCCAAGACGTACGGCCATGCGCTCAATATCCCGGCGGCAAGGGATGCCGCGGCAGAAATGCTTGAGATTGGCAGTCCAAACTTTGAGCGTATGCGTAGGGAGCGTGTTGCGTGAGGACAGCTCTTGACGGAGGACGTTTGAACAGTGGAGCACGGCCACGCAGTCCAGATCAACGGTCAGAAACGGGTTTTGTTCATCAATGGCGAAGGTGACGATGTATTTATCGGGGGCAAGACTTGGTGCATAATCCGCGTAGAGGATGGGCAGCCGTCCGGAAAGCAGAGCGGGCAGCTCCAGTGCGAAACGGCCGTTGTCATAACCGGAAACATCCACCTCTATGTCGATGTCGGACAGCACGTCATATGTCCCGGCGGCGACGCTGCCGTAGAGCGTCACTTTCTGTACCTGCGGCAGGGCGGTAAGGTGCGCCATAACCTCATCTGCCCGATGTTTCAGGTTATACATGACCGGAAACCTTCCTGATATCGGCGATCAGGGCTTCCACGTTCTCTTCGCGGGTAGCCCAGCTTGTGCAGAAACGCACGGTGGATGTGGTATCATCTGCGCGTCCCCACATTTCGAAGCTGTAATCCGTACGGAGCCGGTCAAGTACGGTGTCGGGCATGCTGACAAAGACCTGGTTGGTGCTGTTCTTGCCGACGAGGGGGTATCCGCAGGCTTCAAAGGCATCGCGCAGACGGTCGGCAAGCCGGTCAGCCTCACGGGCGAGACGCAGATAGAGTCCATCTTCCAATAATGCCAGAAACTGCAGACCCAGAAGCCGACCCTTGGCAAGCATCGCGCCGCGCTGTTTGATGAGATAGCGGAAATCACGCTTCAAAGCGGCGTTGGTGATCACAACGGCTTCGCCAAAAAGCGCACCCTGCTTGGTGCCGCCGATGTAGAATACGTCGCAGAGACGGGCCAGATCGGCAAAACTCAACGTGTTGTCGGACGCCGCAAGGCCGTACCCCAGACGCGCACCGTCCAGAAACAGCGGCAGACCGTGACGGCGGCAGGCTGCAGAGATTGCTTCAAGCTCTGCAAGCGAGTAGAGGGTGCCCAGTTCCGTGGGATTGGAGATGTAAACCATGCCGGGCTGAACCACGTGCTCACGGTCGCCGTCTGCCATGTGGGCACAGACGTGTGCGTCGATCTGTTCGGCCGTGATTTTGCCGTTTTCGGCAGGGAGCGCCAGAACCTTGTGGCCGGATGCTTCGATGGCGCCGGTTTCGTGGCAGTTGATGTGGCCGGAAGCGGCGGCGATGACGCCCTGATGGGGACGCAGGGCCGCGGCAATCACGGTCATGTTGGTCTGGGTACCGCCAACGAGAAAATGCACGTCTGCAGAAGGCGCGCTGCAGAGTTCGCGGATGAGATTGGCAGCGGCAAGGCAGTAATCGTCGGTGCCGTAGCCTGGCGTCTGCTCCAGATTGGTGGCGATGAGCTTTTCAAGAACTGCGGGATGGGCTCCCTCGGCGTAGTCACAGTTAAAGCGGATCATGGGTTACCTCCTGAGTGTGTTGCATCTATTGTAATACAATTTGATTGCATTTGCAAGAGGGCTGCAGCGTGTGAACAAGCATCAGGTATCGATGCGTACCATTTCAGTCAGGGCACGGTTGCGGTAGACCAGATCCTCACGCACGGTAAAGCCCATTTTCTCCCAGAATGCATTGCCGCCGGAGTTGTGCGCAAAGACAACCAGGGCGACCTTGTTGATTCCTTCGCGCCCGAGGGCACTGAGCGATACCTCCACCAGGCTTGAGCCGATGCCCTGCCCGCGATGCGCCGGATGCACCGCCGTGTGATGGATATAGCCGCGCCTGCCGTCGTGCCCGGATAGAATCACGCCGATGACGGTATCGCCTTCCAGCGCGACAAAGCAGGTCTCCGGATTGCGGCGCAGGTAACGTGCGATGCCCTCGCGGGAATCATCCAGATTGTTGAGTCCCATGCCCGTGCAGGAGAGCCACAGGGCGTAAACAGCATCGTAATCTTCGATGGTCATAACACGAATCGTCATGGCAGATGCTCCTTTTCCGGCTGAATTTACCGCTTTCTGAACACGTCAAGCGAGTGATGGCTGACTCCCACCATGTCAGAACGCTCGCAGATGGAGAAGTGATAGCGCAGATAGATCTCGAAGGTTTCATCATCCATGGCGTTCACCACGTCTTCCATATACTCGGTTGCCATATCGGTGCCGACGTAGTGCAGCCGCTGAACAGGAAACGCCGACATCAGCGCGTCCACCTCTTCTTTGCGCCAGAGAACGATGACCTCCTCAGGCGTGGAGCGGCATTTGAAGGTTACGGGATCAATCAGCTCCTGATACCGCGGCTCACGGATCTTGCCGCGGCGGAAGCAAAACTGTACCATGGTTGCATCGTTGCCGCAGTAGGCGGCGAAGATGACACCGCCGGGCTTGGTGACGCGGATGGCTTCACGCATCGCCTGCTTCTGATCCTCTTCGGTGTAGAGGTGATACATAGGGCCCAGCAGCAGCGTGATGTCATAGCAGTCGTCGGGATAGGGGAGTGCGAGCGCATTGCCCTGGGTGATTGTGACCGGTTCATCGGGGAGCGTATGCTGCCGGAATACGTCGATGTTGTGCTCGATAAGCTCCAGCGCATCCACGGAATAGCCGCGCTGCGCCAGCGCATGGCTGTAGCGGCCTGTACCGGCGCCGATCTCGACGATGCGCATACCGGGTGTCAGGTACTCTTCGATATAGCGCATGGTGGTCAGAAATTCCACCGAACCGGCACGGCCGCTGAGCCGCGCGTCCTCGTTGATGGTTTCATAGAAGGCTTTCAGATATTGCAGGGCATCCATTGGGGATGACCTCCTTTCATATATTATGTGTGATCAGCATCTTTCCCGCAGCGCCTGCATGTAACGGCGCATACCCTCTTCATCTGAGAGGTTGTAGTTATATCCCAGGGCTGCCCCAACTGCGGCGGCTGCAGTGTGAAACAGATCTGCCGCCGCAAAGAGGGAATCCCAGACAGCCGGGGTATCGGCACAGGAGTAGACTGTGAGATAACGGGCATAAAGCTCAGGTTCCAGATAAAGCTTGAAGTATTTGCCCATCTTGCCGGGGGATACGTTGAAGTCGTTCTTCTCCCCGATGTACCAGGAGAGCATATCATGCAGCTCCTGCAGTACAACCTTGTGGTACATCATCATCGCATAGGGCACCTCATCCCGGGCAAGACCCTTGCAGACGTTCTGCATGCACCACCAGAAGTTGTTGCAGCAGGAATGGTAGAACAGCGCGTCGGGCTTTTTCACGTGGTAATCCATGTCGGACGCCGGAGGGAACGCGGGAAGAATCCCGTCCTTGTCCAGCAGCACGATGGTCTGGGATTCATGCCCGATGAGATCGGGACGCTCGATGGGGATGAGGGTCAGGTCCAGCCGGTTGCCGTCGTCAAAGAGCATCATCCAGTTGAAATGGCCCGAACCGTCGGGATAGCGCATGGTTTCGGGTGTCTGCAGGATCAGACGCTTGCCGAATTGATCCAGAAATGTCCAGTCAGCCAGAAAAGAACCAAATTCGCGCACTATGTATACGATGTCGTAATCCTGATAGGCATCACGGGGAGCACGGGGATTGGCGCGGGAACCGTTCATGTACACTGCCCGTACGCGCGCATCATTTTCGGCAAAACCGAGGATCAGATCGAGCATTTCCTGCTCGGAACGCTGGCTTTTAAGCATATGAAAGTCCTCCATGCAGTGAAAAGATAAAAAAACAGTGCAGGCATACTCCGCAAAGGGATGTCAGCCTGCACTGTGCATATCCAATAACCAAAACAACCTGAAAAGCAATATAAAACCGGATATTACCGCTTTATAGGGTCGGCAAAAAGGTATGACAATGCAAGCCTGCCACGCCACCAGCGACGATATCCGTAAGGGTAACGGTTATACATGATCATACCTCCTTTTTGCAAAATGTTGAACGTATTATAGCACGCGTGTGGCCCGTTGTCAAGAAAAATCTTTCGGGCCGATAAAAAAGCATGTGATTCTTGAAAAATCGTTGGGTTACTTCTCGCAGAGGAACATAGCGTAGCCCGTGATCTGGGGCAGTGTGACGGTGGTGTAGCCGTCTGATACTTCAAAGGGAATTTCCGTTCCGACGGGAAGCAGCTTTAAGCTGCGGTAACTGCCTCGGATGGATACTTTGTGCCCGGCGGGGAGGACGTTGTGCTCCTCGATGATGCCGAGGCTGCCGCGATGCTCGGGGTAGGTGACCTTGACGTGCAGGAGGGTGAAGTCCTCGGCATCCGCTGTGGTGACGTGGGAGGTGGAGGGCATATCGGGCGCTCTGATAATGGGATCGGGGATGTAGCGATCCAGCGCATAGCGGATCAGATCCTTGTGGAAGGGTGCAAAATATTTGCCGTAGGCGGTGAAGAGTTTGAAGCTGACCTGACAGACCTGATCGGTCATGGCCATTGTGGAAAACCCGGTTTCCTTTTCGGGCGGGATGTAGTAATAACCGAAGAGGCCGTCCCAGTGGCGGTCGAAATAGGGCTGCACATGGGCTGCGACCTCGGTTGTCTTGTCCCTGGCAGTCATGCGGATGCCCTCTGTATAGGCCGACCAGTCAAAATCGATCTCGCCCATGGGCACTTTGGGATGATAGAAGGACGTATCTGTGCGGTCAAGGCCGTGGAAGGTAAGAAAATTCCACTGGGGCAGGGCAAAGCCGGTCTTATCCGGGGTCAGTCCGCTTTCACCGGTGGAGATTACCCGACCGCCGGCATCCAGGAAGCGCCCGAGCTTTTCACGCAGCTGATCGGTCATCACCGTTGTATCGGGCAGGATGATGAGCCGGTACCGGTCGAGCTCCATGTCATCGTTTATGACGTTGAAGCTGTGCTTGAGCTCCAGCAGCATGCGCACGCAGGCGTTGACCGTGAGCTTGTTGTTCATCACATCAACGGCCAGAGTGTCGGTGTAAGCGTTGAAGCGGTTGCGGATGATGCCGATCTCCGTTGCGGGGACTGCCTGATTGGTCCAGGGCTCGTATGCCATGAACTTTTCAAAGAGACTGCCGTAGATTTTGTACATCCCCTCGTCAAGGTTGCCAGCCGGATGCATATGATCACCGACGCAGAAGCCGATGCCGTAGCACAGCGCGTCGTACATATCATTCTCCAGCGAAATCTTTCCCTTGAAGCCGCCGAAGTCGCCCCAGCTCTTCTGGAAGCGGCCGGTCATATAGACAACCCTGTCATTGCCGTAGACGCTGCGCTGATAGGCAGCGGCTGCGGGGACATCTTCAAAGCCCCAGCAGATGGGCAGGTGCTCGATTTCCGAGCGGTACTGAGAGCCTGCAATGTGCTCGGATGCGATGCCGCTGAAGATGATGTTGGTATCCCTGGGGACGATTTCGCGGATCTCGGCCGCAAGGCTGCGGATGGCACTGTAGGTGAAGTCGGTGACCGCGGCGACACTGTTGATATCAACCCCGGCGGCCTTCATGTCACGAACGCAGTGAGGACACCAGCAGGGGCGGGGATAGATGCAGTCGAAGTAAAAGCCGTCAGGCTTGTAGGCACAGACTTCGCGGGTGATTTCCTTGAGGTATTCCCGGTATTCGGGATTGTTGTAGCACATAGTGCGGGCGAAAGGATTCTCACGTTTCGATTCGGTCAGAATGCGGCCCGATTCGTCCATGCGGCACCAGCCGGGATGCAGGTTTGCCTGCGCATGGGCGAGGGTGTAGTTGACATAAGCCACAACTTCGATGTCCCGGGCATGGCATTCGCGGATCATGTCGCCGAGCATATCTGTTTTCAGATAGGGATGCGGAATACCGACACGGGTGGGATAGTAGGCAAAACCCTGATTACAGACGGCAAAGACATTGACGGACTGCACGTGGGCATCGGCCAGACGCCGGGCAAAAACGGTGGCATCAAAACCTTCGCCGAGGTTTGGAATGTCCGGCATGGTATGGAAATCCAGATGAATAGTTCTGTTCAGACGTTTCAAGGGGATCAGTCCTTTCATACTTGCACAGTTTCTGGTAACAGTATAGCAGACAGGAATCGGCATCGCAAGAGTGAGTCCCGGGAAGAAAGAAAAAATGCGGTATGAACCCGCATTTTTCGAAACATTTTTGTGGCCGATAGGTGAATGCAATTCCTTTGACTTCAATAACTGATCTGTATATTCAACCTTGTGAAAAAACTGTATTGTGCTATAATAAAAGAATGACATGAACGAGGTGATATCATGGGTGTAAAAACCAACAGCATTGATATGGTAAACGGGCCCCTTTGGGGAAAAATCCTGAAATTCTCTGCACTGTATATGCTGACGGCTTTTTTGCAGCATCTGTATAGTGCCGCTGATGTGATGGTGGTCGGCAGATTTGCCGGACAGGCTGCTCTGGCAGGTGTCGGAACCTGCTCTGTGCTTGTAAATCTCTTCCTGAACTTCATCTTGGGCTTGTCTGCCGGTGCAACCATTGTGTTAGGCCAGGCAATCGGCGCGAAAGATAAAAAAGATATCGGGAAAACTGCTCATACTTCCATTGCGATTGCCATATGCGGTGGTTTGCTGGGAACTGTAATCTGTCTTTCGTTCCCGGAGCCGCTTTTGCGATTGATTGATGTGCCGGAAAACGTTATGCCGGAGGCTTCGATTTATCTGCGCATTGTATCCATCGGTTTTATTCCGTCACTTGTCTATAACTTCGGCGCGGCAATGCTGCGGGCAAAGGGGGATACCAAACGGGCGCTGTATATCGTCACGGTGTCGGGTATTATCAATGTAGTGTTCAACCTGTTCTTTGTATGCGTCTGCAAAATGACCGCCAGCGGCGTCGCACTTGCCACTGTGATCTCTCAGGTCTTTACGGCGATTGCCATACTGTACATTCTGTGCAATGAGACGGATGCGTTAAAGCTTGATCTGAAAAGAATCCGGTTCCATAAAGCACCTCTTCTGAAGATTCTGCGCTACGGCCTTCCCTCCGGTATCCAGAGCTCCGTGTATTCGATCTCCAACGTTATTGTTCAGTCCAGCATCAACAGCTTTGGTTCCGCAGCCATTGCGGGCAGCTCTGCGGCGAGCAGCATCACGAATTTCTACAACGTTATGGTCAACTCTCTGTATCAGGCTGCCATTGTATTTACCAGTCAAAATTTCGGTGCCAAAAAGTTTGATCGTATCAAAAAGATTATGTTCGTCTGCATAACGTATGTTATTGCAGTATGGGGAATCCAATCCGTTATCACCGCATTTTTCAGCGAACCTCTCATCAGACTGTATGCTCCCGATGATCCGGCGGTTCTGGAGATGGGTCTGCGCAAGTTTAACCTGCTTGGTTATACGTATGGCTTGCTGGGATTCATGAATGTCATGAGCGGTGCTCTTCGCGGCATGGGTGCATCGGTGATGAATATGATTACCTCTATTGTAGGTGTGTGCGGAATTCGTATTCTGTGGATTGCTACGGCATTTCAGGCAATCGGTACGTTCGAATCGCTGTTTTTGTGCTATCCGCTTTCATGGCTTGGTACATTCTTCATGCACTTTACCATGTTTCTGTTCGTATTCCGTAAAGAAAAAAGAAAACTTACCCAGCAGTAGGCTTTCTTTGGGAAAATAATCATGAAAAGCACATTCGAATCCCGAATGTGCTTTTTTGCAAAGTGGTGCATTTGACCGGACAATCCATCTACCCAATTAGCTGTTGCAATTCTTTCGGCTTCGAAGTATAATTGACTTATCCATTTTTTCACAAAAGGAGTGACCGTCTATGGCAAGCCTCGTCACACGTGACTTTGGCTTCTACAAAAAGGTTGCGGGAATTGCCATCCCCATTGCGCTGCAGGGACTCATCACCACCGGCGTCAATATGATGGACACCATCATGATCGGCTCGGTCGGCGAGACCCAGCTCTCCGCCGTATCGCTGGCCAACCAGTTTATCAGCATCTTCCATATCTTCTGTATGGGCATTGGTATGGGCGCGTCGGTGCTGGTTGCCCGTTACTTCGGTATGCAGGATAAGCCGTCTCTGAAAAAGACCGTGACCATCATGCTGCGCCTGACACTTGCCATGGCAACGCTTTTCTGTATCGTAACCATCCTCATCCCGCGGCAGATCATGCTGATCTATACCGTTGAGGAGGGTATCATCGCCCACGGTATTGAGTATCTCAAGTGGTCGATCGTGTCCTATTACTTCCTCGGCCTGTCGCTGACCTGTACCATCGTTCTGCGCAACGTCGGCAAGGTGAAAATGCCGCTTTACACCTCAATCGGCGCGTTTTTTGTCAATGTCGGCGCAAACTATATCTTTATCTTCGGTGCTTTCGGCGCACCGCGCATGGAAGCGGCCGGTGCAGCACTTGGTACGCTGATTGCGCGTATCTTTGAGTTTGCGGTGATCTGCGGCTATCTCTTCCTGAAGGATCAGGCCATCGGCTACCGCATCCGGGATCTTTTCAAGCCTGTCGGCAAGCTCTGGCGGGAGTACATCCGCATCAGTATCCCGGTGCTCATCTCCGACGGTATCCTGGCGCTGGGCAATAACTCTGTTGCCATGGTTATCGGACGCCTGGGTGAGAGCTTCGTGGCAGCCAATGCCATCACAGCGGTGACGCAGCAGCTCAGCTCCGTCATGATCCAGGGCTTTTCCCAGGCAGGTGCCATTGTCACCGGTCACACGCTGGGCGAAATCAAGGATCCGGCAGAAGCGCGAAAGAAAACCATGGAGCAGGGTTATGCATTCCTTGGCATCGGCTTCCTGTTCGGTATGATCGCGGCGGGCATTATCCTTTTGATCTCCGGCCCGATGATCCGCGCCTATAACATTTCGCCCGAGACGCAGGAAATTGCCCGTGAGCTGATGCTCTCCATTTCCATCATCGTGGTATTCCAGGCGACGAACTCCATCATGACCAAGGGCGTGCTCCGCGGCGGTGGCGATACGAAGATGCTGATGCTGGCCGATAACATTTTCCTCTGGGTGGCGGCACTTCCACTGGGTATCATCGTGGGACTGTGGCTGCACCTGCCCGCTTTCTGGATTTACTTTGCCCTGAAGTCCGACCAGGTGCTCAAGGCGGTCTGGTGCGTGATCCGTCTGCAGTCTGGTAAGTGGATCAAGAAGATCAAATCCAGCGCCGAGCTGCAGGAAAGCAAATAGAATAGGTGGATATTGTGGTATCCAGTAAAAAAGTCAGGCTGCATTTTGCAGCCTGACTTTTTCAGTACATATCATTTTGGGTTTTGAATGCAGCAGTTACTTCAGCTTTACATAAATCCCGACAAAGCAGGTATAGGGCCTGATCAGTGCATCATAGTGCTCACGGTCACCCAGGGCGTATTTGTGCCCGGTGGCAAACCAGTCGTCCCATGCATCGTCAAAGCAGGACATCTCAAAGGTCTCGACGCAGGCAATGCGCGGATGGGCTCCGATGATTTCCTTCCATTGCGAGGAGCTTTTGAACATATACGCTTCGTCTCCGAGCCAGTCGCTGAGCAGTTCTTCGCTGCGGCCGGAATATGCATCCCGGATGCCGGGAATACCGATGAGCACCGCGGCTCCGTCGCGGAGCAGCGGCAAGAGCTTTGTCGGGAAGAAACCGGGCTCTCCGGCAAAATAATGGTAGGCATCGATGCTGATCATCGCTGCGAACTGCTGCGCATCAAAGGGCAGATCGTTTGCATCGGCATGAGCAGCGGTGATTTGTCCTCCGACGCCCCAGCTTTCAAAGCGCAAAGCATTGTCGGCGGCCGGAATCCAGAGATCGGTGGCTGTGACATGTGCGCCGGTTTCACGGGCAATGGCAAAGCTTGAAAGCCCTTTGCCGCAGCCCAGATCCAGCACCGTATCATCAGCTGAAAGCGTAATCGGATGTGTATTGAGCAGCTCTGCGAGGAGCTGAAGGGAATTTGGCCCCATTAACGTGTCGGCGGAGATATATTTGCGGTAATCTGCGATCTTCATATCTGTCTCCCGTGTGTCGGCTGAATAAACAGACGCTGCTTACTTCTTGATCGCGGCAAAAAATCCTTCCAGAATGCGCTGGAACTCATACACGTCAAATACCTGCATTAACTCGCGCTCATGCAGCCGTGCCCACGCGCAGACATCACCGCAGACGGCGAGACCTGCCTCAACGCTGCCGGAAGCGGCAAGCTCCAGCGTACGGGCCAGCAGCACACAAAGCTCGGCGTGCTTCTGCAGAAGCTCCCAGGAGCGGCGCACGGCAGGATGCAGACTCAGATCGGCGGCGTTTTCATGGATGACCTCGCGGTATTCCTCGACCAGCGCAGGGATGCCTGCAAAACGCTTTGCGGCGGCGGCGTCCACAGTCGGGACTTCACGGCGCAGGTAGCGGGGGTCAAAAGCATCGGAGAGTTTGCGCAGATACTCGCGGGCATCAGCGCCGTCCTCACCAAAGGCGGCGTCGAAGTAACGCTCGGCCACTTCGTCAAATTCCGCCGTCTCAGACCAGAGTCCTGCGGCCATCGCGTGCATACCCAGTCCAGTGGGGAAGAAGGCACGCTGACACTGGCAGCTCACCAGACCGTTTAAGCCCACCTTGTGCAGATTCTGCGCATCGCGGAACAGCGTTTCGGCCATGCGGTAGTAGCCGGGATCCTTGAAATGATCCCACATAAAGTGGTAGTCGAAGTCAAAGCTGTCGCCGGGGAAGTCCTTCTGCCACTGATGGAGCCAGGCAAGATTTTCACCCACGGCGGAGGGGAATTTGAGGCGGTTGAGCTTGAACGCCGGGAGATTTGCCTCGTCGAAGTGCGGCGCATCGGCCAGAGACTGGGAGTAGCTGCGGGTGATCGGCGCAAACATGAGAATGAACCGGTCGGGATTGGCAAGCTTCTCGGTGACAGGCGCCCAGAGCAGGTCGACATAAATCAGGAACACGATGCGAGTGGAGATACCGGCTGCGGTGAGCGCTGCATCAATCTCATTGAGCAGGATCACGTACCACTCAGAGGGCATCTTCTTCACGCATTCCGCGCATTCGCAGTGATTGTTTGAGCCGTCGGCGAGCCAGACGTGCAGACAGTCCACGGCGGGATTGACCTTGGCATACTCGGTAATGGCCTGAACCATCTTGCCGCGTACCACGGGATTGGAGTAGCACATATTGGTGTTAAGGGTGACACCGTGCCAGAGATCGCGCACGCCGTTGACCTCGGCCATCCAGCTCTTCTGCTCGTCGGTGATTTCACCGTCGAAGCGATCCCAGGTTTCACCGGGGATGCCGAAGGGCTCACAGGTCCAGCCGTGGCCGGTGGCGTGATAGAGGAGGCCGCGGGATTTGATGGCTTCGACGGATGCATCACGCAGTCCCTCGATTTCGGCCGACGACATGGACTCGGGCTTGAGGGCGGGGTTCTGCAGATGGCGGTACCAGCGGTCATAGAAGGTGACGGGGTTGTGGAACTGGTTGTAGTAGGCATTCATGCCGACGCGGGGCAGCCATTCGATCATGTCCATAACATGGTCGGCATTGACAGCTCCTTCGATGCAGACGGCACGGTGACGGTAGGAGGGAAATTCCCGCATGGAGACGTCAAAGTTGTCAAGGGAACGGGCGGGGAGGATTTCGCCGTCCTTTCCGGGACGAATCCATGCGCAGCCGAGGGCTGTCAGCACACGATAGACACCCAGCAGCACACTGCGGGCGTTGGTACCGCGGATGGCGCCGCGGCCATGGCGGATTTCGGCGAAGAAACCGTCGTCAAAGACCGGATCGGCGACCATGGCGGAGACTTCCGGGCAGACGCCGAGCCACAGTACATCATCAAGCTCCGGCTTATAGGCGGAGAAGGCAAGAATACAGATTTCAGCCGCAGGATCCATCGCGGCGAGGCAGCGCTTGAGTTCAGATGCTGCATAAGCGATGACAGGATCGAAGCCGGCGCGGGCGATTTTGATCAGCATGGATAAGTCCTCCTTACAGTCATGATTTGTCTACAGTATAGCAAGCCTTGGGAAAAAATGCAAGGGGGATTTATCGTTCTCGGACAGTCATGCAAAAGCTGTGTTGAAAGCCCGTGGCTTGCCGTACATTTCATTGACATTCCCTTTCTCCGATGTTACAATAACCTTGAAGAGGAGGTATCCTTATGAACTTTTATAATGCTTCACAGACACCGCGTCCTGTGCGCCTGTCTGATTCTACACGTACATTTGCCGAGAAATCCCTTGAGGGTATCTATGGTCGTGAGGCGATGGAAAACCGGGCCGTTATGCTCGATGATATCGCCGACTGGGATATTCTGACCCATCAGCAGAAATATGATATCGCCGTGCGCCGTATTGCCGAGCAGGCGCCCGTGCGCATTACCCCTTATGAGCGTGTTGCCGGTGCTGCGACCCTGGGCGTGGCGATTACGCATCGGGTTCCCGCGCTCAGAAACGGTCAATACGTGATGGGGAGTATCTCTCATCTGACGCTGGGCTTTGATGCTGCACTGAAAAAGGGTATCGATGACTATGAGCGGCGTATCCATGCCCGTTTGGGCGACGCTGACCTGACAGAAAAGCAGCGTGCCGTGCTGCTCGGCATGGAAAACGTCATCGAAGCCATGCATATCTGGCATGACCGGTATATGGAAGCGCTCAAAAACTGCGAGAATCCTTACGCATCCGAGATGCGCCGCAATCTGGCCCGCGTGCCCTTTGCTCCTCCGCGCAATTACCGCGAAGCCGTGCAGGCGCTGTGGTTCCTGTTCAGCTTTGAGCGTCTCATGGGCAACTGGCCGGGCATCGGCAGAATCGATGAGATGCTGGGCGGCTTCCTGGAAGCAGACCTGGCCTCCGGTGCCATCAGCCGTGACGTAGCCAGAGAATACATGGCATCCTTTATTGTCAAGGGCTGCGAGTGGATCACCGGCAGTGCGGGTACTTCCGGCGATGCACAGCACTATCAGAACCTCATCATCGGCGGCGTGAATGCCGACGGAGTGGATATCTGCAATACGGCCACCGAGCTGCTGCTCGAGGTTCTTGAAGAACTGCCGATTTCCGATTTCCCGGTGGCACTGCGTCTGAATAAGCATACCCCGCAGAAGATTCTGCAGCTGCTTTCCTCCAATGTCCGCCACGGCTGCGGTGTTATGGCGGTTTATAACGAGGATCTGGTTCTGCAGAGCCTGCAGGATTTCGGCTACAGCCTGAAGGATGCCCGCCGCTTTACCAATGACGGCTGCTGGGAGGTTCAGGTTCCCGGCGAGACGGATTTTCGTTACTTCCCCTTTGATGCCTATGGCCTGCTGCAGCGGGATGTGCTGCATCTGGACGATGAAAATGCGATGATCGACTATCCGGATTATGAGACGATGGAAGCTGCCTGGATAGCGGCACTGGATCGTAAACTGACGGAGATTCAAGAAGAAATTGATAAAAATTTCAGCCAGTTGGGTTGGATTCCTTCCTCTGCCATTGATCTGCTGGAGGAGGACTGCATCGGTCGTGCCAGATCCTACCGTGACGGCGGTCCGCTTTACTGCGTGCGTTCACCCCACATCGGCGGTTTCCCCGATGTGGTGGACAGCCTGTACGTGATCAAAAAGCTCGTGTTTGAGGAAAAACGGCTGACGCTTCCTGCATTCCTGCAGATCCTGAGGAACGACTGGGCGGATGCGGAAGATCTGCGCCGGTATGTGCGCGAGCATTACAAGCTCTTTGGCAACGATTCCGAGGATGTGGACGAACTGGCTGCACGCCTGTTTGGGGTGTACATCGATCTGGTTGAGCGGGTACACGAACGCGGCGCCATTGTACGTCCCGCGGGCGCTTCCACCTTCGGCCGCCAGATTGACTGGGCGCCCACACGGTACTCCCATGCCCACGGCTTCACGGCCGGCACCTTCCTGGCCTCCAATCTCGGCCCCACGCCCGGAACCGATACCGAAGGCGTGAGCGCCGTAATACGTTCGCACTGTAAGCTGCCGCTTAAACGCCTCTCCTGCGGTACCGCACTGGATATCAAGCTCGACACCGCGCTTCTGACCGAGGAACGGTATGAGACGCTGCTCACCGGCCTCATGCGGGGCTTCTGTGACCTCGACGGCTTCTTCATGCAGCTGGATGTGGCGGATAATCAGGTTCTGCTGGATGCTCAGAAGAATCCCGAAGCTTACCGCAGCCTTTCCGTGCGTGTATCCGGCTGGTCGGCGAGATTTGTGACCTTGAGCCGTGAATGGCAGGATATGATCATCCAGAGAACAACCCAGATGCGGTAAAAACAGTCTTTTTGATACTGTAAGGAGATATTTGACATGAATCGATACGCTCAGCTTGCACTGGAAGAATATAACAGTGATACCAAAACCGTACGCAGAGCGGGTGATAACGGAAAGCCGTTCTGGAACGTCAACGCCTCGCAGTTTATGTTCGTGCCGCAGCTTCTGTTCCCGCAGGTTCCCGGCGCACTGGAATATGTCTACACTGCCCGCGACAGCCGGGGCGGTGTGTATTCCTTCAACGCCAACAACCCCATCGCGGCGCTCACGCCGATCTGGAAGGACATCGCGCCGGGTTACGTTGAGATTACGGTGGAGGGTATTAACTTCAACACGGGCAAAAAGTATCTGTCCGGTACGCGGCTGATCTTCAAAACCGCACCTTTCCCGGGCAGAGAAGAGCTTCCCGAACGTGCCTGCTCCTACCGGGAGGCGGCGCTTCTCGGCCTGCGGTATGTCTTCAACGACCCCACCACCAGATACTGGCTGGAGCACGGTGTTCCGGATCCGGAATACGCCCATAATGCCTATCCTACAAAGATGATCGCAAGCATCGTCGAGGCCATGCTTGCCTACGCATCCATCGAGCCCGAACACGCGGATGAGGCT
>SVMB01000085.1 GCA_015067675.1 Oscillospiraceae bacterium
TGCGGTAAGCCTATCCGGGGTAATGTGGCCTTTCTCGGCGGACCGCTGCATTTTCTGCCGGAGCTGAAGGCGGCTTTTGTCCGTACGCTGAAGCTTGCTCCCGACCAGGTGGTGGATCCGGAGAATGCACATCTCTTTGCTGCAATGGGCGCAGCCCTTGAAGAGGGTGAGGATCAGGAAGCCCTTGAGATCGATGATCTGATGGAGAGACTAAGTCAGGGTGTGGAGATCAGCTTTGAGATGCCGCGCTTACCGGCTCTGTTCACGGACGAAGAGTCCTATGAAGCTTTCAGGGCACGGCATGCCCGGGCTGTGGTACCAAAGGCAGCGCTTCATGACTACCGTGGACGCTGTTTTCTCGGCATTGATGCCGGTTCCACCACAACCAAGCTTGCCCTTATCGGCGAAAAGGGAGAACTTCTCTGGTCGCATTACGCGAACAATCAGGGAACACCCGTAAAGACGGCACAGGCGGCAATAAGCCAACTGCGGCAACTGCTGCCGGCAGAGGCTGAGATTGCCCGCTCCTGTTCTACCGGCTATGGTGAAGCACTGCTTAAATCCGCTTTCTCTCTGGACGAAGGTGAGGTGGAAACCATTGCTCACTGTACCGCTGCGTCCTTTTTCGACCCGGAAGTGGATTGTGTGCTGGATATCGGCGGGCAGGATATGAAGTGCATCCAGTTAAAAAACGGTGCTGTGGATAATATTCTGCTCAACGAAGCATGCTCATCGGGATGCGGTTCGTTTATCGAGAATTTTGCCGGTTCTCTGGGATATTCAGCGGCGGAATTTGCCGAAAAAGCGCTGTTTGCCAGGAATCCTGTGGATCTTGGCACCCGATGCACGGTTTTTATGAACTCAAACGTCAAGCAGGCGCAGAAAGAGGGCGCGCATGTCTCAGATATCTCGGCGGGACTTGCCTGCTCAGTGGTGAAAAACGCGCTGTTCAAGGTCATCAAGCTCTCAAGTGCCCAGGAGCTGGGTCGTCATATTGTAGTGCAGGGTGGTACGTTCTATAATCAGGCTGTGCTGCGCGCATTCGAGCAGATTGCAGGCACCAACGTGATCTGTCCGGACATTTCAGGACTCATGGGAGCATTCGGCGCGGCACTCCTTGCCCGGGAGCGGTATACGGGTGAGAAATCATCCATGCTGACGCCGGACGAGATTGTAAACCTGACCTATACCGCGACTACCGTTCGCTGCGGCGGCTGCGCCAACAACTGCATGCTCACCGTGAACCGGTTCCCCGGCGGACGGCGGCATATCTCCGGCAACCGCTGCGAGAAGGGATTGGGCGGTGAAGCGGCCGCAAAGAAATCCCCGAATCTTTTTGCCTACAAGCGTGAACGCCTTTTTGGCTATGAATCACTGGCAGAGGATGCGGCACCTCGCGGTGTCATCGGCATTCCGCGGGTGCTCAATATCTATGAAAACTATCCCTTCTGGGCGACCTTCTTCAAAGCTCTTGGTTTCCGGGTGGTGCTTTCACCTTTTTCCGACCGCAAGGTCTATGAACTGGGCATGGAATCGATTCCCTCGGAGTCGGAATGCTATCCGGCAAAACTTGCCCATGGCCATGTCCAGTGGCTGGTCAATCAGGGGATTAAGACGATTTTTCATCCCTGTGTCTATTACGAGCATCAGGAGACGCCGGATGCGCAGAATCACTATAACTGTCCGATTGTGGTCTCATACCCTGAAAACCTCAAGAATAACGTGGAGGCCGTAGCCGACGGCGCGGTGAATTACGTGCGGCCGTTTCTTGCACTGACCAGTGAAAAGATCGCTGCCGACCGACTGGTCAGGCTTTGCCGGGACGAGTGGAACATCCCCGAGCGGGAGGTACGGGCGGCGGTGCAGCTTGCCTGGAACGAGCAGATGACCTGCAAGGCAGATGTGCGTACGGAAGGGGCGCGGAGACTGGCTGAGATGGAGGCATCCGGCGGACGGGGTATTGTGCTGGCGGGCAGGCCCTATCATCTCGATCCTGAGATCAACCACGGCATCCCCGAGCTCATCGCATCCTATGGCTTTACGGTGTTCACCGAGGACAGTCTGCCGGTTTCGCTGGAAGGGGAGTGCGCCGAGCGTCCCCTGCGTGTAGTGGATCAGTGGGTTTATCATTCCAGGCTATACAATGCTGCGGCGTTTGTGCGCACGCGGGATGATCTGGAACTTGTACAGCTCAATTCCTTCGGCTGCGGTCTGGATGCAGTCACCACAGATCAGGTCAGTGAGATTCTGGAAAAGAGCGGCAAGCTCTACACGCTGCTCAAAATTGATGAGATTGCCAATCTCGGCGCCGTACGCATACGCGTTCGAAGCCTTATTGCGGCACTTGAAATGCGTAAAAAGCGGCAGATTCGGGCAAAACCCGTGCCGATCCGTTATCAGCGTACGGAGTTTACCCGTGCCATGTTCGACGCTGGCTACACAATCCTTGCCCCGCGCATGAGTCCCATTCACTTCGATATCATCGAGCCGGTATTCCGCCGCTACGGTTATCATATGGTGGTGCTGGAAAACGACAACCGTACTGCCATTGACACAGGGTTAAAATACGTCAACAACGACGCCTGCTACCCTTCCATCCTGACCGTCGGACAGATCATGGAGGCTGTACTCTCCGGGCGCTATGATACGGATAAGTTAGCCATCATCATGACCCAGACCGGCGGCTGCTGCCGGGCGAGCAATTACATAGGCTTCATCCGCCGGGCCCTTGACAAGGTGGGTCTTTCGCATATCCCCGTCATCTCCCTCAACACCGGCGGTATGGAAAAGAACGAAGGTCTGCGCATTTCACCGCAGATGCTCTTTGACGCGGTGCGCGCACTGGTGTATGGGGATCTGTTCATGCGCTGCCTGTATCATGTCAGACCCTATGAAAAGGTTCCGGGCTCGGCCAACGCTCTGCATGAAAAATGGAAGGCAATCTGCATCGAATCCCTGACGAATCCCAGATCCGGATGGACTTACGCCGCAGTCTGTCGGGGCATTGTGGAGGCGTTTGACAATTTCCCGATTGATGAAACGATCAAAAAGCCCAGGGTGGGCGTAGTCGGCGAGATTCTGGTAAAATATATGCCGCTGGCCAATAACCACATTGTGGAACTGCTGGAGCGGGAAGGCGCGGAAGCTGTGGTGCCGGATATGCTGGATTTCTTCAATTTCCACATCTACGGACGGCAGTATAAGCATGAATTCCTGGGTACCAGTACATCCTCGTCACTGGTTTCCAAGGGTGTTATCTGGCTCCTGCGCAAGCTGAGAAAACCCGCAGTGGACGCGCTGAAAGCCAGCAGACGCTTTGACGCACCGGTCCCAATTGAAGAAGTGGCGGAGATGACCAAGCCCTTCCTGTCCATCGGCAACCAGTACGGTGAAGGATGGTTCCTGGCAGGTGAAATGGTGGAACTGCTGACCCACGGCACGCCCAACATCGTCTGCATCCAGCCCTTTGCCTGCCTGCCCAATCACGTGGTCGGCAAGGGTGTCATCAAGCCGCTGCGCAAGGCATATCCCGGGGCCAATATCGCAGCTGTGGACTATGATCCCGGTGCCAGCGAGGTCAATCAGCTCAACCGCATCAAGCTTATGCTCTCTGCAGCAAAGAAAAGCCTGCAAGACTGACAAAAATCGGCCCATACAACAAGTATGGGCCGATTTTATGTGGCGTGAGACGGTTGCTTACGCGGCAGTCTTTTTCGTTTTCGGAATGAAGGCGATAACCGCCGCGACGATCATGGCGATGCAGACGATGAGATGAAAGATCCAGCCGGAGCCCAGCTGCAGCGCAGGCTCAGTCAGATACCCCCACATGCCGACGATACCGCAGGCAGCGGGCAGCAGCAGCGGCCATTTGTAATCGGCACCGGCGATGCAGACGATGATGCCGACGACGGCCAAAAGCAGCTGCAGAACAGGCTGCGCGAAGAGGTACTGGATGGTGAACCAGTCGCCGATCTGACTCTGCAGCCACGCCTCGGTACCGGCGTGATCCGTGGGGAGCCAGACATAGCCGTTGATGGATGAGGTCACGCCGTCGTAGTGCCAGAAGGGCACAAACTGCAGAATGAGCATGAGAACCATCAGGCCGATACAGATGAGGTTGAAGGGTCTGGCGTCGCGTTCGGTGTACTTTGTGTTCATGTGCTTGTCCTCCGATTCAGGTGTTTTGTGGATTTGATCTGTGTATAGGATACCAATGATGTCTAAACCCTGCCTGAACCGAAACGAAACCGGAGATAAACTTTTCAAATCACCGGAACAGAGATGAAATATGGGTTGAAAACAATGCTTCGGCGCGGTATAATAGAAGCCACGGCCGAGAGGCCGGAATCTGTGGAATTTGAGGTGCGTGTGTGAAAAAGCTTCTTTCAATCGACAGCTTCAGGACTGCCTTCCGGGAAGAGTCACGGTTTAAGGTGTTCCTGATTTCCATCCTGATTACTGGCCTGTCCTACGGTCTGTATAAGGGTATGCTGGATAACTACCTGGCCGAGATCGTCGGCATGGGCGAAATGGACCGCGGTGTGACGGAGTTCTTCCGGGAACTGCCGGGTGTGCTGCTCATCTTTATCCTGGCGGCGTTTTATATGTTCTCGGCTGAGAAGCTGTATAAAATCGGCGCGGTGATTATGCTTGTCGGTATGGCCATGCAGGCGGCGCTGCCGCCGACGAAGGTGCTGGCGACGCTGGCCATCTGCATCTATTCGCTGGGTGAGCACATCCAGCTGGGCATGAAGAGTACGCTGACGCTGAGCTACGCAAAACCCGGACGGGGCGGCGAAGCGCTGGGCGCGCAGAGTGCGGCCAGCCAGATCGGTACGCTGGTAGGTTATCTGGTGATTGTGGCGGTCTTTTCCATGTTCATGAAGGATCAGCCCTATACGGTGTTTCTGGCACTGGCGGCAGTGCTCGCCGGCGTGAGCGCTGTCTTTGCCATGCGTATGACCGGTAAGAGCCAGACCGATGACACCAAGCGCCGGTTCTATTTTGCAAAGAAGTACACCAAGTATTATATGCTTGAGATGTTTTACGGCGCGCGTAAGCAGGTGTTCATTACCTTTGGCCCCTATGTACTTATCCTCTTCTACGGCGCCAATGCCGCAACGGTCAGCCTGCTCTTTGCCATCTCCGCCATCGCAGGATTTGTTGCTTCTCCCATCGTGGGACGCATCATCGACCGCGTGGGCTATAAAGCCGTCATGGTAGCCGATACCCTTATTCTGGTCATCGTCTGCTTCTTCTATGGCTTTGCCCATCATCTGTTCCCCACGAATGTGGCCTTTGTGATCTGCTGCATCAACTATCTGCTCGACTCCATCATATCCCTTGCCTCCATGGCGTCAAACGTCTATGTGCAGGATCTGGCGGACAATCCCGACGAGGTTAAGGCGACGATTTCCACCGGCGTTTCCATCAACCATGTTATTTCCGTCTTCATCGCCTTATTTGGCGGCTGGATCTGGCAGGCGCTGGGCATTGAGCTGCTCTTTATCATCTCGGCTGTCCTCGGTCTTGCAAACTCCGCTTACGCCGCGACGATCAAGGTGAAGAAAAAGACCAATCCGACCGCTTAATCGCATTGTACGTCGAAAAGGAGCCTGTTATGAGCAAGAAAGTATACGAAACCACCCTGATCCAGATGCAGCTTGACCGTCCCGGCGGTATGTCCTATGTCATCCGGCTCTCCGACGGACGGTTTGTCATCATCGACGGCGGCCATACCGGAAAAGACGGCGATGGCGTTTATGAGATGAATCTGCGCCGGATGTGGAAAGTGCTGCGCGAGACCTGCGGCGAGGAAAAGCCGGTGATCGCCTGCTGGTTCATCACCCATACCCATATCGATCATATGGGCTTTGCCGCGGCTTTCATGACCGACTTCAGAGATGAGCTTGTCATCGAGCGTTTTGCATATAACTATCCCGTGACGGAGCCTGAGTGGCGCGAATGGGAGAATGAGAAAGCGCTGAACGATGCCATGGCGCTCTATATCGATGCAGAGAAATACGTGATGCATACCGGCGATACCTTCACCTTTGCAGACCTCAGGGTGGACGTGCTGCTTTCCGCCTTTGACCAGTATCCGCCGGAGCCGGATAATCCCAACCAGACCTCGGCGGTGCTGAGACTGACCTTTGCGCAGCCTGACGGCACTGCCCGCCGGGCGATGATCATGGGTGACTGCCAGGCGGATCACTCCATCGAGCTGCGCAATCCCGCCTCCCGCGTGTACCGTGAGGATTCGGAGCTCAAAGCCGATATCCTGCAGGTGTCTCACCACGGCCTCTGCGTCACGGGTTATTCCAAGGAGCCCGAGCAGTATTACGAGCCGTTTTTGAAGCTCTATCAGGCGATCAACCCGTCCATCTGCCTGTGGCCGGTGTATAAGGAACGCTTTATGCTCACCGACGAAGTTCCCGGCGAGGGCTGGTGCCGTCTTCCCAAGTATCCCTATCACTACTGGCTGCACCAGAGCGTCCCGGAGGACCGCCACTTCCACCACAGCCAGATGACCGAGATCACCCTTCGCGATCTGAGCGTCAGAACCTGGATCGAAGAGTAAAAATGGATACGAAAACGCCGCAGACACTTCCAATGTGCCTGCGGCGTACTTTTATGTGCGGAAAAAGTATATGCGGGGAATTACAGCACCTTGCGGAGAAACAGCTCCATGGGCTGATCAAAGGGCGTACCATGCAAGACCAGTCCGCCGCAGTCCACGTAGCCGAGCCTGCGGTATAAATGCTGCGAGCGTTCATCGACCTGCGTGGAGATCAGGGTCATTTTATAACCACGGCGCTTCATCTCGGCTTCCCAGGCAAGGATTGCCTGAGCACCGAAACCCTGGCCGCGATGCTGCGTTTCGATGCAGATGAAATTGAGAAAGGGGATATTATCCCACAGGACGCAGTGAAACATCGTTCCGATGCGCTGCCCGGCTTCCCAGATCACAAATCCGGACTTTGCATGGATGCGGTTTTCATAACCTGCAGCGTCAACGTGCGTATCGATGCTCATCACGTATTCACGGTCCGCAGGGGTTGCAAGTTTTAGTTCCATTTGTGTCTCCAATAGGGTGAAAGGTGACTTGTTTAAGGACCAAAGACAGGAAAACGGCGCGACAGTTCGATCTGCCGCGCCGGGTACTTTTGTATCGGTTAAATGTGGTCGGCGGCGTCGATTTCCCAGCGGGCGAGCCGAACCGACTCACGCACCGTCGCGGGATCGGCATCGGGGCAGTCCACGCCTTCGATGACCATGCGCAGGAAAGCGCGCATTTCATCCAGGAAGTGATCCTCACCATCGAGCTCTGCTTCAAAGGTTTCCTCGTCCTGATAGACCGTGACGCGGTCATCCTTGACCACGACCGTCGCCTTTTCAAAGTTGAAGAGGCTCCGGGCTTCGAAGGGGAAGGTGCCGGGCATGGACCAGTCGGCGGCGGAGGAAACCAGCAGCCCGTCATAGAAGTACTGGGTGAAGATGGATTCAAGCCCCAGTTTGACTTCGGTGACTGCCGAGCGGAGGGACTTGGGATGACCGAACAGCCAGTTGATCAGATCCACGTCGTGTACGTGCATATCAAAGGCACAGCCGCCGCTGAGCTTGACATCCACGATCCAGCCGCCCTTGCTCCACGCGGGGATGGGGGAGTAGCGGGTAAATTCGGCGCGGTAGCAGCGTCCCAGCTCGCCGGTGCGGATGTAATCACGTACCTTGCGGTAGGCGGGATCAAAGCGCAGGCACTGACCGATCATGAGACGCTTGCCGCTCTTTTCGGCGGCGTCCAGCATCCGGTCGCAGGCATCGAGGGTGAGCGCCATGGGCTTTTCGGAGAAGATGTGTACACCGTGTTCGAGGGCATAGACCGCCACTTCCTCATGCATGAAAGTAGGAAGCACCGAGATGACGAAATCCAGATCTTCCTGCGCCAGCATTTCCTTGTAATCGGCGTAGTAGCGGTATTGGGAAAAGTCAATGCTGCCAAGGTCTACGGTGCCGAGGTTTAACTTAACATTGGATTCCTGGGGAGGACGCTTGTCACAGATGGCCTGCAGGGCAAAGTCGCCGCGCTCCTGTTCGAGCCTGAGAAGATTGCCCAGATGGAGCTTTCCCAGACCACCCAGACCGATGATGGCATATTTGTACATATTCAGTTCCTCCTTGGATCAGGATGGTCACACGCCGGAGCATTCACGGCAGAGGAATGCCGCGGACTTGTCCAGCATTTCAAGGCTGATGCGGGGAGCGTTGACTTCCAGTACCACGTTACAGGAGCAGTTGTCGCGGCGCAGGGCGGCAAAGAGCTCACCCAGCGGCAACACGCCGTCGCCGATGGCCACGCCGTTGAAGCGGGGCATATTCTCGCGGACGAATCCGCCGTAGGGATCATATGCCCAGTCCTTGCAGTGGATGTGGGTCATGCGGTCGCCGAGTACGCGGTACGCTTCCATCACGTCTTCACCGATGCACCAGAAGTTACCGGTATCCAGCACGAAGCCAAGGCCGGGAACGGCGTCCAGAATCAGGCGCAGATCGTCAATCCGGGAGTCGGCACGGATGTGGGTGGACTGGTTTTCCAGCATCACTTCCACGCCGGAGCCGCGGGCATAGTCCACGAGCTCTGAAAAGCCGGCGATGAGCAGCTCCCGCATCTGCGTGAATTCATCCGCGGAATATGCCTGCCGCACGCTGGGGGCCGGCATCAGCCGGGGCACGCCGAGTACGTGCATCTGATCGATGAGCCCCTTGACGGCGGCAATGTTGCGCGCCCGGGTCTGAGGATCAAAGCTTGCGATGTCGAGCATCGAGACCACGGAGCTTAAACCCAACCCCGCCTCGGTCAGATACTGACAGTACAGATGCATCGGCAGACTTTCGAACTCGTCGTCGCACATATCGCCGAAGCGAACGCCCTGTTCATAGAAGTGGCGGAATGCATCCACCGGGGTATCAAAACCCTGTCGGCGGGCATAGGCCGTATACATGGACACGTTCATGCCAGAACCTCCGTTACGCCATCAGCGTATGCAGATACTTGATGGTTTTTTTGATGTCCTCGCAGCGCTGGGCACCGGTGATTTCGCGCTCAATGTAGAGATCGCCCTTGTAGCCGTTGCCCAGGAGCTTGGGCAGGAACACGGGGAAGTTGACCGCGCCTTCACCGACCACACGCTCACGGCCCAGACGATGGAAGTCGCCGGAGGGATACACGCCGTCCTTGACATGGACGCCGCGGATCTTGTCGCCGTAGATGTCCAGCGCGTCAACGGGATTGCCGCGGCCGTAGAGGATGAGGTTTGCAGGGTCGAGATTGACGCCGAGGTTGTCAGCGCCGACATCGGAAAACAGACGCATCAGGGTGACGGGGGTCTCCTGACCGGTTTCAAAATTGAAGTGGAGATCACGGGCAGCGCAGTATTCGGCAATGTGGGCAATGGCTGCGACCAGCTCACGATAGCCCTGATAACAGGGCTGCTCGGGGACGAAGCCCACGTGGGTTGCCATGTCGTGAACACCCAGAAGCCGGGCAAAGTCGGCGCCGCGCTTTAATTCTTCCAGACGGATGGCGCGGTAGGCTTCGGGGACAAGACCGAGGGTACCGGGGCCGTCGACGAAGTTCCAGACATTGGGGCCGGACCAGCCGCACCAGAAGGAGGTGATGCGCAGCTTGCCGTCCAGCATTTTCATGAGCTTTTCGGCATTTTCGGGGGTCATGAGGTGGAGACTGGAGTCGTTGGCCAGCACCTGCACGCTCTCAAGTCCCGCATCGACCATCTGGTCGAGCAAATCGGACTCAGCGGCGTCGAAGAAGTGACGGAGATTCTGGATGATACCGATGGTATTGTTGTAAGCCATGGCTGTATGCCCCTTTCATTCGGAAGATATTTCGGATGATTGCGGAGAATGGGTATGCCCCTATTATAATCTATTATGAATAGGATAGCAATAGCCACGAACCAGGAAAATGTGCAAAATTACCCCGACTCTTGACAGGGATACCGGCGGCATGATAGGATGGATGCAGGAACAAATATCATCGGCGGCTCGTCCCAAAGTTGACAGACGCGGATTGTGTCAGCAGGCCGCGCTGAATACGCACGTTGGGAGAAAAAGTATGAAGTTTGCAGTCATTTCTGATATACACGGTAATTATCCGGCGCTGGAAGCGGTGCTTGCCGATGCTGCGTCTCAAGGCGCGGAAGGCTATCTGATTCTGGGCGACTACTGCATCAGTGCGCCATGGCCCGACCGGGTGACGGACAGGCTGATGAGCCTTGAAAATGCCCATATCGTGCGCGGCAACGAGGAACGGTACCTGCGCATCCCGGAGGGGGATGACGGTCAGTTTGAGGTGACGCGCTGGTGCAGACAGACGCTGGGAAAGGCGCGGTGTGACTGGCTGTGGGAGCTGCCGGAACGGCTGGATGTTACCTGTGAAGGCGTGAAGCTTCACATGGCACACAGCACGGAAGTTCTTCTGAACGCAAAGATTGGCGGCGGATTGATCGGCCCCACCGGACATGCCCGGCGCTACCCGGAGGGGATTATCCCTCACGATGTGATTCTGCAGGGAATCCGGAAGGTGCTGCGCTCTGATGACGGCTTCCTGCAGGCGCGGGAGAATCTTCCCGGCGGCGTGTATCTGTTCGGACACACCCATACCCAGTGGCATCTGCAGGATGGGGACTGTCTGTTTGTCAATCCGGGTTCCTGCGGGCTGGCACTGGACTGTTCAAGCCCCGGCGCACCGTATACGCTGCTGACCGTGGCAAACGGCTGCGTTTCGCTGGAGGAGCGGCGCGTGCCGCTGGATGCCGAGAAGCTCATCGAACAGGCCAAGCAGACCACACAGTATAAGGCCGCGCGCATCTGGTCAGAGATTGTCTTTGAGGAATGGCGGATCTGCCGGGAAAGGATATCCCTTTTCCTGCGCTTTGCGGAACGCTATGCCACAAGCGTCGGGGATGAACGCCGTCCGTTTGTGAAGGAAACCTGGAACGCGGCGTATGATGCATGGCGTGCACAAAAGGACTGCTTTGGCGGCTTGCCGGATGAGAAAGAATAAACTATTGCCCCCGATTTGAAAAGAAAAGAGAGAATGAACATGAATAAGGTAAAGATCACCGTGCTGAAAACGGCTTTTTATTCCGATATCGCGAAAGAATACGGCAAACAGGAGCTGGGACCCTGCACCGCCATGCGGGAGGGACAGGTGTTTTATGCGGATGTGCGCTGTCCGGCAGGCTTTTGCCATACGGCGTGGAACTGCATCTACCAGTACGTGTTTGCGCTGGCAAACGGCGGCGGTAAGGACGGCTTCTTTTACGATGACTGGTGCAACACCCCCGGGACGGCCATCAGCTGCTGCAACGACGGTTTCAGGCCGGTCATTTTCAAGCTCGAGGCGACGGATATCCCGTCGGTGAAGGGTGAATAGGAGAGCAGTTTACAGAAAACGTAAGGGGAGACGGAATGCCGAAGGAACTCTGGGAAATGACGCTGGAAGAGCTGTGGGAGCTGTTTCCGGTCATTCTGACAAATCCCAATCCCGCGTGGAGCGAATGGTATGAGCAGGCGCGTGCGCAGCTTTCCGCCATTCTCCCGGGATTTGAACATATGCGCGTCTCCCACATTGGCAGCACGGCCATCCGGGGGATCTGGGCAAAGCCCATCGTGGACATTCTGGTGGAACTCCCGAAAGAAGCCGATATGCAGGAGGTCAGCGAGGTTTTCACCGGCAGCGGATGGATCTGCATGAGCAGAGGAGAGGGCAGGATGTCTTTTAATCGCGGTTATACGAAGTACGGCTTTGCCGAAAAGGTCTATCACCTGCATCTGCGATACCGGGGTGACTGCGACGAGCTCTATTTTCGTGATTATCTCAATGATCATCCGGAGCATGCGGCGGAGTATGAAAAGCTCAAGCTCTCCATATGGAAAGCGTATGAGCACGACCGGGACGGCTATACGGAAGCCAAGACAGAATTTGTGCAAACGGTCATGGAAAAAGCGGAAAAGATGTATTTCGGACGCTATAACGACTGATATTTCTTTGAATACGGCGACTTGACGGCACTTGCCGCATGGAGGGAACAGAATGAGCAGAATTGGTATTCTCTGCACATGTGATGAAGCTCTTGATCTGCTGATGAAGCAGTGTTTGGATCTGGGACGCGACCGAAAGGGCCTGTACACGGCCTATCGGGGAACGCTTGCGGGACATGGCCTTGCCATGATTTGCTCAGGCCCCGGTAAGATCAATGCAGCCCTGGCGGCGCAGTATCTCATTGACAGGTTCAGCGTGGAATCCGTGATCATGTACGGTACCGCCGCCGGAGTAAGCGACGCAGTGAAAGCGCTGGATACGGTGGTGTGCACCGAGAGCGTGTTTTCGGACACCGATCCTGCCATTTATGAGCAGTATCCGAAGCTGGAAACGCCGGTATTCCCGGCGGATGAACAGCTTTTGGCGTTTGCACGCAAAGCTGCGGACAGCGCAGGACTGCCGGTGCATTTCGGACGCATCTCAACAGGTGACACGGCCCCCGAAGTCTGCGATGCCGATGCCCTGTGCACAGATTCCGGCACTGCCGCTGCCGCCCATGCGTGTCTCCTCAACGGTGTGCCGTTTATTGCAATCCGCACCATCACGACCGGACAGCCTGACGCGGAGCCGGGGTGTGCCGTACGCGCAGCACAGCTGACCGCAGAGCTTGTCACGGTCATTTCGAATAACTGATACAGGAGCAAGTGATTATGTCAACCAAACTTACCTTCCTCGGCACCGGTGCCGCTGATTTTTCTCCCCGTCTCAAGGACGAATGTGCAACCTGTTTTGATCCCGATGCCCGCCGTTCAAGTTCCGCTTTGCTCGCCGGGTGCTACCTCATCGACTGCGGCGTGCACACGCTGCAGGCGCTGTCGCTGGCAGGGATTGATCCTGCCGACGTGACGGATGTATTCATCACCCACCTGCACAGCGATCACTTCCAGCCCAACAGCATCCGCGCGCTGGCCTCCTATGAGCGAAAGAGTCCCCTGCGCGTCTGGGTCAGATCGGATGCAAAGCTTCCCGATCTGGGCAGTGCGGCCGTCATGCGACTGTCCCTTTATGAGCCTGCCGTTGTCGCCGACGGTGTGAAGATCACCGCCGTGGAGGCTAACCACGATCAGGCCTATTATCCCCAGCATCTCCTCTTTGAGCTGGACGGCAAAAAGATTCTCTACGCCTGTGACGGTGCATGGTTCATCAACGCTGCCTACAATTACCTGCGCAGTCTGGATAATCCCGCACTGGCGCTGTACGTAGTGGACGCGACCTGCGGAGACTATGCCGGTGACTATCGCCTGGGCGAGCATAACTCCATCCCCATGATCCGTCAGATCGCGGCATCTCTCAGGACTGTGGGCATGATCAACGACGAGACGAAGGTATATCTCTCCCACATCGCACCGACGCTTCATAAGATGCCTCACGCCGAGATCGAGGCGCGGGTTAAGGACGACGGCCTGTTTGTGGCCCGCGATGGGTTGACGATTGCGGTGTAAGGAAATGTGGGATCTGCACGTTCACACGGCTTTTTCCTGCGACTCGGAGGCAGAGATCGCGCGGTACGCGCAGCGGGCCGTGCAGATCGGCCTTGACGCGGTCTGCTTCACGGATCACGTGGATTATAACCCCGCCGATCATGGTTGCCGTTATTATCGGCCGGAGGAATTCCTGCGTTCCCTTCATGAGGCGAGGGCCGCATACGGGGAGCAGGTTATGCTGTGCGCGGGTATGGAGTTCAGCGAGCCGCATCTGTACGGTGAGCAGTTCGCGGAGCTGTCACGCCTGCCTTTCGACTGCATCATCGGCAGCATACACTGGATAGGAAATATGTTTCCATGCCGTGAGGTGCGGGCGCGCTGTGCAGCGAAGGAGTTCTATACCTTATACTGGAATGAAATGCTCAAAACCGTCCGTCACGGCGGCTTTGATGTATTGGGGCACCTGGACTTTCCGAAACGGTATTATCAGGAAATCTGGTACCGTGAGGATACGATGAGAGAGATTTTTTCGCGTCTGATCGACGGCGGCATGGTGCCGGAGATTAACACCTCGTCTTTGCGCAAAGGATATCCCGAAACCTTGCCGGGAGACGAGCTACTGCAGCTTTACAGGGCCGTCGGAGGCAGATGTGTCACCATCGGCTCGGATGCCCATACAGTGGAGGATCTGGGGGCAGACTGTGATGCGGCAGAGCGGATGGCAGAGGAGCTGGGATTGGTACCGGTAATGTATGTCGGAAGAAAGCGGCGTATGATCGGGCAGCGCAAAGCACTTTCCATCGAGTGCAGCTTTTGAACAGGACAGATAACGTTAATGTGAGATGCTTACAGGAGGAACGACTATGAATATCCAATGGACAACGATCCCCACCAACTTTCAGGGCGAGCGCTGCTTTGTCCATGCCCGCGGCACCATGACGCCGGAGGGTAAATTCATCATCACCACCCAGCCTCTGCGCCTGACCGGTTCCGATATCTTCTACGGCATGCATACCATCACAAGCCTTGACCGGGGCAAAACCTGGTCAGACATTGTACCCAGCAAGACTCTTACCCGCATGCCCTATCCGAAGAATCCCGCGCAGGAGTTCTGTGTCAGCGACCTGACGCCGATGTATCATAAAAAGACAGGCAAAGTCCTGGCCACCGGTCATACGGTGATTTATGAAAACGATGAGTTTCCGCCGCCGCCCAGAGAGGGCGATATCGGCTGGACGATCTACGATGAGGAAACCGGCGACTGGAACGGCCTGCATATCCTCGGTAAGCCCGATGGCGATCAGTATTTCAAATGCGGCAGCGGCTGCAGCCAGTGTCTGGAGCTGCCCGACGGCGATATTCTGGTGCCGGTATACTTCCGGGATAAGTTCCGCGCAAGCAATCCCTGGCACGCCGGATCCTGCGTTACGGTGTTTCGCTGCGGCTTTGACGGAAAGGAGCTTTGGTTCAAGGAGGCAGGCAACGAGCTGACTGTGGATGTGCCACGCGGACTGGGAGAGCCCTCCGTCACGACCTACGGCGGACGGTATTTCCTGTGCCTGCGAAACGACGTGACCGGCTATGTGACCTCCGGCGATGACGGGCTGCACTACGATCAGCCACGGGAGCTGTGCTTTGACGACGGCTCAAATCTGGGCAACTACAACACCCAGCAGCACTGGATCACCGGCGGCGGCAAGCTCTGGCTGGTCTATACCCGCCGTGGCGCCAATAACGACCATGTATTCCGCCACCGTGCGCCGCTCTTCATCGCGGAGTTTGACCCGGAGCGGATGTGTGTAATCCGGGATACCGAGAGAATTGTGGTGCCCGAGCGCGGTGCGCGTCTGGGCAACTTCGGCTGCTTCTCTGTCAGCGATACCGAGAGCTATGTGGTGGCCTCTGAGTGGATGCAGACCACGGCTCCCAATCCGTCCGACTGGCGGCGGTGCATGAGCTACGGCAGCGACAACAGCATTTTTGTGTCAAAAATTACGTTTTGAGGTTAGAAAAAACATGAATATTCGGAT
>SVMB01000086.1 GCA_015067675.1 Oscillospiraceae bacterium
CGCGCGCAGCGCTGCCGTACCAGAAAAGTCCCTTGAAGGGCAGAGCCATGCCGGGCTCCGGGATGCGCCCGGAGTGGGTAGTGGCAGTCTGGGGGATCTGAGTACCGTCGAGGGACAGAATGGGCGAATTGGGGAAGAAGGAATAGAAGGAGGCCAGATCCCGGCGCAGCGGGATTTCCAGCCAGAGATTGTCCAGCATATAGCGGCGCTCCTGCCAGGACGCCAGGCCAAACATCTCGGGGACGGTTCTGCCGCGGGTCATGAGCTTGAGGTCGATGGAGATGCAGCCGTCGTACTCGATGGTAACGGCGGTGTCGGCAACAAAGCGGAAGGAGCGCAGACTGCCGCAGATGGTGACAGCCTCGTCGGTTTCACGGTGGATGAAGCTTTTGGATTCGTTAACATCGTAATCGGTTTCCCAGACGATGGGTTCGCCATCTTCCATGCCGACCAGACGAACGGGAGCAGCCAGAAGCTCCTCGCCGGAGGCTGTGATGGATGCGGGCAATGAATTGGGGCCAAAGCGCATCTCGCGCCCGACTACGGAGACAATGTGGTCTAACCCTTCACGGCGCAGCCGTACGGGCATAAAAGGACGGGGAATCTTCATAGTTCAGCGCTCCTTTCAGGCCTTCTTCTTGACCACATGCATGCGGTAGTCAAGACTGCGGGGCAGCGGATAGAGCTCGTCTGCCGCATTATCGTCGGCAGCGCCGTGCTCACGGGCATAAAGCTTGCGGTGCAGATCAAACCAGAGCTGAGAAATGGAGAGCTCGCCTTCCTTGATATCGCTCATGCGGAAGTCGGGATTGACGATTTCCCGCGCCTCATCCAAACGATCAAGTGCGATAAGAGAAAGAGCCTTGTACAGACGCAGACGTCCGGTATCGCGCAGGGGGTCAGACAGCGTTTCATAGAGTGAGAGCCACTGCTCATGCCTGCCAAGCTGAGTCAGAAGGCCTGCGACTTCAATGGCCAGCGTGCGGCATTCCGGGAGGAGCGCACGCGCCTGCAGAATCAGGTCAAGTGCACGTTCGGGGCAGTTATATTCGTTTTTGTAAAGCATGGCGAGGTTTCGCAGCGCCCAGGCAGACGGCGCAAGGGTCAGGGACTTTTCCCAGGAAGCCTCGGCTTCCTTCACGTGATGGGAAGCATAGAGCACGACGCCCAGTTGCAGGTATTTATACCAGGAATCGGGGGCTGATTTGAGCTTTTCGGCCCAGAAATCGCCTACGACATAGCTGGCTGGATCAGAAGATACATCGGGAACGGGCAACGTGCCGTCACGCAGCAGGGAAAGCCATCCGGCGGTTTCGGGATCTGATGCGCAGACGGGAAAAGCGTGATAACGGCTCAAAGACTCGCCGCGGACAAGCTCCTCCACAGCGCCCCAGCCGCTGCCCTGCTGAACAATGCGGCGGTCGGTGACGGAAGACTCCTCGGGGAAGGTGAGGGTGCGGGGATCGCCGACCTTTTCGGCAACGCAGCGGCTGACCTCGCCGACGGCGTCAGCCCAGTTGGGGCTGTGCAGCCTGGCTGCGTCGCCCTCAAGCATGGTATAAGCCTCAACCCAGGACCATTCGGTGCGTGCAGGCATGGGGATATGCTCAAGCTGGGTGTTGGCAAGGCCTGCCTGGATTTCGATATAGGCCTGTCCCGGCTCGGAGAGCCATTCGTTCCAGTTGCGGCCGCCCTGACTGCTGCCCCAGACGAAGAGCTTGCGTCCGTGGAGCCGGTCGGTGGAGCACTGCAGCAGACCGCAGCCGTCCTCTTCCACGGCGGCGATCCACTTGGGATTCCCGTCGGGAATCTTATAGAAAAAGTCATGAGAAGCGGCAAGATTGAGCGGATAGCTCACATCGGTACCAAGCGCGTGGGGGATGGAGGTCTTGTCCAGCTCGTAATGATTCTGATTGTAGAAGCAGAGGAAGGAATCGTCGGTGGGGACGATGATGCGGGTGCGCTGTGTCTCGGGAACGGCGATGTTGGACCACCAGTACATATGCTTTTGGCTGTCAGTGCGGTTTTCGATGCGGCAGCGCAGATAAAGGGTCTGGGAATCCTCGGGAAGCCATGCGCTGACGGCGTAGACAACGCCGCGGATGCGCTCAAATTCGTAGAAGCTCAAAACTTCGCCCTCGGGGGTGTCTGCGACCTCACAGTAGAGCGGTGAGCAGGTCAGGGGATTGTGACCCTTGATGCCGACGTTGAATTCCACGCCGCCGCTGAACCAGGCATTGCGCAGACCGAGGTTGGCAGGCTGAAAAACGGAGTTGACATAAAGCAGTTCGCGCTCATGCCTCTTATCGTAAAGAGACCAGAGGCGGGCGCCCAATTCGGGGAGAAAAACCGCGCGCAGATGGTCGTTTTCGACGATTGCAGCATGAAATGCCCGGGGTTTGCGCTCACGGTCATAGCCATCCTGCAGTTTGTAGGGGAGCATTGTGTCAATCATGCCCTTGCCCAGATACCGGCGCTCTTCTTCGGTGACGCGATCGGAGCAGTTGTAGCCTGCATGGATGTAGGAAACATTTTTGATGTCGGGCATGGGGCTCATTTCACCCAGAGATGCGGAGGGAATCAGGAAATCTTCAAACTTAATCATAACGGATCACAGCCTTTCTCATTGCAGTCGGCAGAAGTATGTTCAAGTCCCGCAGCACGGCGCAGAAAATCGCTGAGTTCGGCGCG
The DNA here is from genome assembly GCA_015067675.1 of Oscillospiraceae bacterium. Classification (GTDB taxonomy): domain Bacteria; phylum Bacillota; class Clostridia; order Oscillospirales; family QAMX01; genus SIG502. Next base: position 2,692 of record SVMB01000086.1, read on the forward strand.
GGAGGATAGTCCAAAGCGGGCGGAGAGCTTGCTGATGCGGTAACGCACGGCGCGTGGGGTGAAGAAAAGCTCCTGCGCAATCTGTTCGCAGCTTTCGCCGCGCATGAGCGCAAAGAGAATCTCACGGTCCGTGCTCCGGCAGGTTTGAAGCACGGCTTCAAGCGAAATGATGTGCTGCCCCTCGGTACCGGTGAAATACAGGGTTCCTTCGGTGGAATCGGGTGTGAGCGGGACGACGGCATTCCTCCGGGACACCGTGGGCGGTGAGCCGGTGGATGCGCGGATTATCAGCCTGCAGGGCAGGGCGCGGTTTTCATGACAGGGTTCGGGATTGGAGATGATGCTGTGAAAGAGCCGTACGGCCTGTCGTCCAAGCTGCGGATAGTCAAAATCCACGCTGGTGAGGGGAAGCGGAAGCGCTGCTCCCAGATAGGAGTTTCCCATGCCGGTGACGGCAAAGTCACGGGGGATGGAATAGCCGCGCTCGGTGAGCGCACGGCACAGACAGATGGCGGCGGTGTCGTTGACGCACAGTGCGCAGTCGTAGCCCAGCGTATCCAGATGTTCGGCGAACTCACGGGTGCAGTCCTCAATCGGTCCATCGGCACAGATTACATTGTCCGGGCTTGCGAAGGCTTCGCATTTGATGCGGTCGGCGGCGGAGAGTCGGTTGACGCCCAGCAGCACGGGGCGGGTCTTGCCGACGCTGCGCAGATGCTGCCGCAGCTCCAAAACCGCATCTTCTACGGCGAATACAACACTGCTGCAGCGGTTCTGATACCCGGGGAGGGAGCAGGCGTTAACGACGATGGGATGCACGCCGCGATTGAGCAGACGTTCAACATTGAGCTCCAGCCAGTCCAGATTGTTGCCGATGACCAGAACCGGGGTAGCTGAGCCGTTTGCTTCCAGCTGCTCGGGGGAGGGAAAGCTGACGGCATCTCCCAGCTTTGCCGCAAACGCTCCGATGCTGGTGAGAATGTTGCTGATCCAGAAGCTGTTATGTGCCTGGGGCTGCACCAGAAGCTGCAGCGTCTGACGGTTCATGCCGTAATCTCCTTTCCGGGAAATGATCTACTTTGATTGTAACGGAAAATGATTGTGTTTACAAGGAAAAAGTGCACAGGATTTCCTGCGCACTTTTTCCTTATCGTCTGCTGTATTCCGTCGGAGTCATGCCGGTGCGCTTTTTGAAAAACTTGGAGAAATAGTTGACGGATGAAAAACCGAGCATATCCGATATCTCGGTGAAGTTCATGTTGCTGGTCAGAATCAGGGTGATGGCTGTGTTGAGCTTGAGCTGCAGGAAATGTTCCATGATGCTTTCGTTCATTTCACGCTTATACTGCTTCATGATGGTATTGGGACTTTCATTGAGAAAAGCGGCGATTTCCTCGATGGAAACGGATGAAAAGCGGCGTTCCTCAAGGATTGCATTGATGCGGCTGACGGTTTCGGAGATGCTGTTTTTGTGATTGCTCTTCTCATTTTCGCCTTCGGATGGAAAGACGCCGTTCAGACGGCCGTATAAGCGGATGAGAAAATGCTCAAGCCCCGAGGAAATGAGTTCCGGCCAGAGCGCATTGGCGTCGGTCAGCGGAAACCTGAAAAAGCCCGCAGCTTCGCTGATAAGGGCAGACAGGGCGGATTTTTCCTTGCCGTCAAGGGTGATGGGATGCACGCCGAAATAGGACATGGCCGGATCGGTACAGATAAAATCCAGAATCCCGAGATATAATTCACAGCCGGCAGGGTAGATCATCGTCGAAGTCTCACCCGGAGGGCGGAGGATGATCTGCCCGGGTGAGACTGTCTCCTCCAGATTCCCGCGGCGGATGGACATCGTTCCCCGGCTGACGTAGAGCAGCTGCCAGAACGTATAATTCTCTTCATAGGGCTTTTTGTTCACCGAAAGCGGACGGTAATCATAGGCGAGCACGATGGTCTCGACATGGAAGGTTTTTTTGATGTTGTTGAAAAGCATATGACCCCTCCCGGCAGAATGTTACCAAAAACAGGTGGGAAATTACGTATCAAATTGCCCTTTCGCGTTTTATAATCATTGTAAACAAAGCACTGACGGTTGTCAAGTAAAAGATAGGAGTGGAAATATGCAGAGAAAAATCAGACTTGCCATTGTTGGTACGGGTTCCATTGCCAGATCCCATATGCAGGGCATTCAGCGGCTTGATGAAGCCGAACTTGCGGCGGTATGTGATGTACATCAGTCGCAGCTTGACTGGTTTACAAACCTCTATCCCGTGCCGAAGGAGAATTGCTACACGGATCTGGACGCGATGCTGGCCCGGGACGATATCGACGGCGTGATCGTGTGCACCCCCGACTTCTCCCACTGCGATGTGTCTGTGCGCGCCATGCGTGCAGGCAAGGATGTGCTGTGTGAAAAGCCGATGGCGCTGGATTTGGAAGAGTGCCGGGAGATGGTACGGGTATCCGAGGAGACCGGACGTCGGCTGATGATCGGTCAGGTCTGCCGCAAGGCGCCGGGATTCATCAAGGCCAAGGAGCTCATCGACAGCGGCGTGATCGGTGAACTGTTCTTTGTGGAGTCGGAGTATGCCCACGACTATATGCATTCCACCGGCGTGGACAAGTGGCGCATGACCCCCGAACGTCATCCCATCATCGGCGGCGGCTGCCATGCGGTGGACCTGCTGCGCTGGCTGGCTGGTGATCCCACGGAGGTTACCGCCTATGCCAATCACAAGATGCTTCCCGACTGGCCCATCGACGACTGTGTGGTCGCGATCATGAAGTTCCCCAATGATGTCATCGGCAAGGTCTTTACCTCCATCGGCTGTAAGCGCAAATACACCATGAGAACGGTGATCTACGGCTCGGAGGGTACCATCATCTGCGACAACACCAGCTCCGAGATTTTCCTGTACAGAAGCAATGCAAAGGAAGAATCGGAGGGTCTGAAAATCACGCAGGGCATGGAGCTGAAAATTCCCGTGGCGATCGACTCCCACAACATGACGGCGGAGATCAAGGATTTCTGCGAGGCTATCCTGAACAATACCCCGGCCTCTCCCGACGGACGGCAGGGTCTGGGAACCGTCGCGGTCTGTGATGCCATCGTGCGCTCAAGCAAGAGCGGCGAAAAGGCCTTCCCGGCATATGAGGTGTAAGAAAATCAATCTATAATTCTTTTTCAGGGGTGATACGATGTTGAAGGCAGGTTTTGCAAGACTGGACGTAACGCCGCCGCTGGGCAGCTATGTGGCGGGCGTGTTTTACCCTCGCTTTGCCAAGGAGGTTCTGGACCCCATCCAGCTCAATGCCCTGGCGGTATCCGTCGGGGAAGAGACGGTATTGATCATTGCGGCAGACTTTCTGATGATGAAGCGTGAGTATGCATCGGAGATCAGAGCGCTGATCGAGGAAAAGACCGGTGTCCCGGCAAAGAACATCATGCTCCCGTGTCTGCATCAGCACAGTTCCATTGCACTGCGCAAACATGCGCAGAGTATTCTGGAGGATACGGCGTATATCAGTGTTCTATATCGGAAATTTGCAGATATTGCGGCGCTTGCGATCCTTGACATGGCAGAGGCGGAGCTTGCCTGCGGTACCGAAAGAACATCGGAGGATCTGGCGTTCATCCGCCGCTACATCATGAAGGACGGACGCATCGAGACCAATCCCGGCGGAGCACTGAAGGCGGAGATCGCCTCACGGTATGCCGAGGCTGACAACAACGTGCGGCTTTGCAGATTCAAACGGCAGGAGAAAAACGACATTGCCCTGGTTAACTTCTCAACCCATGCCGATGTGATTCACAAGGAACTGTTTTCCGCCGATTGGCCGGGATTCGTGCGCCGCTACGTGGAGGCTGATCTGGCGGGTGTCTCCTGCGTGATGACCGTTGGCGTACAGGGAGATTCCAATCATGTTGACTTCCTGGCAGAGAAATCCAAGGACGGCTACGGTCACAGCGATCACATGGGCAGAGTCATTGCCGATGCTGTGATAAAGATGTGGGACGATCTTACTCCTCATGCGGTTGAGAAGATCGCGGCGCGGCAGGATGTGGTCTACAACCGCACACGTACTGACGGCGAGGAACGCTATGAAGAAAGTCTTGCCTACCGCGATGCCGTCCGGGAAAAGCGCCTTCCCATGGACATTACCCGTTCCGGTGAGGCAGCACGCATCGTCGGCATCCGGGAAGCGCCGATCTATCAGAAAATCCCGGTCTCGGCGATCCGAATGGGCGATGTGGGCTTCGTGGGATTTGGCGGTGAGCCGTTTACGGCCTATGCCGAGGCTGTGAGAGCGGCCAATCCCGGGATGTTCATCCTGACATTTTGCTGTACTAACGGCGGTGAGGGATATCTTCCTACCGAAAAGGCATTTTCCGAGGGCGGCTACGAGGCGCGTTCCTCAGCCTTCTCTCCGAATATTGAAAAACAGTGTACGGAGATGGCGTCAAAGCTCCTGCGGGGCTAAAAGAATAAAGGCATAAGTCCTGATAACATCAAAGCCTTCCGGTCAAGCGGTTCATGTTGCTTGACCGGAAGGCTTTTTGGCGATAGGAGCGATTACAGCAGAGGACGCAGGGCTGCGGCAAGCTTTTCGGCAATGTGACGATGGGCGTCACGACCGGGATGGAGAGGCTCGGGCGGAACCCAGCCCGCAGAGTCCAGAAAGACAATGGAATCACCGGTTTCACGGTTGACGGCATCCACCATAGCGCGAAGCGCGGCAGGATAGACCACGCAGAAGGCGGAGAGGACCACCAGCTTTGCCGCAGGATTGTGCTGACGGATTACCGCCAGCAGTGACCTGTATTCGCGGATGTATTCCTCTTCGGAACGGTTGCGGTCGTTGGCGCCGAGGTTGACGACGATGACCGATGCATCGAACGAGGAAACCGGAGAGCCTGAAAAGTTGTACGGATACGCCTCTGATGCGATAGGAACGCCGCCGCGTCCGCCGTGGGTCGCGCCGAGGCAGCCGTAGCCGATCAGGCGTGGACGCATTCCCAGAAGTTTTGCGGTCTGCCAGCCATAGGATGCGGCGGCATCGTTCTGGAAGGTATAGTTGTCGGCGAGAATGGGGGAAAACTCATGCTCTGCGTCAATCTGCTGCCCCTCGGTGATGGAGTCGCCGATGAACTCGATGATCGGACGATCATCGGGAGGCAGAAGGGCAGGGGAGCCAGCCTCATATCCGATAAAGTGAAGCTTGCCGATCAGCGGGGGATACCAGCGATGCTGGGATTCCACAGCGCCTTTGTAGATGACACGGATCAGATGCGGCCCGGCATCCGAAAACTCGACGCGCAGAACACGCTGTACCACCGATTCAACCTTGGGACCGTCATCGATGCAGATCCAGATATGCGGCACAGGTTCCATGTTCATGTCGGTGTTGAAAAAGAGCTCGATAAATTCGCCGCTGACGGCGATCTCGATGGTACCACCCGTGGCGGTGGTAACGGCCCCTGCTGCATCCAGGTGCCACCGGCCGGTCAGGCGGACGCTTTCATGATTGGGCATGATGCGCATGGCAGATACTCCTTATTATATATGGAATCGGGAAACGAAAACCTGGCTGTTACCAGCGGAATCCATCCGGGACATGATGCCAGTCGGACAGATACCAATCGGCAGCGGCGCGCAGTTCTGTCTGACCCGGCTCGGAGGGATCATAGACTCCGACGGTGAGAAATCCGGCGCTTTTTGAGGTCTTCAGTGCGTGCAGCGCATCCTCAAAGACCAGGGTGGACTCCTTCGTGGTACCAAGAACGCCGAGCGCTGCTTCATAGATATCGGGACGATCCTTGCCTGCGCCGATGTCGGTGCAGCAGAGGATCGATGAAAAGCAGTCACGGACGCCGCAGCGGGTAAGCGCAGCGTCGATGAGTGCCGCATCCGTCGCAGTGGCGACGCACATCCGCACACCGCGGATAAGCAGCTCACGCAGAAAAGCCGCGCAGCCGGGTTTGAGCGGGACTTCTTCACGGTAATACCGGGCAATCAGGGAATTGATACCGTCGATGATCTCATGGACTGGCAGCGTGACGCCGTAGTGCGTACGGTAATAGGCTGCCGACTGCTCAAGACTCATCTCCCGAAAGGTTTGAGCCAGGTTTTCACAGGGCGTGATGCCAAGGCTTTTCAGATAATCCTCGCCGATGTGATCCCACAGGGACATGGAGTCGAGCAGCGTGCCGTCGGCGTCGAAAATCGCGCCTTTTATGTTCGTCGTGGTCATGTTTTCACCTGAAAGGTTCATTCAAAGAGCTGCTGCTCGTTTTTTAGCTTCCGACGCTTGACAATGAGCCGACGGACACCGATGCAGCAGCTGATACCGATGACGAGGTTGACAATGCCGATCAAACTGAAGGAAATGCGGTTGATGAAAAAGAGCATCACATTGTTGATGCCGCAGATCAGGTTTGCAATGCCGAGGAGCAAAAGCAGGGAGATGACGAGCGATAGATGGCGGATGCGGGATTCGTTGTCCGAGAACAGCTCAAAGCCGCCATCAGCGGTCTTTTTGCGCAGATAGACCCAACGCAGCCAGGAGCCGATGTGCTCGACGCCTGTTTCCTCCAGAAACGCCAGATATTTCTGACTTTCCGGATGGGGAACGGTATTTTCCAGAAGCTGCAGCCGGAAAGTGTACTCGCCGGGGGTGCAGTCCTCAAATTCGTACCGGCAGAAGCCCACCGATACCAGCGCAAGCCCCTGTGCGGCAAGCTTGTTCAGCCATGCTTCTTCCTTGTCAAAATCCCATGCCCACCAGAGCTTGTGTATCACTTTTCTCATCTGTCAACCCTCCAGAATGCGTTTTCCATTGTTCAGCAGCTCTTCGAGCCGGGTAAGTTCGGCTGCGAGAACGGCCCTGCCTGCCTGCGTGATCCGGTATTCTTTTTTGCGGCTGTCGCGGCTGTCCCCGCCGGGCAGCGCTTCAATCCAACCGCGTTCCAGCAGTGTACTGATTGCGCCGTAGAGCGTACCGGCAGCCAGCTTCACACGCCCGCCGGAGAGCGCTTCCACGTTCTGCATAATGCCGTAGCCGTGCAGGGGTGCGGTCAGCGACAGCAGGATATAGTACACGGCTTCGGTCAGTGCGGGACTGCCCATAAGATGTTTCCTCCTTACGTGTCGGCACCCGATATATCGGTCGACGATATATATTATATCGGACACCGATATACTTGTCAAGTACCCTGCGAAAAAATTCACCAAACAAAATGCGGTAAGCGTATGCTAACCTGCGCAATTCGCAGAATCAGCCGGAGCAGATTGACAATTATACCGTTCGGGGTTACAATAAAAGCATACAAAAACAGGAAAAAATGAAAGGAGCAATCCTTGTATGCTTGAAAAAACCTATGAGATCGGCGGGATGCACTGCGCAGCCTGTTCGGCGCGCGTGACCCGGTGTGTGTCGCGTCTGGACGGCGTGAAAGCCTGCTCGGTCAATCTGCTGCTGGGACGTATGCGCGTGGTCTTTGAGGAGCCGGCAAGCGAGGAGACCATCCAAAAGGCAGTCGAGGACGCCGGTTTCACCTTTGGACAGTTTGAGGACGCGCCGGACATGGCGCAGATCCGTCAGGAAGCAAGGGTCAGGGCCGAAAAGGAGCGCCGCCGCCGACTGATCATTGCCGTCATCTTCTCTGTGCCGCTGCTGCTCATCTGTATGCCGCATATGATGGGGCTTGCGATGCCGCTGCCGGCTTTCATGCACCCGGATCATCAGCCGCTGGTCTACGGCATCATTCTTCTGCTTCTTTCCATTCCCGTGCTCATCGCCGGACGTGACTTTTTCATCTCCGGCTGGAAGGCCGCCAGATCCGGGGCACCGAGCATGGATACGCTGGTGGCGCTGGGTTCGACTGCGGCGTTTGTCTACAGCTTGTATGCCCTTGCGCGCATCGGCCTGGGCGACGCGCATTTCGTTCACAGCCTCTACTTTGAATCTGCCGCCACGGTTATCACGCTGGTCATGCTCGGCAAGACGCTGGAAGCGCATGCCAAGACCCGCACGGGAGCAGCCCTTGAGGCGCTCAAATCCCTTCGTCCCGAAACGGCCCGTGTGATTCATGACGGCGAGACGGTCGAGGTGCAGGTGAAGAATCTCTTCCCGGGCGATCTGATCCGGGTGCTGGCAGGCGAGGTCATCCCCGCCGACGGCGAGCTGACGGAAGGCTCCGCCCATATCGATGAAGCGGTCATTACCGGCGAGAGTATGCCGGTGGAGAAAGCCGTGGGTGATACCGTCACCGGCGGTGCGACCGTTCTTGACGGCGCCTTGACGATCAAGGTCAGCCGGGAGGCCTCTGAATCGACCCTTTCCCAGATGGTACGACTGGTGGAAGAAGCGCAGAGCAGAACCGCGCCCATCGCCCGGACGGCCGATAAGGTTTCCGGGATTTTCGTTCCCTGTGTGTTGGGTATTGCCCTGATTGCAGCCCTGATCTGGGCGCTGACGGGCAAAAATGCTGATTTCGTGCTCAATATCGCAGTTTCCGTACTGGTCATCGCCTGTCCCTGTGCACTGGGACTGGCAACCCCCACCTCCATCATGGTCGCCACGGGCAGAGCCGCGCAGCTGGGTATCCTGGTGCGTTCGGGTGAGGCACTGGAGCTGGCCCACGGCGTCAATCAGGTGGTGCTTGACAAGACCGGTACCCTGACAGAAGGTAAGCCTGCCCTGACCGACCGTTTCTACTGGGGCGTGCATGAAGACGCAGCCCTTGCCCTGACCGGCGCCATGGAGGCGGGGAGTACCCATCCCATTGCCAAGGCGATTCTGGATGCCTGCGACGAGGAAGATGTACCCTATCTCAGTGCGCAGGGAGGTCCGGAACTGGATGAATTCCGGGTGCTTTCCGGATATGGTCTGCGGGCGGAGATGGATGACATGGAAATCCTCTGCGGCTCCCGCCGCCTGATGGAGGAAAACGACATCGACCTGACGGCCTGCGCTGTCCAGGAAGATGCGCTGCGTGCATCCGGTAAAACGACGGTGTATCTGGCGGCTGACGGCCGACTCTGCGCGCTCTTCGGTATTGCCGATCGTCTGCGCCCGGAGAGCAAGGCTGCGGTGGAGACACTTCGTTCCATGGGTATCACGGTCACCATGCTCACCGGAGACAACGAAGCCACGGCAAAAGCGATTGCTGCCGAGGCTGGCATTGATCACGTGATTGCCAATGTCCTGCCGCAGGATAAGGCTGCGGTGGTGGAAAAGCTGCGTGCCGAAGGACATCGGGTTGCCATGGTCGGCGACGGCGTCAATGATGCGCCTGCCCTGAGCGTGGCGGATGTGGGTATCGCTATGGGCGGCTCGGCTACGGACATCACGGTGGAAGCTGCCGACGTGGTGCTGCTTTCCGGCAAGCTCACCAGCATTCAGACCGCCCTTTCCCTGTCTAGAGCCACGATTCGCAACATCCGGCAGAATCTCTTCTGGGCATTTGCCTATAATACCGTCTGTATCCCTGCGGCGGCAGGCGTCTGGTATGCTCTGGGCGGCCCGTTGTTCAGCCCAATGTTTGCAGGTGCCGCGATGGCGCTGTCCAGCGTGTGCGTGGTCAGCAATGCGCTGCGGCTGCGGATTGTGAAAATCAAATAAGCTGGAAAAAGCCTGTACAATCATCTGTACAGGCTTTTTTGTACACTTTAGGAGCGTGTTACAGCTCAAATACCCGGACAGCAAACTTTTCACGCCGCCAGGTGTAGCTGATATTCAGGAGTACTCGTCCGTCGGAGCATTCTTCGCAGACAACGGCAGGATAGGAGTATTCGCCCTCCGGTTCATCTTCCAGCATCAGCGCAGTCTCCCAGGTCAGGCCGTTGTCGCGGCTTTTCAGGAGTGCCAGCCGGTTTCTCCCAGCCCAGCCGCGCTTTTGGGGGTCTCCCGGGATGGGATTGCAGGCAAGATAGAGCGTTCCATCCGGTGTTTGGGCAAGATCAAGACCTGAATTGTTGTTGGGAAGCTCCGTGGGATAGGCCTCGCACCAGTTCACACCGCCGTCAACGCTGTCGGCGCGATAGATGCGCCCGACGGTGGTACGGGTGAGCATGAAGATGCCGCCGGCATGCTCCCAGAGCGTGGGCTGGATCATGCCGACACCCTCGGGCGCGGCAACAAATGCGCCGCGCTGCCATGTTTTGCCCTCGTCATGGCTCAGATCGCAGAAGCAGCGCCAGAGGCCGCGCTCCACAGAAGCAGGCGCCACCCAGACGCCGTCGGAACGCATGAGAATCTTATTCTTCACCGGTCCCCGCCCGCCGCTGTCGTCACCGGAAACCAGCGGCGCAGGGTCAGACCAGGTCAGGCCGCCGTCGCAGCTTGCGCTGCAATAAGTCACCCAGTCAGGGATCTTCGGGCCGCATTTAAAAGTCAGCAGGATGCGTCCGTCGGAACACTCCGTGAGCACGGGATTCCAGTGGGGGATATCATCCGCAGCGCTGATGCGCTGCGCGGGCTCCCAGTCACCGCCGACCCGGCGGCTGAGCCAGATATCCACGTCGGGTGTTCCCTCCTGCGTACCGCCGAACCCGGCGCAGAGACAGACATTGCCCCGGGGCAGCAGGGTAGAGGCGTGAACTGCCGGTACGGGAAGAGCAAGATAAGATCGGCTGATTTCTTTCATGAATTTGACCTCCTGATCTGGTGGGGTTCAGGGCATTTTCTGTGCCTCACGGCGGCATTCGGTGGGTGTCATGCCGGTGATGGATTTGAAAACACGGTTGAAGGTGCGGATATTTGAAAAGCCGGATTCGCAGGCGATGTTATAGATGTCAAGATCTGACGTGCGGAGAAGCTGACGTGCATACTCGGTGCGCAGCTGCTGCAGGTAATGCAGAAACCCGCCGGGGATTTTCTGAGAAAAGGTGCGGGAGAGGTGGCAGGGATCGACGCCGAACTTTCTGGCCAGGCTTTTCAGCGTCAGCGGTTCGGTATAATGCTCGGAGATATACTGCAGCGCTTCCCGCAGCAGATCGGATTCTACCCCGGGCGGCACGTCGGCGTAGGGGAGAGCTTTGAGGGCACTGCCCAGGAGAATGTAGAGATATCCGCAGAGGATCTCAAACGAACAATCGGCGGAGTCAAACTCATGCAGGGCAGAGAGTGCGTAACTCACCAGAGTTTCATCGCCGGTCAGCAGAAAGTTTTCGTATCTGCGCTGAGAAAACCGGTTTTCAAACAGCGATACGATCCGCGGATCAAAGATCATCATAACGCCTTCGCCCTGCAAACTTGTCTCGTAGGCGTGTACATCGTTGGGAAAGGCGATCATCATGTCTCCGCGGCGAAGCGTGCGGCTTTCCCCGCCGCAGACGGCGCAGATCCCGTCCTCAGTGCAGACGAGAAGCTCGATGTTGTGGTGCAGATGCGTGGGAAAGGAATAGCAGCCGCGCCAGCTGATGCGGATGCCTTGGGTTCTGTCTTCGATGAACATGAGAGTATGCCTCCTTTCTCTATTAGAATATCAAATTTTGTCCAGAATTTCAAGCCAAGTGTGCTTGCTTTTTGTAAGGTTCAATGTCATCATAAAAGAGAAGGTCGGGAGGTATTCCCGAATGATACGGTTTGAAAAAACACAGGAGGTACTGTTGTATGAAGAAAGCGATCATCTTTCAGGGCGGCTGGCAGGGTCATACTCCTGCCGAGACTGCGGAGGTCTTTAAAACCATCCTCGAGGCCGAAGGCTTTGAAGTCACCGTCACCGACAACATGGAGTTTGGGTTTGATTACGAAAACGTTGCGCAGTATGACCTGATCGTTCCCATGTGGACCATGGGCGAGATCCCAGCGGAGGTATGTAAGAATATCTGCCGTGCCGTCGCAGAGGGCGCCGGTATTGCCGGCTGCCACGGCGGTATGTGCGATGCTTTCCGCAACTCTACCGAATGGCAGTTCATGACCGGTGCACAGTGGGTTGCCCATCCCGGCAACGCGGGAATCACCTACGACGTCAATCTCATCCCCGGCAATGAGTTCACCGACGGTCTTTCCGACTTCTCCGTGACCTCCGAGCAGTATTACATTCATATCGATCCTGCGGTCAAGGTCTATGCCACCACCACCTTCCCGGTTGCCGACGGTCCTCACGCCGCCAACGGCGAGGTCAAGGTACCTGTGGTGTTCACCAAGCTCTGGGGTCGTGGCCGCGTGTTCTATAACTCTCTTGGTCACACCTGGGAAAGCTTTAACATCCCCGAGGCACGGGAACTGATGCGCCGCGGATTTGTATGGGCGGCCCGATAAGGAGGAAGCGATCATGAAAAAGAACGTTGCCATTGTCGGCTGCGGCAATATCTCGGAGATTTATCTGACCAATCTCACCACCCGCTTCACAAACGTCAACGTCTACGCCGTCTGCGATCTGGATGCTTCCCGTGCGCAGGCAAAGGCCGGGAAGCATGGCATCGAGCGTATCATGACGCTGGATGAGATTCTGGCCGATCCGGCGGTTGATATCGTGCTCAACATTACCACGCCTCTCTCCCACTATGCGTTGTGCAAGAAGATCCTTGAGGCGGGCAAGTCCGTCTATGTGGAGAAGCCCCTGTCCATCAAGTATGACGAAGGCCGCGAACTGGTGGCCATTGCCAAAGAAAAAGGCCTGCTCATCGGCTGTGCACCGGATACGTTCCTGGGCGGCGGCCTGCAGACCTGCCGCAAGATCATCGACGATGGCCTGCTGGGCGACATCATCGGCGCGACGGCTTTCATGATGTGCCCCGGACACGAGAGCTGGCATCCGGATCCGGAGTTCTACTACCAGATCGGCGGCGGCCCGATGTTTGACATGGGTCCGTACTA
>SVMB01000087.1 GCA_015067675.1 Oscillospiraceae bacterium
GTCCGCCGAGAAAGGCCACATTACCCCGGATAGGCTTACCGCAGGCAAGGCCGGAGATGGTCTGGTTGACCACTGCCTGAAAGATGGATGCCGCAAGGTCTGCCTTCGACGCACCTTCATTGATCAGAGGCTGAATATCCGTCTTTGCAAACACACCGCAGCGTGCGGCAATCGGGTAGATCTCCCGGTAGTTCGCCGCTTCACGGTTCAATCCCTCGGCATCTGTCTGCAGAAGAGAGGCCATCTGATCGATAAACGAACCGGTACCACCTGCACAGACGCCGTTCATGCGTTCCTCCAGGCCGCCGGTGAAATAGATGATCTTTGCATCCTCACCGCCCAGCTCGATGGCCACATCCGTCTGCGGCGCCTCGTGCTGCAGTGCGGAAGCTACCGCCACCACCTCCTGCACAAACGGGATTTTCAGCGCCCGTCCCAGATTGATGGATCCGGAACCGGTAATGCGCAGACGCAGCCGACACTTGCCCAGCATCTGACGAGCCTCCTGCAGAAGCCTTGCCAGTGTCTGCTGGGTATGGGCCTGATGACGCCGGTATGCACCGAACAGAAGATGATCCTCCCGGTCCAGGATCGCCAGTTTTACCGTGGTGGAACCCACGTCAATACCGGCACGATAGTAATCCAAAGAAATTCCCCCAGTACTGTTAACCCGCAAAAATGCATAAAAGTTAAGAAATCGCTAAGATTTCACGCTTATTTTATCCCGTTTACATTGTACAGCTTCTCTCTATCCCGATTCAAGCGGTCGTTTTTTACCGCATTTTGTCACATCCAATAAAAAAGTCTTTTCGCTGTCTCTGCTTTTTTAGTTTGATACTCAAGCTATCGCGTGTTACTTTTTCCCAGCTCCCGCAGTCCGCCAAGCGACGTACGCAGCAGAAGCATCCCATGCCGGATGTCCATCTCATCGGCAGCACCAATCGACCCGCGGCTGGCCCGTGACAGGTATTTGCGCATATCGGACAGGTAGCCTTTAATCTGCCTGCGATCTTCTTTGGAGAGCTGTTTACGCACGTCAGCATAGGCCTGTGTGGTCTCGGAAAGCAGAGTTTGTGCTTCCTCCAACAGTGTTCGGTTCTGATTCTGTTCCATATGATCCGTTCCTTTCCGTTATTTTTTCTGTATTCTTCTTTTTACTGCCAACAAAGCAGGCCGGAGCGCATCCGTTTTCACCGCTCCGGCCTGCCGTATCAGGTACCACACTGATCAGTTGTCAATCCCGCCTCTGCGGGGATAGGGCATGGCTCAGGCGTTGAGAATCTGCATAAATTCCTCACCTGTGATGGTTTCACGCTGGTAGAGGAAGTGGGCAAGCTCGGTGAGCTTTTCCCGGTTATCCATGAGAATTGCCGCAGCCTTGTCATACTGTGCCTTTACAAGCGCTATCACCTGACGGTCAATCTCCGCCTGCATTTCCGCAGAGCAGGCAAGGCTTGTATCGCCGCCCAGATATTGGTTGTTCACCGTCTCCAGGGCCACCATACCGAAGTCACGACTCATGCCGTATCGGGTAATCATCGCGCGGGCAAGGCGCGTGGCCTGCTCGATATCGTTGGCGGCGCCGGTGGAAACAGAACCGATGGCAATCTCCTCGGCAGCGCGGCCGCCGGTATAGGTGGCGATCTTGTTCTCGATCTCCTCGCGGCTCATCAGGTAGCGGTTGCCCTCCTCCACCTGCATGGTATAGCCCAGTGCACCGGAGGTGCGGGGAACGATGGTGATCTTCTGCACGGGAGCAGAATTTGACTGTCTTGCCGCTACCAGCGCATGGCCGATTTCATGGTAGGCCACAATCCACTTCTCCTGGTCGGTCAGGATGGCGTTCTTCTTTTCATAACCCGCGATGACCACCTCGATGCTGGCCTCCAGATCGGACTGGGTCACCTCGGTCCGGCCGCAGCGCACGGCACGGAGTGCTGCTTCATTGACAATATTGGCAAGCTCTGCGCCAGAAGCACCTGATGCCATACGGGCCACTGCCGTAAAGTCCACGGGCTCCGCGAGCCGGATCTTTTTGGCATGCACCTTCAGGATCTCCTCACGGCCTTTGAGATCGGGCAGTTCCACCGGTACCCGGCGGTCAAAGCGTCCGGGACGGGTCAGCGCAGGATCCAGCGATTCGGGACGGTTGGTCGCAGCCAGGATCACCACGCCGGAGTTGCCTTCAAAGCCGTCCATCTCGGTGAGCAGCTGGTTGAGCGTCTGTTCCCGCTCGTCGTTGCCGCCGAACTTGCCGCCGTCACGCTTTTTGCCGATAGCATCAATTTCATCGATGAACACGATGCAGGGTGCCTTTTCCTTGGCCTGCTTGAACAGGTCACGCACCTTCGATGCACCCATACCCACGAACATTTCCACAAACTCCGAACCGGAGATGGAGAAAAAAGGCACATCCGCTTCACCGGCAACTGCCTTGGCAAGCATGGTCTTACCGGTACCGGGAGGGCCCACCAGCAAAAGCCCCTTGGGCATCTGCGCACCGATGGCTTTATACTTACTGGGATTGTGCAGGTAATCCACGATTTCGGAGAGATTCTCCTTGGCTTCGTCCTCACCTGCAACATCCGCAAATTTGATGCCGTTGGAGGACTTGACATAGACTTTTGCATTGGACTTGCCCATGTTGAACATCATGGAGCCGGAACCGCCGCCGGCCTTGTCCATCATTTTCCGGGACATAACCTGTCCCAGCACGATAAAGAGCACCACCGGCAGGACCCAGCTGAGCAGAATACTCAGCAGCGGTGACATCTCCTCGATGATCTGTCCGGTAAACTGTGCACCCGACGCATACAGACGGTTAACAAGTTCCGGATCGTCCATAAGGCCGGTCTTATAGATACGGCCGTCTGATTTGCCTGTGAACAGGATCTGGTTTGTCTGCACCTCAACCATGTCGATCTCTCCCTTTTCGGTCATCGACATGAAGGTACCGTAGTCCACTTCCTGAATACTCATGCGTGCAATTCCCGGCATAATCAGGAAATTGAACAGCAAAAGTGCCGCCAGGGCGATCACGTAATAGGTAATGATCGGTTTCTTGGGGCGTCTGACTTCATTCATGCGGTATATCCTCCCTCTTTCTATTTACAGAATGCTTCTTTCGTTGTTGCAATAAGAGTATACCCCCTTTTTCTAAACCGAAAAAAAACGAACGGCCCCAATATGTGAACAAACTGCAAATCCGAAAGTCTTCTTCATTATTTTTTTACGCCAAATCCAAAAATTGTTACCCACAACCGTCCGAAATCTGGTATACTGGAAGAGCAAGGAGTTGATTGCATGAACATAGCAAAGCTGATGATCCCCAAAGTGTGCACCGTTTTCCTCAGCGAGTCCAATACCGTCCGTCAGGGACTTGAAATTATGACCCATCATGGCTATACCGCCGTTCCCGTCGTCGATGCCGACGCCCACTATATTGGTTGTGTCACCGAGGGTGACTTCCTGCGCTTCATCCTCAAATATCAGACCATCGACCGCCGGGAGATGGAGAATCATCCGATCTCGGAGCTGGTACGCCGGGATTTCTGCCCCGCGCTGACCATCAGCGCAGGCGAAGATGCGGTGCTCGACGCCATGCGCCGCCAGAACTTCGTTCCCATCGTGGATGACCGCAGCTGCCTGTGCGGGATCCTGACCAGAAGCCGCGTCATCGGCCACTTTATCGAGCAGCAAAAGTCCTTCACTGCGTGACTTCGTCACGGTATTTTTTCCTTTTCCCGGGTATACTGTAATCACAAGCAGAATACTTAATCTATCCGGGAGGTAATGATAATGAATAACCATCATGTTTACGATATGATCATCGTCGGCGGAGGCGCCGGCGGCTACACCGCAGCACTTTACGCTGCCCGCGCAGGTCTGGATACCCTCGTCCTTGAAAAACTCTACGCAGGAGGGCAGATGACCCAGACCCACCAGATCGACAATTACCCCGGTTTTCCCGAGGGTATCGACGGCTTTGACCTGTCGATGCGTATGCAGCAGCAGGCCGAGCGTTTCGGCGTGAATACCCTGCTGACGGAAGTTACGGGCGTCAATCTTCAGGCCAGCCCCAAAGAGATCAACACCGCCGAAGGGCTGCTTCTTGCCCGTACGGTGGTGCTGGCCACCGGTGCCGGGCCCCGCAAGCTGGGCCTGCCCCATGAGGATGAGCTGCTCGGACGCGGCGTGGCCTACTGCGCCACCTGCGACGGTATGTTTTATCGCGGCAAGACGGTCGTCGTCATTGGCGGCGGCAACACGGCGGCTGCCGATGCGCTGCACCTGTCCCGCATCGCGGCAAAAGTCATCGTCGTCCATCGCCGCGACTCGCTGCGCGCCACGAAAATCTACCATGAGCCGTTGTTTGCCGCTCCCAATGTGGAGTTCCGCTGGAACAGCGTGGTGACCCGGATTCTCCATGGCGAAGTGGTGACGGGTGTGCGGCTGCGGGATGTGAACACGGGCGAGGAATCTGAACTCGCCTGCGACGGTGTGTTTGTCAGCGTCGGCAGAGTCCCGGCGACGGAGCTTTTCCGGGATCAGGTAGCGCTGGATGAAAACGGCTACATCGCCGCCGGTGAGTCCACCGAGACCTCCGTTCCCGGCGTCTACGCCGTGGGGGACGTACGCTCAAAGGCCGTACGGCAGATTGTCACCGCGGTTTCTGACGGTGCAGTTGCCGTGCATCACGCCGAGGAATACCTCGCTAATCGCTGACAGCTGCAGAGAATCCTGTAATTTACGCAGTTTTTTTCCGATATCACTGGAAATTCGCCGGCGGATGGAGTATGATAATGGTATGTGATCATACACTTACAGATTCTGACAAAGAGAGGTATGTATATGCAGCTCGTCAAGAAAATCGATATTCACGTCCACACCATCTCCAGCCGCGGCATTACCCGCAAGTATAACGGCAACACCTTCTGCCTGCCCGAAGAGCTCATTGCGATGTACGATCAGATCGGCATCGAAAAGGGTGTCATCTCCCCCATCTTCAAGGCCGAGCAGTCTCTCGAGGTCAACACCAACCGCGAAATCCGCGACATCGTGGAAAAGTACCCCGACAATTTCGCCTGGTTCTGCGGCATCGATCCCCGTCAGGGCGACAATGCCCCCACCACCGACTTTTCCTGGTTCCTCAACTACTATAAATCCGTGGGCGCCAAGGGTGTCGGCGAGATTCTGTCCAACCTCTGGTTTGACGATCCCCGCGTGTGGAATCTCTTCCATCACGCCGAACTCTGCGACATGCCTGTGATCTTCCATATCGGCTCTGTCAAAGGCGACTACGGCCTGATCGACGAATTCGGTCTGCCCAGGCTGGAAAAGACCCTTGCCCAGTTCCCGAACCTGAAATTCCTTGCCCATTCCCAGCGCTGGTGGTCCCACATCAGCGCTGATGTCACTGAAGAGACGTTCCCGGGCTATCCCAAGGGCCCCGTTGTCCCCGGCGGTCGCATTGTGGAGCTCATGCGCCGTTATCCCAACCTCTGCGGCGATCTGTCCGCAGGCTCCGGCTGCAATGCCATCACCCGTGATCCCGAATTTGGCTATGCCTTCCTGGAAGAGTTCCAGGATCGCCTCTTCTTTGGTACCGACATCTGCGACCCGGCAAACATCACCAGTCCCATGCTCAAGCTTGCGGGCTTCCTGGATGACGCCGTCACTGCAGGAAAGATTTCCTACGATGCCTATTACAAGGTATCGCGCGGCAATGCAGAGAAGCTGCTGAATAAATAAGTTCCCGCGCTTGACTCTCTCCCCCATTTTATGGTATAGTATACCCGCAGTTAGTTTTCCCTAACGTTTTATTATATTCCCGGAGGATTACCAATGACCAAAATCAATATCATTTCCGGCTTTCTCGGCGCCGGAAAGACCACTTTTATCAAGAG
This sequence comes from Oscillospiraceae bacterium, assembly GCA_015067675.1. Taxonomy (GTDB): domain Bacteria; phylum Bacillota; class Clostridia; order Oscillospirales; family QAMX01; genus SIG502. The sequence continues at coordinate 5,907 of SVMB01000087.1, forward strand.
ACTCATCGAGGACGTTTTCAAGGGTGAAAAGCTCGTTCTGATTGAAAACGAATTCGGCGAAATCGGCGTTGACGGCGGCTTTCTGCAGGACGCCGGCGTGCAGATCAATGAAATGGTCTCCGGCTGCATCTGCTGCAGCCTGGTCGGCGACTTCACCGCCGCCCTCAACGAGACTGTGAATACCTACGCCCCCGACCGCATCCTCATCGAGCCTTCCGGCGTCGGCAAGCTCTCCGATGTCATCGCCGCAGTTCAGAATACCGGCCGTGATGACATCGTCATCGACGCCTGCATCACTGTCGTGGACTGCACCAAGTGCCGTATGTACCGCAAGAACTTCGGCGAATTCTATGAGGATCAGCTCAAAAATGCCGCCTGCGTGCTGCTCTCCCGTACCGACAAGGCTGCCCCCGAGAAGCTCGCCCAGGCGCTGGATATCATCCGCGATATCAACCCCGATATCTCCATCATCACCACTCCCCTGAGTCAGCTTGCGCCTGAGCAGATCGTCGATGCACTCAACAAGGGACTCATGGAGAAGGAGCTCCTGGCCGAGGCTCTGCGTGCTCACGAAGAGCATGAGCACCATCACCATCATGAGCACGGCGAACACTGCACCTGCGGCTGCCACGATCATGATCACGAGCACGATGAGCACGACCACCACGAGCATCATCACCATGAGCATGATGAGCACTGCGAGTGCCACGAGCATCACCACCATCATGACCATGACGAGCACGAGTGCCATGAGCATCACCATCATCACGACCATGACGAGCACGAATGCCACGAGCAGCACCATCATCACGACCATGACGAGCACGAGTGCCACGAGCATCACCACCATCACGACCACGACGAGCATTGCACCTGCGGCTGCCACGATCATCACCACGCCGACGAGACATTCACCTCCTGGGGCTTCGAGACCGCACGTGTTTACGCCCGCGAGGAAATCGAGGCGATCCTCACCGCTCTGGATTCCGGCGATTACGGTATGATCCTGCGCGCCAAGGGCATGGTAAACGGCGGCGACGGCTGGATCTATTTCGACTATGTGCCCGAAGAATCCGGCGTGCGCTCCGGTTCCCCCTGTTTCACCGGCCGCATCTGCGTGATCGGTGTCGATCTCGACGAGGATAAGCTCGCTGAGCTCTTCCACAAATCTCACTAAGCGATTGGAGATGCCTGCATGTCTGCAAACCGTGTCCCCGTTTTCGTAATCAACGGATTTCTCGAAAGCGGCAAGACTTCCTTTATCCGCGACGCCATCCTGCGGGATCCCGGCGTTGAAAACGAGCATTTCCTGGTCATCTGCTGCGAGGAAGGCGTGGAGGACATCATGGATCTGCCCGATACCGTGGATGTCCACATCATCGATGAGGCAGAGGATCTCACCGAAGAGCGTCTTCAGCAGCTCAACGACCTCTTCGCTCCCACCTACGTGGTCATTGAGTACAACAGCATCTGGGGCATGAAACTGCTCTACGAACTGCCGCTTCCCGACGGCTGGCGGCTCTCCCAGCAGTTCACCATCATCGACGCACTGACCTTCCGCAATTACTATTCCAATATGAAGGCAATCTTCGCCGATATGCTCCGGCTTTCCACCCGCGTTTATGTCAACCGCTGCAAGCGCGACGACGACTTCCGCTTCTACCGCGACAGCATCAAGGCCTGCGCCCCCCGCACCGACATCTTCTATCTCAACGACGAAGAGGGTTCTCTCGACATCATGCTCGAGGAGGATCTTCCCTACGACCTGACGGCTCCTGTTATCGACATCAACGATGACAGCTACCTGATCTGGTACGTGGATATGCTGGACAACATCGACCGCTACAACGGCAAGACCGTGGAGTTCTCCGCCGTAATCACCCATCCCGAGGAATGCCGTCCCGGCTATTTCTTCGCCGGCAACGACGTGATGACCTGCTGTGAGGAGGACATTCAGTTCCTTTCGCTGGTTTGCCACTCTCCCGAAGCCGATTCGCTTGAAGATGGCGCCTATATGCGTCTGCGCGGCGAGGTTCGGTACGAATTTGCCCCCGAGTATGGTGAAGAGGATGCGGTGATCTACATCACCCATGCGGAATTGATTCCCGAATCCTAAGAAGAGGAATAAAGGCTGAAATTCCGGCAAGTTTTCTATTGATTAACACACAGAAGAGACCTGTTTATGACAAACAGGTCTCTTTTTCGTCTATCCTCTCCCGGACGTGTCAGCTTTTGCTTGACAGGCATCCGTAAACAGCCTATAATAATCTTATCCTGATTTCAAGGAGGATTTGCAGTGCAGCTTGAGAGAAATTACGATTTCTGTAAACGTCTGCTGGAGGTTCACAAACGCAATCGACGCGACCGCAGCCTGACCCCCGGCGCCGACGAGTTTTCTTTCATCTCCCCCGTACGTATCCTCATGCCTCCGGATGCCGGTGAGATCATCGAAACTGCGGCAAAAGACTTTGCCGACTATCTCTTCCGTTCCATGAACGTCACCGCCTACGTGGATTACGACGACGGTACCGATGCTCCGAACACCGTACGGCTTGCCCTGTCGGATAAGCTCGGAAAGGCCAACGAACGCCGCGGTCACCGCATCACCGTCGGCTCCAATCTCACCGTTGAGGGCTTTGACGAGGCAGGCGTTGCGCAGGGTCTTTACTACTGTGAGGATGTGATGAATCTCAGAGAAGCCCCCTTCCTCAAAAAAGGCAGCGAAACCCGCCGGGTCATGTTTCATCCCCGTACCGTCCAGAGCGGCTACGGGGGCAACGAGTACCCCGACGATTATCTCGCTCTGCTTGCCCATCACGGTTTCTCTGCCATTGCGCTGTGGATAAAAGGACCTAACGAAAGCCTCAAGGGATACACCAACTTCACCGACATCGCCGCCCGTGCCGCACGCTACGGCTTTGATATCTACGTTCAATGCTTCACACGCCATGACGTCTATCCTATCGGCGACGAGGCGCAGGAATACTACGACCGTATGTACGGCGATCTGTTTGCACAGTTCCCCTTTATCAAGGGACTGTCAATCGTCGGCGAGGCAGTGAAGTTTCAGACCCGGGATCCCAGCCTGCCCGAGGGCGTTAAGCCCGGCTGGTGGCCCTGCTCGGACTGGCCGCTGCTTTTACAGATGATCCGCAACGCCGTGGACAAGGTGCGTCCCGACGTGGAAATCATCCTCAGCTCCTACAACTGGGGCTACTGCGACTACCGGCTCCGTCAAAAGCTGATCGCGTCCCTGCCCAAAGGCGTGACGCTCAGCTGCGGTTGGGAGATGTTTGAGCACTATGATCTGGACGGCGCCGACGAGGAATGCTCCGACTATTCCCTGCGCGTTGTCAAGGCCGGTCACTACTTCCTCACCGAAACCGAGGCTGCAGTCAAATACGGCATCCCCGTTAAGACCATCGCCAACACCGGCGGCAAAACCTGGGACATCGGCGCCATCCCCTACGATCCGGCGCCCTATCGCTGGGCAGAGCGCTGCGAGGCGCTGCGGGATGCGTTTGACCACAACGGTCTGTCGTCACTGATCGATTCCATCCACTACGGTGTCTATCCTTCCTTCATATCTGAGCTGACCAAATGGGCCTTTGCCGAACCCAGAGTTGACCTGCAGGCGCTGATCCCCCGGCTGCTCGCCATGCATTTCGGCCATGCCCAGCTTGACCTCATCGACGAGGCCATGAAGCTCTGGAGCGAGGCGTTTGCCAACATGGTGCCTACCAACGAGGATCAGTACGGCGCGCTGCGTGTGGGCCCGTCTCATCCCTTCTACGCCTGCCGCGATACCGCACAGGGCGTCTGCCCCTCTCCTCCCCAGGACATATTCGCCTTCCACAAGATCACCAGCTACGGCATGTACACCTCCACCTATTTTTACAACAGCCGCGGCGATGACGGCGATGTACGCATTCCCCGGGAAATCACCGCCTACGAATACGTCCGCGACTGCATCGCCAAGGGACTCGATCTTCTTGAGCGCGTGGAGAACAAGAACGAAGAACTTCTCCGGCTGATCAACATGGGCCACTTCATTCACCGCACAATTCTCACCGCCCTCAACCGCAAGCACTACTTCCTCATGGATCGCAGCCTTCAGGCGGCTCAATCATCCGCAGAGCGTGCCGCGATCATCCCGGACATGATCGCGCTGCTGCGTGTTGAGCGCGAAAATGCCCGTACCACGATCCCGATTGTGGAGGCTGACTCCATCCTCGGTTTTGAGCCCTCCATGGAGTATGTCACCGACCGCCGCAGGCTTGAATGGAAGCTCAATCAGGTCGATGAGGAGATCGCAATGCTCGAAGCAATGCTTTCCAGGTGCCAATAAAGCCGTTTTACTTCACATTAACATAAAGGAGCTGTCGATATGAGACTTGAAAACCTGTATCCCGACGTTCTTGACGAGGCCATGAAGAATCATGTGCCGATTTTCATCCCCGTGGGCACAATCGAGTACCACAGCGCCCATCTTCCGCTGGGCACGGACGCATTTGTGGCAATCCATTTCCTCGAGCGGCTTGAAAAGCACCGCGCCGAAATGGGTAAGGACATCATCATCGCCCCGCCGGTGTGGTACGGCTGCGCAAGCTACGCCGTGCGCGGTCCCGAGGGGTATTCCGTCGATATGGACGGCATGGTTCTCAACCAGACCATGTACAACATCTACATGTCCATGCTCAAATCCGGCCTGCGTAACATCTACACCATCATCGCCCATCAGACCGAGGACTTCAATCCCACGGAAACCGCCTGTCTGGACGCCTCCCGCCGGGTCATCTTCAAATATCTTGAAGACACCCGCGGCATCGGCTGGTGGGGTGACAACAAATCCCGCGAGTTCTACAACACCATGGATTCCAAGGACAATCCCTGGAACTGGCTGCGTGTGAGTTCCCTGCGTCCCCGCAGTGCGTCTGTGGTTCTCCCGGGTGATCATGCCGGCAAGGTGGAGACTTCGATGATCTGGGCACTGCGCCCGGAACTGGTACGTGAGGACAAGATCGGTACCAGCGAGGATTGGTTTACAGAAACCGCCGCCGAAGGTTCGGCAGAGCTGGGCGAGGAGCGAATCCGCACGCTGCTGGAATGCTGGGACGCGGTGCTGGATAAGTAATTCCGTCTCATTTGACTTCCAAAAGCGTCTATAACACAAAAACTGCGTGAAATGATGACTCATTTCACGCAGTTTATCTTTCATGCTGACGATTACGCCGTACTGTGATTTACTCGATGTAGGTCAGAACCTCTCTGGCATCGTGGAGGATGTAGAGGCTGCCGCAGACGAGAATCACGTCGTCGGGGGAAGCCATGGAATAGGCAATTCGACAGGCTGTCGCAATGTTTTCGTTGTAGTAAACCCGGTCGCAGTACGACGAAGCCACCTGCGCCACCGCCTGAGCGGGCATGGCACGGCCGTAGTCGCACTGGGTACCGATGAAGATCCCGGCACGTTTGGCAACCTCGGGGATACAGTAGGAGGTCGCCTTATCGCCCATCATACCCATGACGGCGATGATCTTCCTGCCTGCCAGATGGGTATCCAGCGCACGGCAGAGGGCATCCACGCCGCCTGGGTTATGTCCACCATCGAGCAGGCACACGGGAACCTTGCGGATGAGCTCAAGGCGTCCTGCAAAGCGGGTACCGGCGATACCGGAGACGATATTCTCGTCGGTGATGCCAACACCCTTTTCCTGAAGCACACGGGCGATGGTATAGGCGGTCATGGCGTTCTGGATCTGATGGGCACCGGGCATGGAGATGGTCAGGTTCAGGCCATCGACCGTGAGATTGGTGCCGAAGATATCGGAAGAAGTAATCTCAAGTGCAGACTTATCGGGAATCCGCAGCTCAACGCCCTTGGAGGCCGCATCCTCACGGATGACGGCAAGGGCCGCTTCGTCCTGATCAAAGCAGCAGACCGCGGTGGAGCCGGGCTTGATGATGCCGCACTTATCCTTGGCAATCTCGGCGGTGGTGGAGCCCAACACACCGGTATGATCCAGCGACACGGAGACAATCGCCGCCGCCAGCGGGGGCTGGATGACATTGGTGCAGTCCAGACGGCCGCCCATACCGACTTCCAGCACGACGATATCGCACTTTTCTCTTGCAAACCAGGTGAATGCCAGCGCCGTGACCAGTTCAAATTCCGTGGGATGCATATGACCCAGCTCACGGATATGCTCGATGGCAGACAGGAGCTCCTCAAGCTCCCGGCAGAGAGCCTCTCTGGGGATCATTTCGCCGTTGATCTGCATTCTCTCCCGGAAATCATCCACATAGGGGGAGATGAAGGTGCCGACCCTGAGGCCTGCCTGGCGCAGGATATTGGAGACCATGGTGGTAGTGGAGCCTTTACCGTTGGTGCCGGTGATATGGACATAACGCAGGGTATCCTGAGGATTGCCGAGCGCCTCCATGAGGGCACGGATACGGGAAAGGCCGGGCTTTGAACCGAACTTGAGGGTAGAATGGATATAATCAAGAGTCTGTTCGTAAGTCATGGTGTGACCTCCTTAATCAGGGTCTGACAGGTTTCTGACTGCGGGCGGTTTCCCGCCCGCAGCAGAAGGATACGTTTTACTTAGCCGAGCTTTGCAAGGCTTTCCTTGAGGTTGGCGATCAGGGCGCGGAACTTATCGGCACGTTCCTTCTCGGAGGCAACGATATTCTCGGGAGCCTTGGCGAGGAATTTCTCATTGGAGAGCTTAGCCTCGATGCCGGCCAGGCCGCCTTCGGCCTTCTTGAGTTCCTTTTCAAGGCGGGCACGCTCGGCCTTGAAGTCGACCAGCTCCGCCAGAGGCAGATACAGGGTCGCGTCACCGGTGACGATGGTCACCAGACCGTCGGTGGAGGCGGGATGCTCGGTGGTGACGGTCAGGGAGGAAGCGTAGGCCAGGCGCTTGATATAGGCTTCGCCCTTTTCATAAATCGCGGTGTTGGCAGAGACGATGGTCAGCGCCGCCTGCTTGGAGGGGGCGATGTTCATCTCGGCGCGGCGGTTACGCACGGCACGGATGGCGTCCATGATATGCTCCATGTCGGCCTCATCGGCGGCGAAATCGAGCTCAGCGGTGTACTCGGGCCACTTGGAGATCATGATGGAAGGAATGGTCTCGTCGTGGGGCAGAGCCTGCCAGATTTCCTCGGTGATGTAGGGCATGAAGGGATGCAGGAGCTGCAGGGTACGGGACAGGACGTAGGAGAGCACGCGCTGGGCATTCTCGGCAGCAGCCTTATCCTCGCCGTTGAGGCGGGTCTTACACAGCTCGATGTACCAGTCGCAGTAGGAGTCCCAGATGAAGTCGTAGAGCTTCTGAGCGGCGATACCCAGCTCGTAGGATTCCAGGCTCTGGGTGACTTCGCGGACGGTGTTGTTGAACTTGGAGAGAATCCAGCGATCCTCCAGGGTGAGTTCAGTCGGCAGGGTATCGTCGTCCACGGTGAGGTTCATGAGAACGAAGCGGGCAGCGTTCCAGATCTTGTTGGCGAAGTTGCGGTTAGCTTCCACGCGCTCGGTGTAGAAACGCATGTCATTACCGGGAGAGTTACCGGTGATGAGGGTGAAGCGCAGGGCGTCGGCGCCGTACTGATCGATGATCTCCAGGGGATCGATGCCGTTGCCCAGAGACTTGGACATCTTGCGGCCCTGAGAGTCGCGGACGATACCGTGGATGAGGACCTTATCGAAAGGACGCTCCTTCATATGCTCCATGCCGGAGAAGATCATACGGGCGACCCAGAAGAAGATGATGTCGTAACCGGTGACCAGCACAGAAGTGGGGTAGAAGTAATCCAGCTCGGGGGTCTTGTCAGGCCAGCCGAGGGTGGAGAAGGGCCACAGAGCGGAGGAGAACCAGGTATCCAGCACGTCCTCGTCCTGACGGATGTGGGTGCTGCCGCACTTGGGGCAGACGGTGATATCTTCACGGGAGACGGTCATCTCGCCGCAGTCGTCGCAGTAGAACGCGGGGATACGGTGACCCCACCAGAGCTGACGGGAGATACACCAGTCGCGGACATTGTTCATCCAGTTGAGGTAGGTCTTGGTGAAGCGCTCGGGGACAAACTGAGTCTTGCCGCTCTCGACGACCTCAATGGCATCCTTGGCCAGGGGCTCCATCTTAACAAACCACTGAGCGGAAGTGATGGGCTCAAGGGTGGTGTTGCAGCGGTAGCAGGTGTTGACGTTATGGGTATGGGGCTCGATCTTCACGAGGAAGCCCTGCTCCTCCAGATCGGCGACGATGGCCTTACGGGCCTCGTAGCGATCCATGCCGTTGTACTTGCCGCCGTTGATAATCTTGGCATCGCCGTCCAGGATCAGGATCTCTTCCAGATTGTGGCGCTTGCCGACCTCGAAGTCGTTGGGGTCATGGCAGGGCGTGATCTTGACGCAGCCGGTACCGAAGTCCTTCTCGACGTACTCATCGGCGACCACGGGGATCTCGCGACCCACGAGGGGCAGGATGAGCTTCTTGCCCACGAGGTGGGTGTAGCGCTCGTCATCGGGATGCACGGCCACGGCGGAGTCGCCCAGCATGGTCTCGGGACGGGTGGTGGCGATTTCCACGAACTCGTCGGAATCCTTGACGGGGTAACGGATATGCCAGAAGAAGCCAGGCTGCTCTTCGTATTCAACCTCAGCGTCGGACAGAGCGGTGGTGCAGTGGGGGCACCAGTTGATGATGCGGTTGCCGCGGTAGATCAGGCCCTTTTCATAGAGGCTGACGAATACTTCGCGCACAGCCTTGGAGCAGCCTTCGTCCATGGTGAAGCGCTCACGGTCCCAGTCGCAGGAGGCGCCCAGAGTCTTGAGCTGGGTGATGATGCGGGAACCGTAGAGGTTCTTCCAGTCCCAGACCTTCTCAAGGAAGGCTTCACGGCCCAGGTCGTAGCGGGTTTTGCCGTCCTTGCGCAGCTCTGCCTCAACCTTGATCTGGGTAGCGATACCGGCATGGTCGGTACCGGGCAGCCACAGAGCGGAGTAGCCCTGCATACGCTTATGGCGGATGAGGATATCCTGCATGGTCTCGTCAAGGGCGTGGCCCATGTGGAGCTGACCGGTGACGTTCGGAGGGGGAATCACGATGGTAAAGGGCTTCTTGTTCTCGTCCACTTCGGCGTGGAAGAAGCCGCTCTTTTCCCAGAATTCATACAGCCGCTTCTCGGTCGACTGCGGTTCATAAGTCTTGGGCAGTTCTTTCTTCATGACATTCATACCTTTCTCTGGTAATTATTTACTGATTTTCAGGAGTCCCGGAGACATAAAAAACGCCTCCGCCCGGACATAGGGCGAAGGCGCTTGAACGCACTCCGTGGTACCACCTACATTGAGCGTGACATACACGCTCCACTCAACCAGAACACACACATGATGTTCCTGCCCCGATAACGGTGGGCTTCCGGCGAAGTCTACTCGATTGCTCTTTCGGTTCGCGGCTCAGGGACGACCTTCCGATATTCCCACAT
>SVMB01000088.1 GCA_015067675.1 Oscillospiraceae bacterium
CGACCTCCGGGTTATGAGCCCGACGAGCTACCAACTGCTCTACTCCGCGATATAAAGTTATAAGGGAATGGTGCCGGAGACCGGGCTTGAACCGGTACGGGATCACTCCCACGGGATTTTAAGTCCCGGGCGTCTGCCAATTCCGCCACTCCGGCTTATCAGCCAGGACCTCTTCCCGAGTGCATGATATATTATATCAGCAGTTCACCCGTTTGTCAATAGGTATTTTTCAATTTCTCAAAAAAGTTTTCCCCGGTTGACTCCTTACGGAGAAAGGCCGGCCATTCCGGCCGGCCTTTGGGGTGCATGTCAGCGGAAATGACCAGTGAAGCAAACACCTGAACGAGCCGCAACATTAATCTGGGCTGCAAGCTGCTCCTGAATCATGGTTATACATGCAGGTTTAGACCAAGGCTTCAATTCATTTCACCTCCATCGAGTTTGTTCCAAATTGACCAATATAGCGACAAACCTTATCAATATGAGAACGATTAATACTGTAATACACTGTTCTTCCTTTATTCCGCGTTTGAACAATATTCGCTTTCAGCATCAACATAAGGTGATAATAAGCATTTGTACCAGATATTTTCATCGTCTGCTCAATATCCTTGATTGTTATCTCGCCTTTTATATGCATCAATTTGAAAATTTCCACGCGGTTAGGCTCTGAAATGGCCGTACCAAGAGTATCCAATGCGAGCGCATTTTCTTCCGCTAAAAGATATTCAAATCTCGCTTCGTATTCGTTGCCCAAGAAAAGCTCAATTGCATTTTCATAATACAGTGTCTTAATATTTTTTATTGCAAACCCCGTGTCCTCATCCATAGGAATCGGTGATTTCTCGTTGACGAAGTATCTTACGCATGATATAATGACATTGAATTTCATGTAAGAAAGGAAGAATCGTCATGAAAACCGGTTTTGCCTCCACCTGCATCAACCCGCCTTACGGCGCACCTATTATCGGCTACTACGAAAAACGTTACGTCAAGGGTATCCTCGATAATCTCTATGCCCGCGCCGTAGCCTTCGACGATGGTGAGAAGAATGCTGTGGTCATCGCGCTGGATCTGTGCCTGCTGGGTCAGAAGTATTACGATGCCATTAAGGCTGCCATCTGCGAGGCTATCGACATCGACCGTGACGCTATCTTCATCAACTGCTCCCACACCCACACCGGTCCCCTCATCGGCAAGGATTTCGCAGCCAATCAGTCCAGCACCGAAGCCTATGATGCCTTTATGATCGCTTCCGTGCGCGATGCTGCGGTCTATGCCTTCAACGATCTGGCTGAATCCACCTTTGAAACCGCCAGCGCGCAGGCCAAGAATATCTCCTTCGTCCGCCGCTATCGTATGAAGGATGGATATGTCGCCACCAATCCCGGCGTCAATAACCCCAACATCGACCATGCGCTGGCCGAGCCCAATGAAACCGTGAAGCTGCTCAAGATCGTGAGAGACGGCGCCGACGATATCTTCGTCGTCAACTTCGGTACTCATCCCGACTCCGTGGGCGGTGAGTACATTTCTGCTGACTTCATGGGCTTTGTCTGCTCTATTCTTGAGAAGTCCGTCCCCGGTACCAAGTGCATCTTCCTGCAGGGTCCCCAGGGCGACGTCAACCACGTCAACGTCCATCCAACCCCCGGCGAGGCTGCCATCTCCTCCATCGACTTCGACGGTGTCCCCAGAAGCATTCGTCACGCCGAGCATATGGGCCGAATTATCGCCGGCGCTGTGCTCTCCGTCTGCTCCATCACCGAGCCTGTGGCGATTGATAAGATCACCTGCGCCTCCGCCCGGGTGGATCTGCCCTCCAACCAGGAGAACGATCGTCTGGAAGAGGCCCGCAAGATCTATGAGCTCTATGAGGCCGGTCGTCAGCACGAGCTGCCCTACAAGGAAATGGAGCTGACCACCGCTCTTGCCGAGGCCAAGCGCATTGTCAAGCTTGAAAACGGTCCCGATTCCTTCCCCTTCTACCTCTCCGCCATCCGCATCGGCGACCTGTGCTTCGCAGGCATCGGCGGCGAACCCTTCACCGAAATCGGCAACCGCATCTGCGCCGATTCGCCCTTCGATACCACCATTCTCTGCTGCCTGACCAACTCCGCCGGCGGCTACATTCCCACAACCCAGGCCTATTCCGAGGGCGGCTACGAGGCCCGCGGCTCCGTGCTCAAGCCCGGCTGCGATGACATCATGGTCAATGCCATGCGTGATCTGCTGACTTCTCTGAAATAAGCTTCTTTTCGGCACCGGATCGAAAACCGATCCGGTGCTTTTTTCCGCTCCCGCTCTTGACCTTTTTGTACCTTACGTTTACAATAAGAAACAGATCAATTCCCTCAGACCGTCAAAGGAAAGGAAGAGCTTCATGGATAACATCTACTATAAGCCGTTTCTCGGCAAATCTGCCGCTTACTTTCCCTATACCAGAGAACAACTGAAAAAGCGTCCCATTTTCCCCGCCTACATCTTTGATACCGGCGCATTTCTGCTCTGCAACGACCTCTTCGGCACCGCCGAAAACTCCGATCTGCTTCTGGAACAGATCATGAGCGGCGAACTGTTCAAATACTGGGAGACAGACGGCGAATTTGACTGGTACGCGGTCTGGAACCGCTTCAACAAGCTTAATTCAAACCCCGAATGGGAAGGTCACATCTGGCCTGCCCGTCTCTATATTCTCCTTCCGGTGGCACAGGCCTACTGCCGCACACACGACAAAAAGTACGCCGACGCCTGGTACAAAATCTTTGACCACTGGGTTGAGCACAATCCCTACCGTACCTATCCTACCGAAGGAAAATGGTTTGACATGGTGTGGTATGAGATGCAGCTTGCCTGGCGCACAATCAACATGGTACACAGCATTTACCTGCTGGGTACCGAGGATGGCGACGCGCTGGAACCCGAACAGTGGCAGAAGATCTATGAGCTGATTCTGATGCAGACAGATCAGATGTACCGAGAAGGCACCCACTACGCTGCCAAGGGTAAGAGCGGCAATCATCAGCTGCAGGTCGGTATGGCGCTGATTATGGTGGGCTGTCTGCTGCCGGAGCTTGGCAAGAGTGAGGAGTACATCGTCCTCGGCCGGGATATCGTCTCCCAGAACCTGCTCAAAACCGGACCTGATGGCGTCAACACCGAAAACAGCATGTCCTACGCACACTTCATTGCCCGGCTCTGCATGGAAGCCGAAACCATGCTCACCGTCAACGGCTACGAGGGTATTCCCGGCTGCGCCGAGAGCTTGCATACCCAGTATGAGTTCCTCTATCAGTTTGCCTCCTCCGACGGACGCAGTCAGATGATCGGCGATACCTACGGACTGAATGCAATCGCTGACATCGAATTTGTCAACGAGGTGTTTCCGCTGCGTTTCGAGCGCCGCAAGAAAAGCTGTCTCTTTCCCGACGGACGCATGGCGGTTCTGCGCAATGAAAACTTTGAACTCTTTGTCGATGCAATGGATCCCTATCCCAACGCCCGCAATCTCTCCCCCGAGCAGGCAAGCTGGGGCGGCGGCTATGGCTATCATCAGCATTACGGCAGACCCCATTTCATCCTCTACGGTCACGGTCAGCAGCTTGTCATGGATCTGGGTACCGTCAATTACGACCGCTGCGGCCTGCGCTCCCAGCTCAACCGTGCCTCTTCCCACAATGTTGTCTCCTGCCGGGAGATTCCGCTGGAGCATGATCTGACCGCGACGAAGGTGGTCGAAAAGCTGACCGTCACCGACTGCTCCCTCGAGGGTCCCGTGCAGACGTTGTCCATCCGCAACGAAACGACCGATCCCGAAACCGGTAAAAGTTTCGTCTGGGACCGTATCTTCCGACTGTCTGTGGATAACCTCGAGATCATCGACGGGGTACGCGCGTCCGAACCCATGCATTTCGACATGAGCCTGCATCTGCCTTACGCCATCGACGGCTATGTTGACTACTGGGCCGCCAATCAGCCGGTCTCCCGTGACGGCTGCACCATGACCCTGCGCCGCCGCGACCGGCTGCAGAAGGTCGTGATGGATTCTCCCGCCGTGCGCTCCATCTGCCCCTGCGTCAATGCCCGCAACCGGCTCGACTGCTGCGAACAGATCATGCGCAGCCGGTACACAGACCACTTCACCGAGCGTACGGTGATTACATTTGATTGAGGTAAGCCATGAATTTTAACACCTTGACCGAACAGATCCGCGCCTATTGTGACCGCGAACAGATCTCAATGACCCTGCGCGTCACGCGATGTGATCGGATCGAATACGAACTGAGCTGTGGGTATGCCGATCTCGCGTCAAAGACACCCTTTGACCGGCATTCCATGTTCAGCTTCTATTCACTGTCCAAGCCCTTCTGCGCAATCGGCCTATTGAAGCTGCGCGATCGCGGGCTTGTGGACATCGACGCGCATCCGTCGAAGTATCTACCCGAAGCCAAAGGCTTTGATGAGCGTGTTACCATCCGGCATCTGCTCCATCACACCTCGGGACTTCCCGATTTTGAGCAGTGCACGGAATTCTGCAGCACCCATAAGCCGGGGTATGCCCGCTTTGCTCGTGCCCATCTGCGCGAGCTTTCGGCACTCCCCTCTTGCTTTGCTCCCGGAACTTCCGCCAGGTATGCAAACGTCAACTTTGTCATTCCCGCGCTTATCGTTGAAAACATCACCGGGCTCCCCTACTCTGAATATATGAAGAGAGAGGTATTTGATCCGCTGGGCATGAATTGCGCCGTCGTTGACGACGAAGGCCGCGTCATTCCCAACCGAGTGAAATGCTATGAGCTGGACGGCGATCATCCTGTTGAAGTTAACAGAAGCCTTGACTGGATGCTTGGCGCCGGTGATATCGTAGGTACCGTGGATGACGTATACTGCCTAAACCGTGCCATCAAGCATCGTCTTCTGCTGCGCCCCGAGACCTGGCAGGAAGTGCTCACTCCCTCCCCACTCAACGGTATGGGCATGGGCTGCACGGTTGGTGAGTGGCACGGAGCTATGCGCATTCAGCACAACGGCGGTCACACAGGCTTTCGCACACTGCACATCCAGATTCCCGCCGACGACTTCGACATCATCCTTCTGTCCAATTCCGGTTACGGCAGCGCCCGCCCCGATCTCTCCTCCATGGTTCACGATGCCTTTTACGGCAGCAGTAATGCCCCGCTCGCGCCCATGGATACCGGCTATATCAAGTCCGTCTGACGCTATCCGGCCATAGAAAAGGAGCTGCCTTGATATAAAAGGCAGCTCCTACATATTTTCCGTTACCAGAGTTTTTTCTCGTCCAGTTCAAGCACAGACCCATCGCTTAAACGGAGCACAATTTTCGTATCATCCACGTCCGTTGAGGCTTCCAGGCGTACAATCGGGCATTTTTCATCGCCGTCGGGATAGAGAACCGTCACCCAGCGGATATCCTGTCCGTGCAGGCCGTAGGACGCTGTCCAGATCGGCCGATGCTGATTCTGGATGCCGCAGGCGGAATACCACCCCTGCCATTCGGGGCTCTGCTGTCCGCGGCAGAGCGTCAGGCCTGCGGTTTTCATCGGCACCTCAGGTGTGACGAGATTAAGCGTTCCCGCACGAAGCTGCAAGCCCTGACTTGCAATCGCCTCCGTATCCAGATGCCACATCAGCTCATAATCATGCACACTTTCAGCGCGCAGTCGGTCTACTACCACAGCAAAGGGCTTCATCCCCTCCGGCCTGCGCAGAAAATACACGCTTCTCTCATGGGTGATGCTCTTATCCTGCTCTGCACCGTAGCCCTCACTGTAGCTTGCCCGCAGCGAGTCGCTTTCAGGAGTAAAGCGGGTGCGCAGATCGTGGGTCTTGGCACTTTCTTCTCCGCGCACAAAGGTCTTGCGGCGATTCTGATCCATGCCATCCACACGTACGGTGTTATGTCCACGGGTTGAGAGGCAATATTTACGCATTTCAGAGGTATCGTAGGCGTAAATACCGCATTCGGTGAGAATAGGTGCTCCATCGGCATACATGAGAAGATTGAGCTTATCCTCATGCTGATGGCCCGCACCGAACTTGCCGCCGTCGAAGAAGATCCAGGTATCGTCCTCAGCCCAGCCGGTGCGCAGCACGGCAAAGCCGGAGTCTGCAAAGATATGATTGAGCTTTTCCGGCGCGTTCCCCTCTGTCTGTTCACTTACCGCCCAGCGAAGTTCGGGGAGATCGGGCGCCAGGTCTATGTACTCGGCAAGGAGCTTGCTCACCTGATGATCGTGACCGTCGTTGATGTCCGGCACCTTGCCGTCCGGGCGCATCATGTACACGTACATCATCATCATCCTGCCCATGTATTCCCGCATTTTTTCCGGAACTTCCCGGTCATAGGCCGCCAGCAAATGCATCACAAGGGCATAATTGCGCAGCAGCACCACCTGATAACCTGTGGAAAGTTCATACTGGAAGCCGTCGTCGTAGACCTGCACGGCAAGTTCCTGTTCAAGCTTATCCAGCGCATAGTCATACCATTCTACGGCCTCGCGGAAGCAGGGGTACAGAAGACCGATATGGATAAGACCTGTCATCTCCATAATCAGCCAGTTACCGGTGCGGTGGTCAACTTGCAGCCGAAGTCCATGCTCCCAGACAGATTTGCACCAGTCGGTGATCAAATCATCGTCAAAAGCGGCGGTTTTCACAAAGGCATGGATCACATCCGGCCAGCATTGACCCTGACGGATACCGCATTCAATTGTACGCCAGGCAAGTGTCGCCTCCCCGACACAGGGCGATACCGGAGCCTCGGCCTGATCAATCCAGCTTCTCACCTGCCGTGCTGTGGCCTCGGCATAGCGCTCGTCTCCGGTGCGGCGATAAACGCCTGCCATCACTTTCCATTCCTTGTGACGATTGAGCTGCCAGGTCCATTCCTTATATTGATTATAGGTATGATTGGAATACCAGTCAATCGGACCATCGCCGAAGTCGTATTCCACGCCGACGGAGCACATGATGTTGCGCACGGCCTTTTCTGCACGCTCAGTGTCCTGCAGTTCATCCTCAATGACGCCGTCCATCTTCCGTTTGATGCTGAAAAAACGCTCGGTATCAAACATTTGACGAACGAATGCTGCAAAGATTCTGCGGCAGGCTGCAAAATCCCCTGCTGCCGCGGCGTCGGTGATACCCGCCAGTCCTGGGAGCGATGTATCGACATGCTGTGTGAAGAACAACTCGTCTGAAAGTCTGGTTCCCATAAACGCTTCCTCCGATTTTTTCTTTTTCCTGATTATACCGCCGTGACCAAATGATGTCAAGAAAGTCTTGTCTTTGGTGACAATGTCACGGAAGTTTTCCGACTGATCGCGTATACTATAGCCACAACAAAAAAACAAACCACCCAACCGAAAGGAGACCATACAATGTCTGTTATCACCATCACGAAGGATAATTTCCAGTCCGAAGTTCTCGCTTCCGATAAGCCCGTACTGCTCGACTTCTGGGCAGCCTGGTGCGGCCCCTGCCGCATGCTCTCTCCCACCGTTGACGCTCTGGCTGAGGAGCTGGATGATGTCAAGGTCGGCAAGGTCAACGTTGATGAACAGCCCGATCTCGCTGCACAGTTTGGTATCATGAGCATCCCCACGCTGGTCGTTATGAAGGACGGAAAGCCCGTCAACAAGTCCCTGGGCGTACAGCCCAAGAGCGCAATTCTTGCACTGCTGGGCAAGTAAAGTTCACACCGACGCAAAAAGAGTGCGATTCGAACGGAATCGCACTCTTTTTTGCGTTTACAGAATCTCTCTGAGCTTATCCAGAAAAGCTTCCTCGCCCCAGGTATTGATCTTGAAGAACATGGCCTGACTGCCGCCGGAAGTAATCGCAGAAATACGCACATTTCCATCTCCGCCGTCAAAGAGAGTCACGTTCAGGCTGACGCGGTTGCCGCCCATGTAACTGTAGCGTTCAAATACCATCACCGTGCACTGTGCACTTCCTGCCCGGAAGTGGGACACATCCTCCACGGTCGCCGACATGCTGCCGTCAAGTATACCATTCTGAATACGGCGCTCAAGCTCCGTAATATTGCCTCTTGCCGTCGTTTCAAGCTTCGCCATAATCTTTATCCTCTCAAACAAATATTATATAACGCCCGCTTCCAGCAGTTGAAAGCAGTTTTCATCGGTATCAAGCCTTGCACGTATGCCGATGGGAAAAACTGCATTATAAGTTCCGTGTCCAAAGTCCTCACAGCGCACAACCGGGATATGATAGCGTTCCCCAAGTCTTGCAAGGATCCGATCGATCTGCGGCTGAGGCTCGAGCGAATAGTGTCCAAAGATCAGACCTGCCGCACAGTCAAATACACCTCTGTGCTCCAGGTTTGAAAACCATTTGGAAACGACTGCCGGACTCGAGAAACGCTCGTGATCCTCGATGAAGAGCAGATATCTGCGCGATCGATCGAGTTCAAACCAAGGCAGTCCCTGCATGGCGGCGTAGTTGACCAGATATCCGCCGGAAAGCTCTCCTTCCGCACAGCCCGGATGGATTACCTGCCAGGCACCTGCTTTTTCATATCGGGTATCGAGGGTGGTCAGGCGGCGCAGGAAGGCTTTACGGTTATACTCATTGATTCCCGAAAACGTGCGAAGAGTCGCGCCGTAGAACGTGACCAGACCTGTACGGTTATAAATGGCTTCAACGATGGAAGTCCCGTCCGAATAGGAACAAAACAGCTTCGGATGGGTTCTGATATGCTCATAATCCACATAGGGCAGGATTTCATTGCCGACCTCCCCGCCCCCATGCAGCACAAGCTTCACGTCCGGATCGTAAACGAGCTCATTAAAGTCCCCGGCACGTTCTTCAACCGTTCCTGCGTAGCCGTCGGTATCCGCGAAACAGTTACCGGCAAACTTTACACGAAACCCCAACGTCTCCAGGCCCTGAATGCAGCCTGCAATGCCTTCCCGGGTCAGCCCCCAGCATGGGGCACAGATTCCAATGACATCTCCGGGCTGTAATCTTTCCGCCTTGATCATGGACGCTACCTCATTTCAAAAACCTGCTGATTCACTCAATTCGACGCTGCCTGTGCCGCTGAGGTCGCGGCAATCGCTGCGCAGATGGCTGCCTGCTGAGCCGCAATCATGGACACGGCCGCACTCATCGCGGCACTTCCCATAACGGCGTTGTTCTCCTGCCCCAACCGGTCGCTGGTAACAAGCATACCGGCATGCATCAGCCGCTGACGTCTGCCGGGACCAAATACGCCGTAGCCGCGCTGCGTTCCCAGCCAGGCATCCGTCTCAATCAGCTCCTGCACCATAGTCTCATGGTCTCCCGGGAGCATAGCCAGCACGCCCAGGGTCGGCAGCTCGTAACCTGTTCCGTAGGGACAGTTCCGTGCTTTCAGTTCAGCAAACAGTTCCAGCGTCCGGGAGCATTTTTCCTCGGCAGAACCTGCACAAAGTGCCAGCACATGGCTCAAAGACTGCACCGCATTATGAGAGAAGAACTGCGGTTTGAGAAGCTGGTAGCATACCTCCATATGACTGACGATGGACTCATCTTCCAGCGATGACAGTGAAAGAAGAGACGCAAACACGCTGTCCTCGCCGGAGGTCAGGAAAGGATGCTCCGCTTTCATCAGTTCATAAATATGCCGGGTACGGGCAGAAATCGCCGCGTACTGCCCCGGGTCGGTCAGCTCGGAAAGCACCATCGACGCCACCGGCAGGTATTCGGAAGCCATAAAATGCTTTTTGAGTG
Source organism: Oscillospiraceae bacterium (assembly GCA_015067675.1). Lineage (GTDB taxonomy): Bacteria > Bacillota > Clostridia > Oscillospirales > QAMX01 > SIG502. Next base: position 9,754 of record SVMB01000088.1, read on the forward strand.
CCGCGTACAGTTCAAGCGCCCGTCCAAGCTTCCCGTTTGGATCCTCCGACAGCGCCATCTTGGAGATCATCGTAAGGCGGGGATTGCCGCGGAAGTTTGAGAATACTCCCGTGCGGCTTTTCAGGATCTCCCGGCAGGCAAGAAGCTTTTCCCGCTCTGCCGTCACGCGCTGATCGGTAAAGATCGCCGCGCAGACCGGATAGATATAGCTGCTTTCCCAGGCAAAAGTGGATTTGATGATGTCACGGTTTTCAATAAACTGTCGGCAAAGCTGCGCAAGATTTGCGTTCATGTACTTTCCTTTCCATCAGGCATGCAGAGGCATCTCTGCAGCCATCGCATCCGCACGCGCCATCAGCTCCCGTTCCAGTTCCAATTCCACCGGATGGGGATAGCTGCGCGCGGTCTTTTCAAAACTTTCCTGATACTTTGACGCTGCTTTTTCATCCTTTGTTCCCAGTTTTGCACAGATGTACTGTGTGCGGATAACACTCGGGAACTTCGCCATGGATTTCATGAACTGCCGCTGGGGTTTATCCAGAAATGCAGTCGCCCTTTCGGCATTGCCGTCGCACAAATAAGCACAGGTAATCCGGTCGCAGATCAAAAGACTCCGATGCAGCCCGAGAATCCCCGTCTTCATGCTGAGAAGCCGCTCCATCAGAGCATCCGCTTCGGAGAGCCTCTGCTCATCCATCAGACGGTTACAGGCAAGCACCGCCACTGTCGCGGTCATAGGATTGGCAAGCTGCTCATCATCCGGCAGGCAAAACCATTCGTCCGGCATATCCCGCAGCCGCTCGCCCTTGGCCTGACATTCGTTGACTTTCAGCTGCAGCCAGAAGGCACGCAGCGCTTCCGGAGTTTTGCCCAACGAAACCGCATTGCGTCCGTCGTTATCCACCGGTCCCACGCGCATGGGAATACCGTTGAGCAGCGCGTAAGCAAAGCCCGCCACGGCCATTATGCAGCAAAAAATGGATGCATACGAGGCATCGGGAAACAGGAGAAAGAGAATGTAAAAAGGAACGGCTGTGATGAGATTGAACGCCGAACCACCAAGGTTATAGAGTTTATACGGCATCTTCCCACAATTGAGATCGGGCGGTGCCATCAGGCACTGTCCTCCGGTACCGGCGATGCTCAGACGCCGCAGCTTCAATTTACCATCCTGCCTCAGCCATATGAAGCTGCCGATGCGAAAGGATACAAACCGATAACCCGTAAGCAATCCCGCAATGCCGTGACCGGCCTCGTGGATGATGATCTGAATATACAATGCAGCATAGAGGATCAGCAGCGCCAGTCCCAGCCGAATGAGCACTGTTCCGATGTCAGGTGTATCCAGAAGCCCCGAACGTTCCAGGATGTCTGCTCCGACTATGCCAACCACTACGCCGACACCAAGCATGGCAAGCGTTGCCAATGCCTGTCCGACCTGAAATTTTCCTTTTTCCTTCTTATTCATAACGTTTATTCTTCCTCCGGGAACATCATGTACTCGATGAACCCCTCATTGAATGTTTTGGACTGATTAAGTTCCACCGTACGGATTCCGGCAGCAATCCGAGAGAGCTTCCCGATGGCTTTTTCATCCGTGAGACATGTAATCGCGCCTGCAAGCGCGGTATTGCCCACGGTTTTGACCCGTACGCCCAGTTCCTCCGGCAAAAGTCCTACTGTGACCGCGGAATTGATGTCCATATAGTACCCAAGACCGCCGGCCAGATACAGTTTCGACAGCTCCGACGCCTCCAGGCCATGATCGGCGCAAAGCGCCTCCAGTCCTGCCCGCAGGGCAGACTTTGCAAGCTGAAAAGCGCGTACGTCGGCCTGTGTCAGCGCAATCTCTTCGTGGTGATCGTCCGCCTCTGCAACCGTCACCGGTTCGTCCTCCACGAAGCCCGTCTCATCCACATCACCCCGCATGAGCAGTGCAGCAACAAGGTCAATCAGGCCGCTGCCGCACACTCCCAACGGCGGCTGATCACCGATGGTTTTCAGGGTTAACCGGTCATCTTTTCCCAAATGCACCGCCGAAATGGCGCCGGGGATACCGCCGACGCCGCAGGAAATACCGGCACCTTCCATGGCGGGACCGGCCGCGGTTGAAACAGCAATCAGTTCTCCGCCATGGGAAAGACCCGTATGCAGGATCATCTCGCCGTTGGTGCCCACATCCATGATGACCGTCGGTTCCTCTTCGTCCAGCATTCCGGATTCCAGTACGCCCGCAATCACGTCACCGCCGATAAATGCAGAGGCCGAAGGCAGCACAATCACACGTGCCGCATGCAGACCAAGCTCTGCACCGTCAAGTTTTTTCATCTCCGTAAAGGCAGGCATAAAGGGATAGGCCCCCATGCCTTCCGGCGACACGCCGCAGAAAAGATGCGCCATTGTAGGATTTCCGGCGACAGTCAGCATATCAACGAACAGAATTTCCCGATCCTTCACCAGTTTGTCAATCAAAGCGTTTGCCGCATTGATGATGAGCTTCTGCAGGCTGTCCAGATGCCCCTCTGCACAGGCGCTGATACGGCTCATGACGTCGGCTCCGAAGCTCTTCTGAGGATTCAGCCCTGACGCAGTGTCCAGAATCTCACCCGACTCCATATTCACCAACGCTGCCGCCAATGTGGTGGTGCCAACATCCAGCGCAACACCGTATCGTATTCCGGAAGGTGCTGCGCTTTGCGTGATCTTTTTAGAATCTGCCGCAAAATTTACGAGCCCTTCACCGGAATTTTCAGGCAGCCCGATCTGCGCCTCTTCTGTACATACAGCACGGCAGGACAGAATCCAGCCGTCCGCCCCAACCTCCATCGTCTCCCCTGTTTCGGCATCTGCAAAGCTGCCATCAAGTACACGTACCCGGCATTTTCCGCATTTTCCCCGTCCGCCGCAGTCGGCATGCACAGGATAGCCGTTTTCTGCAAGCCACTCGGAAAGCTTCATGCCTTTAGCCGATACCGGAATATGTATAATGTTTTCTGACATGTCAAAACCTCTGTCTCTTTTTGTGAACAGAGCCGAAAACCCATGCTTACACGGATTTTCGGCTCCAATCGATCTTTACACAGGTATTTTCTTGATCTCTTCGGCGTAATACTGCACCAGTTCAAACTTTGAGCCGGGCATCAGACGATGATCCGGACAGGGCAGGAAGCCGCCCATGGCCGTCAGACGCTTCATACGCTCGATTTCCGCATCCACGGCTGCTTTATCTTTTCGCAGCGCCGTTTTGTCCATGCCGCCGATGCCGAGCATACCGCTGCCATACTTTTCCCGGGCAGGTGCAAACTGATCGCCCCAGGTACCGATCTCAATGGGGAACATGGTGTTGACACCGGCTTCAAACCACATCGGCAGAAGCTGACCAACCACACCGTCACAGTCGAGAGAAATAACATCAATGCCATACTTGCGGCACAGGTCATTGCGTTTCTTGTAATGCTTGCCGCAGAGTTCCTGCAGTACATCCGGCGGGAAGAGAGAGCCGGAATTGAAACAGATATCCTCCCAGTAATGGGCGAAATCAAACTTCGCACCGGTGGAAAGCACTGCCTCGACACACTGATACTGCATCTCGGCGTAAGTATCCACGATATCCGCCATCAGATCCTCGTCCTCGTCGTACATCAGGTAACTGATACCTGTGACGGACGCCATGCTGCGCAGCTGACCAAAGAGGCTTCCCAAACCAAGTCCAACGGGAATATCGTATTCGCGGGTTTCGTTGAAGGTTTCAAAGAATTTGTAATCGACTCGCTCGGGTGAAAACTGCATCTTCGGACGATAGAGGGTTTCAAACGCTTCGCGATCCTTGAGCAGATAATCCTCCTCCGCGGGGATGGAAGTAACACCAGGCTTTATGCGCTCAATGAGACCGGAACTGTTCATCACAACGCGGCTGCCGTCGGGCAGTTCGCGGAGAACCTTTTCCTCAAAGCCGGGCAGGAGGCCCATGTTCGCTCCCACTGTATGGCTCCAGTCAAAGTCCCATCCGATGATTTTATCCAGCACACGGTCATATGAGTTACCGTCGCTCCAGTTGTCAGCGATTTCCTGCGAAATATGCCCCTGTGCCGCCCACTCATACAGCAGTTCACGCCAGTAGCCAAAATGCACGGCAGGCATGCGATCCACGGGCTTATAATGCAGCAGGTTCATTGCACGTTCACGGTTTGTCATGGCAATACTCCGTTTCAGACGTTTTTTGAATCCTCAGCTGCGCGGAAAAAAGCGCGGATATTATCCCACTTTGCCGCAGGCGGAATGTCGCAGCCGGAAGAAATAACGAAGTTGGGATAGGAAGCGCAGGCAGCAATCAGCTCGGAAGTTGCCTTGTAAATACTCTCGGGTGTACCGCCGAGAAACTCCTGACTGGGCGAAATATTGCCGCAGACAGGAACATTGGCCGGCATCTTCTCAAGCAGATCAAGAATCGACACCGCATCGCCAAAATGATAGGCCGCCGCGCCGTTTTTGATGAAGCTTTCGGTCATCAAAGGCGTATTCGGGCCGCAGTTATGGTAGATGACGATGAACTGATCGTCCTGCACGGCATCGATAATCTGTTTAACGTAAGGAGCAGAAAATTCCTCTTCCAACGCAGGAGAAAGAAGCCCCGACAGCGGCTCTGCCATGCAGATACCGTCAAGCCCCGCATCTTTATAGGCTTTTACGTACTTAACCAGAAACTCAGTGGCCTTTTCAAGCGCCGCTTCCATGAATTCCGGATCGGCGATGCAATTGACCAGCGCCTCTTCCACGTCCATCAGGCGTCCGGCCAGCGAAAAAGGACCAATGACGCCGGCAAGCACGGGACGATCGGTGATCTGCGCCTTTGCATTCTTCACTGCCTCGATAAAGAGACCGGTACGCCCCTCCCCAACCTCGGGGACACGCAGCGCACGCGCCTCATCCTCATCGCTGATCAGTGCACCGAGAACCGTGGGAACTTCATCGGTGACGGCCTTGATCGTGGCGCCGAAAGCTTCCGCCTCCACGGACAAATCCATCATCGATACAGCAGCCGCAGCAGGGGTTTCCTGTGCCACGCGTACAATACCGGCGGTCTGTGCCGCAGCATCGTGGGTCAGGTCATAAACGCTCACGCCCAGCAGCTGCGCCGAAGGGAAAGACAGGATCGGAATTGCCTTACCCGACCCAGGCAGTGAAGCAAGCCATGCACGCATATCAGTGGCCATAGCTAATCCTCCCGCCTCAGGCACCGAGAAGCTCAACGGCAGCGCGGGCGGCAGAAGCTGCATCCAGCGTATAGCAGTCAGCGCCGATCTTATCTGCAAACTCCTGGGTTACAGGAGCGCCGCCGACCATGACCTTTACCTGATCGCGGACACCGGCTTCAATCAGCGCATCAATAACGCACTTCTGATTTTCCATAGTGGTGGTCAGAAGAGAGGACAGGCAAACCAGCTGCGCACCGTGTTCCTTGACGGCAGCGACGATGGCTTCGGGCTCCACATCAACGCCCAGGTCGATGCATTCAATGCCCTTACCCTCGAGCATCATCTTGACGAGG
>SVMB01000089.1 GCA_015067675.1 Oscillospiraceae bacterium
ACGACACAAAGCAGAGGATGATTACTTACTGACCACCAAACTGTTCTGCGGTCATTGCGGAGCTTATATGTGCGGTGAAAGCGGCACCAGCAGAACCGGTGTGGTTCACCACTATTACAAGTGAGTATCCGTTAAGAAGAAACGTGCTGAATGCCACAAGAAGCCTGTTAAGAAACGCTGGATCGAAGATCTGGTCGTTGAAGAAGCCGTGAAAATGGTTATGGATGATGATGTAGTTGATGCTATCGTTTCTATGCTGATGGACTTACAAGGGCGTGAGAACACCAATCTACCGCTTTATCAGCAGCAGTTGAGAAAGACAGAGACTAAGATAGAAAACCTCTTAAAAGCCATTACAGAGGGTGTATTCACGAAATCCACGAAAACACTTCTTGAAGAACTGGAGGCAGCTAAAGAGGAACTGGAGAATCGCATCGCTCTTGAAAAACTGGAAAAGCCGCAAATCAGCGAAGAATTTATGCGTTTTTGGCTTCACCGCTTCCGCAAGCTGGATATGGCAAAGAAAGAGCATCGTCAGATGTTGATCGACGTGTTTATCAATGCGATATTCATGTACGATGACAAAATGCTCATTACCTTCAACTACAAAGAGGGTACCAAAACCATCACTTTTGATGATGTAAAAAATGAGATCTCGGAGGAGGCTTCCGGTTCGGATTTGGATTGCTTATCGGCACCACGAAAAACCCCTCTTTTGTCTATCGCGACAAGAGAGGGGTTTTCATTTAGTGGAAGAGCTCCTTTTTATGTTTTTTCTGCGATTTCAGGACAACCTCGCGCCCGATAGAACTATCCCGGCAGATCTTCCGACCTGCCGGGATAAAATCAGTCAGACATTTTCAAGAAAAACAACCGTGTTGGGGGCCATTGTAAGCGTGAGCTCTCCGTTTTCTACCGCAGCCTGGCCGACATTTTCGGCGTCGTGGGCTTCATCCAGCAGATAAAGCGCGTAGCAATCGGCGCTGCCGCCAGTCAGTTTAAGGGTGACGACTTCTTCGGCGGCTGATTTGTCGTTTGTAAAGTAGCTCAGCATGATCGCGTCCTTGCCATCCTTTGCGGCGGCGACAGCATAGATGCAGTCGGTGTCGGATACGGTCTTTACATGCTGTCCGATCCTGTAGAGCTTTGAGAAAAGGAAGAAAGGATAATACCCCTTCAGCTTTTCTCGCGTGTAGATAAAGAATAGTCCATTCAGGGTGGACGTAATGCATGCGTCGTAGTACATCATCATGTCCACGGGCATGTTCTGCCCAAACGCCATCAGAGCTGCATAAAATGCCGCGCCCTTGATGGTGATGAGCTCCTTCTTGGATTGAACCATATCTTCTTTCCAGTTTTTGATGAAATTCCACTCGCTGAGAATGCTTTCGGTCCCGGTAAAGCCGTAAAAATCAAGACGTTCACGGACAAAGAGGATCCTCTTTTCGTATTCTGCCGTTTCTGCACGGTAGAGGTGCCAGGAATAAAAATCCAGAGGAACATCATGCTCACGCATATAGGAAAGAAACGCATCGGTGTACTTGTGAAGGGGACCTGTGGCAAACGCGGGACCGCCGACTTTGATCTCGGGGAAACAACCCTTCAGGTGCTTGGCAGTGATTTCGAAAAGAGGATAAAACTCTTCAATGGGAGCTTCCCAGCATTCGGGGAAGTTGCCCGGTTCGTTCCATATCTCCCAATACTTGATATTGTAATGGAAGCCGTCTGCCCAGCCGTAGTTGTAGTGACGGACGATGTGCTCACAGATAATCGCCCATTTCTTATAATCCTTAGGCGGCTTTGAATCGTATTTCTTGATGCGGTGGTCGATTTTCTGACCGAGACGGTAAAAGATCTCGGTTCCGGCTTCCAGGGTCGTTGCGGTATAGTGATCGGTGCAGGCGAAGTCATAAGAGGCGGGATCGTAAGGATCAGCATCGAAGTTTGGAAAGATGGCGGTTATATCGACCGTGTGGTCTCCGCCATAGTATTGGCAGTACGAAGCGTCAGAGTTGCGGGCGTAGGGAAAGCCTGCTTCCTTGTAGGCGTCAAAGTTATCGTAAAAGGGGAACATACGCGGTGCCTTGACAGGTCCGTTGTTTACCGCATGCATAGGCTTCATTTTCCCCAAAACATGATCCAGCTCGACTTGTATGGTTGCCATAGAAGTAGTCTCCTTGTATCTGGTAGTGATTTTCCCTCAGTATAGCAGGGAAAAAAATCGATGTCAACCGAAAGACGAACGAAAAGTTTTCGAAAAAACGGAACGGCAGAGCACGGCGGAAACGATACGAAATACGGTGATGCTGCCGAAAAATCCAGAGAAAGAGCTTCGCGGTGCGGCGGTTGAATTCGGGTGAAGCGGTTATATACTTTCGTGCTGCTTTGCTTCCTTCGGCGTAATGCCCAGATGCTTTTTCATCATCCTGCGCAGGAAGGAGGGGGATGAGAAGTGGAGCAATTCGCAGACCTCGTCCAGCTTTTTCCCCTCCTGTATCAGCATCCTGGCGTGGGACAGCCGGATCTTGTTCTTGTAGTTTATGGGCGATTCCCCCACCGCTTCCCGGAATACCTCGTAGAATCTCGAAGGGCTCATATAGCACATGGCCGCCAGATCTTCCACCCGGATGGATACGGGATCCTGCTGCTGAAGATACTTCAGCGCGGGATGGATCCGTTGCAGGGAAGCTGTGTTCTCCTGCTTCAGAAAGGGCGCCAATGTGCCCAAAATGTGAAAGAAAACAGACAGGCTTCCATAGGGAGACGCCTGATTCCGGGGACCAACCAAACCGGCGAAGGCGCTTCCCAGTTCCGGCAGCCGGAACGCCTGCATCGTGCGGTATTGTAAAGAGAAATCGTCCGCCTCAAATACCAGCTTGTCAAAGATCACATCGCTTTCTGTGGTCCAGTGGGAGGTATATGCAAGCCCCTTGGGAATATACCACACATCACCGGGATGCAGACAGAGAACGCTGCCGTTGTCGTACTCCACCCGGCAGCTGCCGCTTATGATGTAAGCCAGATGCGGAGATGGAAAGCCGACCGTTGTACCTGCGCTGTAGCAGCCGGTGCGTTGGTGATGCTCCGCCAGATACCGGCAGAAATGATCCTGCCCCTGCTTCATGAAATTCACCTCCCGTAGGATCGTGCCCTTTTTTGAGAGTATATCATCTTCCTTTTTGCCTGTCAACGGGCTACAATAGAGTGGAAAGGGGATGGATCAGATGAAAAAAGTTTTGGTGATCGGCGGTACCGGTACGATGGGACAGTACCTGTGCCCGATTCTGGCCCAGAAAGGCTTTGAAGTGGATGCGATTGCGGGCGAGATCAGAAAAGATCAGCCGGGTATTCATTACTGCTTTGCCAATGCACTGGACAATACGGTGCTGGAGTCGTTTCTGAAGAAGCACTACGATGCGGTCGTGGACTTTATGTGGTACGATGCGCAGACGTATCAGGACCGCTATGCTATGTTTTTGCAGCATACCGACCATTATTTTATCCTTTCGTCCTACCGGGTGTATGCCCAAAGCGATAAGCCTCTGACGGAGCAATCCCCGCGGCTTGCGGAAACGCTGGATCCGGATGACGAATGGATGCATGCCGCTGGATATGCACAGACCAAGTGCCTGATGGAAGATCTGCTGCAGCAATCAGGCAGCGGCAACTGGACGATCCTGCGTCCCACCGTGGTATACTGCCCCGGACGTATGCCGCTGGTGACCTGGAGCAACAACGAGGTGGCGCTCCGGGCATATTCCGGCAGGAAAATTGTCCTGCCCGGAGAAGCGATGGATAAAACCACCACCTTTGTCTGGGCAGAGGATGTGGCCAAAATGATCGCGGGACTGATGTTCCGTGAAGAAGCAAAGCGGGAAATCTATAACATTGCCACCGCGGAAACCATGACCTGGGGCGAGGTGCTCGGCTGCTACAATGAGCTCTTTGGTCTGGAAGCCCATCTGTGTGACACCGATGCGTACTTCAAAATGATCTGCGGCGATAACCCCACGCAGAAACAGATCAATCAGAGAAAGTTTTTGCTGTATTACGACCGTCTGTACAACAGAAGCATGGATAACAGCAAGGTGCTGCAGGCGGCGGGCATGACGCAGGATGAACTGATGCCCATGCGCAAGGGGCTGGAACTTTCGATCGGAAAGAATATCCCCGGATTCTGTCATACAATGGATCGCTTTTTGGAAGGAGCGGGACAATGAAGCCCATCAAAATTGTGCAGATCGGTGTCGGACATGACCACGCGAAGCCGAATTTTGAGGCGGCAGCCTCGCTGAATACGCTGTTTGAAGTGGCAGGTTTTGTCCGGGTACCGGGAGAAGAGGACTTAAAGCCCGCGTTCAACAGTGCCTATCCCCATATTCCCGCCCTCTCTTTGGAGGAAGCGCTGCAGATTCCGGATCTGGAAGCGGCGATTATCGAAACGACGGATATGGAACTGGTGCGCTACGCCCGCATGGCGGCGGACCGGGGTCTGCATGTATTTATGGACAAGGCGGGCAGCCAGAACGCTGAGGAATTTGAGGCAATGCTTGCATCCGTTCATGCTCATGGAAAGGTGTTTGGTATTGGATACGTGCTGCGCTTTCATCCGCTGATCCGGAAAACGCTGGAGCTGATCAAACGGGGGAAGCTGGGTGAGATATATTCCGTGGAAGCCCACATGAGCCGCGACGACCAGGATGAAAAGCGGCGCTGGCTGGAACAGTTTCACGGCGGTATGACCTATTTTCTGGGATGCCACCTCATCGACCAGTTATATGCGATTCTGGGGCTGCCGGAGGAGATCATTCCCATGAACGCCACGACCTTACCCGATCAATACAGCGCCGAAGATCTGGGCTTTACGGTGTTTCGGTACGCAAACGGCGTGAGCTTTGTAAAGGTCTGCGGTGCAGAACCCGGCGGCTTTGCCAGAAGACAGCTGGTCATCTGCGGATCTCTGGGAACCGTGGAATTTCGTCCGCTGGAAGTGGACTGCAAGGGAAAGCGTATCTCCGGAACTCGCTCCTGGTTTCGGGAGGATCCCCATACACCGCTGCGGTGGGGGGATCCGGGAACGGAAGAGCAGTGCGAGCCCTACGACCGGTACGCGCCGATGTTCGGGGAATTTGCCCGCCGCATCCGTGAGGGGCTCCCGTCCACAAAGGACGAGCTTGTGCATGAAGCAAGAGTACATCGCATGATCCTTGCCGCCTGTGCGATCCCCTGCGATTACAAGGGAGAGATATCTCTCTGACCGGGGCCCAATGCCGTGCCATACTCCCCTGCGCGGCGCTGTAAACCATGATAAGTATGGAAAAAGAGCTCATTGCTGATGCAATGAGCTCTTTTGCTGCAATATTGGCCGGAAAAGCGGGATTACTGATACAGTTGTTTTGCAATCTTCAGGCTTTCCACGGGATCCAGCAGAGGTCTGTATTCCAGACCGCAGAAGCCGGTGTAGCCGGCCTTGTCGATGGCGGCAAATACGACCTTGTAGTCCGTCTCACCGTACTGCAGCTCGTTGCGGCCGGGATGACCGGCGGAATGCAGGTGAGCGATGCAGTCCAGGTTTTTGGTGACGTTGGGGATGATGTTTCCCTCCATCACCTGCTGGTGATAGATGTCGTAGACGACCTTGACGAGGGGATGATCGACCTCACGGACGATCTCGAAGCCCTCGATGGAGGACCAGAGATAGTAGCCGGGGTGATTGACGTAGGTGTTGAGGGGCTCGATCATGATGGTGACGCCGGATTCCTCGAGGATGGGACGGGCCTGACGCAGAGTCTCAACGATGGCGGCGTGCTGCTCCTCGCGGGGGGCGCCGGTGTCGGGGCCGACCTGGGTGATGAGCTTCTTTACGCCCAGCCTGACAGCCGCGGCACAGCTTTCGCGCAGGCCGGAGAGCCACAGCTCACGATACGCAGGGTCAGTCATGCGAAACTCGGTCGTGCACATGCTCAGCAGCTCGATACCGGTCTCATCCAGCGTTTTTTTCACCGCATCCAGATCGAGATTCTTCCAGGCATAGGTCTCAATGGCGTCGTAACCCAGCGCTTTGACCTGCCGGATGGCGTCGCAGAAGTCCATAGAGCCGAAAAAGCAGGGAATCGGTACGCAAAGCTTCATAAATACGTCCTCTTAGAAGTAGATGACCTGGCCGGACTCCATGGAGTCGTTGGCGGCGAAGGCGATCTTGTGGGTCTTGAGAGCATCGGCGTAGTCGGAGCGGATGAGGCTGCGGTCGCCGGTCATGATGGCCTTGATGAAGGCTTCGTCCAGCAGGAAGGTCTGGTCAACACCGCGGGGGATGTCCTTCTCGCTGTCGGGAGTGGTGATGATGAGGTTGTTGCGGAGTCTGTAGTCCAGAACCATGTCGTTGAGGGTGATGTACAGACCGCAGCGGGGACGCACGCCCTGAGAGTAGCAGCCGCTGACGAGGGTGGCGGTGACGTTGTTGGGGAAGCGATAGACGACGGTGGAGTGGTCGTCGTTGTCATACTCGGGAGAGGCGTCAACACCGGCCTTGACCATACCGGAGGAGCAGGTGGCGTAGACAGACAGAGGCTCACCGTACAGGAAGCGCAGACCGTCTACCAGGTGGATGTTCTGCTCAACGAGCTGACCGCCGCAGTAGATCTTCTTCTGCCACCACCAGGGACCGGGGATGCCGCCGACCCAGGCGCCGTAGACCAGACCGCCGGCCTTGTGCTTGGGCAGCTCTTCCTTGATGATCTCCATCAGGTCCAGATAACGATCCTGGAAGCCGACGGAGGTGATGAGGTTCTTTTCCTCGACCATCTTGGCAATCTTCTCGGCCTGGGCAAGGTCCATGGTGAAGGGCTTCTCAACCAGGAAGGGGATGCCCATCTCGATGGCGCGGGTTTCGGTATCGGTGTGAGCGGTGGGCTCGATGGCGATGACGACGGCGTCGATGGTCTCGGCGGACTCGTTGTCATAGAGCTCGGTGTGATCCTTGTAGATACGGGTGCAGCCAAAACGCTTGGCAGCGGCCAGTCTGCGCTCTTCCACAGGATCGGCAACAGCCACGACCTCAACATAGTCCATCTTCTCAAAAGAATTCTGATGCGCGCCGCTGCGGCCGCCGCAGCCGATGAGAGCAACTCTAACCTTATCCATTGTGCAGACCTCCGAAAGTTATTTTTTTTCAAAAGCGCAAACAGGCTTTACCTTTTGCGTTTCTATGCTATAATTATATTGCATTTGTCACTGCATAGCAATCATAAAATATTGCGCCAACTATAAGGATTTTGTAATGAAAGAAAGAGAAGCATTTGACGGACGGCTGCCGTTTGTCCTCAACACCATCGGCGAGTCTCCCAGACAAAACCCGATTGAGCGGGAAGAAGGGCCGACGTGGAATCAGTTTATATGGGTCAAGGCCGGAACGGGGATTTTCAGGATCGGTTCGGATACGTTCACTCTGGAACCGGGTCAGGGCGTCTTTATGCGCAATGGCATTCCCCATGCCTATGAGGGGGAAAATCTCCATACCTGCTGGTGTACCTTCTTTTCGTCGGAGAATCTGATTGATTACGTCATCGGACAGCGCAGTTATCTGCTCTTTGACGTGCCGGATTTTCTGGAAAAGGAGACCCGGGCACTTTCAAGCTATGCACGGGGAAACAGCAGTATGCTGGCGCTGTCGGCGGCGGGCTATACCTATGTGACCGAGCTCTTTGCCGCCATCACCGGGTCGGATGACACCGTCATCGGTCAGGTGCGGGAGTATCTGGAGAAGAATTACATGAATCCCGTGACGCTGGATGATGTGGCGGAGTCTGTGGGACTGGATCGGTTTGCACTGTGCCGATACTTTTCGGCCCATCACAGCTGCAGCGTGATGGAGGAGCTCAAGCGCATCCGCATCTCGCGGGCAAAGAGACTGCTGCGCTATTCATCGGAAAGCGTGGAATCCATCGGCAGGCTCTGCGGATTTGAAAGCCCGAGTTATTTCTCCATGCGGTTCCGGGAGGAATGCGGCTGTACGCCGGTGGAATACCGGAAGAAGCATCTGTAGACAGGATACGAATGAGAACGAGACTATAAGGATAATCGTGATTGAATTATGAAGAAACTGGTAATCGGAATACTGGCCCATGTTGACGCGGGCAAAACCACGCTGAGCGAAGCGCTGCTGTATACCAGCGGCACTCTGCGCAAGCTGGGACGTGTGGATCATGCGGATGCCTTTCTGGATACGGATGTGCAGGAGCGGGAACGGGGCATTACGATCTTTTCAAAGCAGGCGCTGATGTCCACGGAGAAGCTTGATATCACGCTGCTGGATACGCCGGGACACGTGGATTTCTCGGCGGAGATGGAGCGCACGCTGCAGGTGCTGGACTATGCCATTCTCGTCATCAGCGGCACCGACGGCGTCCAGGGCCATACCCGTACGCTGTGGAAGCTGCTGAGCCGCTATGAAGTGCCGACGTTTGTGTTTGTCAACAAGATGGATCTGGCGGGCGCCGACCGGCTGCAGGTCATGGATCAGCTTCACCGGGGGCTTGGCGAGGGCTTTGTCGACTTCACCATGCCCGACTACCTGCGGGATGAAGCGGTGGCGATGTGCGATGAGGCAACGCTTGACTATTATCTGGAGCACGCCGAGGTGAGCGTCGAGCAGACGGCGGAGCTGATTGCAAACCGCCGGGTGTTTCCCTGCTGGTTCGGCGCAGCGCTCAGGCTTGACGGTGTGGAGGACTTCCTGGCGGGACTTGAAACCTATACCAGGGAACCGGCGCACGGCAGGAGCTTTGGTGCGCGGGTGTTCAAGATCACCTATGACTCCAAAACCAACACCCGCCTGACCTGGATCAAGGTCACCGGCGGTACCCTGCGGGCGAAAGCGCTGCTTTCCGGTGGTGAGGGTGAAGCGCACTGGGAGGAAAAGGCCGATCAGCTCAGACGGTACTCCGGTGCGAAGTACCAGATGACTGAAGAAGCGGCAGCAGGTGATGTGATTGCCGTCACGGGACTGAGTCATACCCGCTGCGGTGACGGACTGGGTGAGGAAACCGAGTCGCCTGAGCCGATGCTGGAGCCGGTCATCAACTACCAGCTCATTCTGCCCGACGGCGTGGATCCCTTCAACACCCTGCCGCGGCTGAAACAGCTGGAGGAAGAGGATCCGATGCTGCGCATCGTCTGGAACGAGCAGTGGAAGCAGATTCATGTGCGCCTGATGGGACAGGTGCAGCATGAGGTGCTCAAGCGGCTGATTCTGGACCGGTTCGGCATGGAGGTATCCTTCGGCAAAGGCAGTGTGATCTACAAGGAAACCATCGCCGAGGCCGTGGAAGGCATCGGCCATTACGAACCGCTGCGCCATTATGCAGAGGTGCATCTGCTCATGGAACCGGGAAAACGCGGCAGCGGCATCCGGGTTGCGAGTATGTGCTCCACCGATGTGCTGGAAGCCCACTGGCAGCAGCTTGTGCTGACCCATCTGCTGGAGCGGGAGCATCCAGGTGTTCTCACCGGCTCCGGCATTACCGATATGAAGATCACCCTCGCCATTGCCCGGGCCCATCAGAAGCATACCGAAGGCGGCGACTTCCGCCAGGCGACCTACCGCGCGATCCGGCATGGACTGATGTATGCAAAGAATATCCTGCTGGAACCTTATTACGACTTTACCATCGAGCTGCCAAACGAATGCGTGGGACGTGCGATGACCGATGTGCAGGCCATGGGCGGCACGGTGAATAATCCACAGCCCGAGGGTGAGATGACGCTGCTGACCGGCTATGCGCCGGTGGCGGGACTGCAGGATTACTGGGGTGAGGTCACGGCCTATACCCGCGGCAGGGGCAGACTGTCCTGCGCACTGCGGGGATATGAACCCTGCCATGAGCAGGATAAAGTTGTCGAAGCCATCGGCTATGACCCGGAGCGGGATCTGGAGAATCCCGTGGATTCCGTTTTCTGTGCCCACGGCGGCGGTTTTACCGTCAAATGGGATCAGGTGAAGGAATACGCGCATCTGGACAGTGGTTTGCGGTTGGGGGAAGCTGAGGCGCCGGAGGAAGTGGTTCTTTCGGCGCGGGTATCTGCCGGGAAGTCCTATAACGGCAGCCTTGAGCAGGATAAGGAACTCATGCGCATCTTCGAGCGGACCTACGGCAAGATGGACCGGCAGGATTATCTGTACCGTTCTCCGGCACGTAGGGATCCGGACGATTCCTATACCGTGCGGGTGCGGGGTCTGCTCCCGCAGTATCTGCTGGTGGACGGCTATAACATCATTTTCGCCTGGGATGATCTGAAAAAGCTTGCGCAGATTGACATCGCCGCTGCACGCTCAGCGCTGGAGGATATTCTGCACAACTACCATGGCTTCCATAAATGCGAGATCATTCTCGTGTTTGACGCCTATCGGGTCAAGGGCGGACGCGGCTCCATGGAAAAGCATGACGGCATCTACGTGGTCTATACCAGAGAAGCCCAGACGGCGGATAACTACATCGAGCAGACCACCTACCAGCTCGCACGCAACTGCCGGGTGCGTGTGGCCACGTCGGATAATCTGGAACAGATGATTATTCTCGGCCATAACGCCATGTATGTGTCGGCCGACGCTTTCCGGGTGGAGGTGGAACAGACGAAGATGCATATCTCCGAGCTGATCGAAGGCTATAATATGCGCAACAGCAGCGCAGGTAAGCTGCGGGATGTGGCGGACAGGCCGCAAAAGACGTGAAATGGAAAATTAAGAAACCGCAAAGAACAGGAAAGTATTTCCTGTGAATAAAGCGAAAAGTACCTTGACTGTCAAAGGAAAACGGCAGGAAATCGTTAATTCTTAGATTAAACAGCCTTTTTAACAAAATGTGTTGCTATCTGAAGTCAAAGATGGTATAATAGACGGCGGATTATGGCTGTTTTGAACGTAATAAGAACAAATTGCAGAGAAGATACGGGAAATCCGCTGAATAGGACGCCGCATCAGACGAAATACGTGCAGCAGATGAATAATCCGGGCCGGAAGAGAATCGGCTCGGATTATTTTTACGGTACGATTTGGAAGAAACTGCAATTTTGGTGCAAATTCGGCTTTGGAAGCGATCCTGTCCGGCGGCGGCAGAAAATTCCTCTGCATATGATCCGGCAGAGGAGAAAAAGAGGGTTGAACATGGCGAAATCCAGGCAATGGATGAAATTCCGCCACAAGGTTGTGGTAACGCTTCTGGCTCCCCTGTTCGGGATCCATGTACGGTACAAGTACGGGATCAAAATTGAGAAATTCCGGGAACAGGGCGACAGACCCTATCTGATTCTCATGAATCATCAGACGGCCTATGACCAGTTCTTTGTGGGACTGACCTTCCATCGGCCGGTCTATTACGTGGCCTCCGAGGATCTGTTCTCCATGGGCTGGGTATCAGACCTGATCCGCTGGCTGGTGGCGCCGATCCCGATTCGTAAGCAGACCACGGATGTGCAGGCGGTCATGAACTGCATCCGCATCGCCCGGGAAGGCGGCACAATCTGCATGGCGCCGGAGGGCAACCGTACCTTCCACGGCAAGACCCTGTACATGAATCCTGCCGTCGGCGGCCTTGCCAAAAAGCTGGGACTGCCGCTGGCGATCTTTCGCATTGAAGGCGGCTACGGCGTGCATCCCCGCTGGAGCGACGTAGTACGCAAGGGCGGCATGCGCAGCTATGTCAGCCGTGTGATTGAGCCGGAAGAGTATCAGTCCATGACGGGTGACGAGCTGTTTGCGCTGATTGAGAAAGAATTGGCGGTGGACGAAGCGGGTGTGACCGGAGAGTTCCGCCATGAAAAGAACGCCGAGTTTCTGGAACGGGCGATGTATGTCTGTCCCTGGTGCGGACTGAGTACGTTTGAAAGCAGCGGCGACATCATCCGCTGCAAAAAGTGCGGCCGCGGGATCCGGCATCTGCCCACCAAGGAGCTGCAGGGTGTAAACTGCGCGTTCCCCTATCGGTTTGTGTCTGAGTGGTATGAATACCAGAAGAGTTTTGTCAACGGTACGGATCTGACGGCGCTGACGGACGCGCCGGTTTATGAAGAAACGGCCCGGTTCAGCCTGGTGCATGCCTTTAAACATAAGGAAGTGCTCAATAAACAGGCGAAGGTCTGCCTCTACGGCGACCGCATCACCGTGGATGAGCGGGTGTTCCCGCTGGGAAAGGTGAGCGCGGTGGTGGTGCTTGGCAAGAACAAGCTCAACATCTACGACGGAAAGGAGATTCTGCAGCTCAAGGGCGATAAGCGGTTCAATGCCCTGAAGTATGTGAATTTCTTCCACCGATACAAAAACATGATGGCAGGGGACGAAGATGGGAAATTTTTGGGACTTTAGTTCATGGGGCTTTTTTAATCTGGTTGCCGTGCTGATGGTGAGTCTGCTGGCGGCCAATATGCTCAAGCGTCTGATTCCTGTGCTGCAGGCGTCACTGATTCCGACCAGCGTGCTGGGCGGCGGCATTCTGCTCGCAGTCTCGGTGATTTACAAGAGCATCACCGGCGCGGAGATGTTTGATACCGCCTTCTTCGGCGGCAACGGTACGGCGGGACTGGAACTTCTGACGTATCATATGTTGGCGCTGGGCTTTACGGCGTCGGCGCTGAAAACCACGGGCGGAAAGCTGACCAAAGAGCGTACCACGGAGATCCTCAACACAGGCTTCACCACCGTTGCGACCTATCTGATTCAGGCGCTGGTGGGCATGGTCATCTGCATCGTTGCGGCGTTCTGGCTGGACGATCTGCTGGAGGCCGCCGGTCTTTTGCTGGCGCTGGGCTACGGTCAGGGCACCGGCCAGGCCATGAACTACGGCGGCATCTATGAGGCGGATTACGGCTTTGTGGGCGGCAAGAGCTTTGGCCTGACAGTGGCGGCGATGGGCTTTTTGAGTGCCAGCATCGGCGGCGTCATTCACCTCAACTGGCTGCGGCGCAAGGGCAAGATCAACCTTGACCGTGGCTCCGGTATCTCCGGTGAAGAGGTGGAGCGCGAAAACGAGATCCCCATGCAGGAGAGCATCGACAAGTTCACTGTGCAGGTGGCGCTGATTACGGCGGCGTATCTGCTGGCTTATCTGCTCATGTATGCGCTGGGCAATCTGCTGCCGGGTATGCGCTCCACGATCTACGGCTTTAACTTCCTGCTGGGCGTACTGGCGGCAACGCTTCTGAAAGCTGTGCTCAACTTCCTGCAGAAGCGCCAGATCATTCACCGACACTATACCAATAACTTCCTCCTGACCCGTGCCACCAACTTCTTCTTCGACATCATGGTTACCGCGGGCATCGCGGCCATCCGTATGAGCATCATCGGCAAATACTGGGCGGTGCTGCTGGTGATGGGCGTTGTGGGACTGGTGGTCACCTATGCCTACGTCTATTTTGTTACCCGCAAGCTTTTCCCCAACTATACTCAGCCGCAGTTCCTGGCCATGTACGGCATGCTGACCGGTACGGCCAGCACCGGCATCATCCTCCTGCGCGAGATCGACGGCGACTTCAAGACCCCGGTGTCGGATAATCTTGTGTACCAGAACTTCCCGGCGATGGTGTTCGGCTTCCCGATTCTGCTGCTGGCAACCATGGCGCCGACCAAGCCCTATCTGACGCTGGGAATCGTAGCGGTGTTCTTTGTCGTGATGAACATACTGCTGTTCAGAAGCGTGCTGTTTGGCAGAAAAAAGAAGAAAAAGTGAATATAAAAGTGCCGGAAGCCATCCGCTTCCGGCACTTTTGCGTCAGTTCTGTTTGCGTACGATGCTGTACTCTTCCTCGGGGGAGTAATACGGGCAGCCGCGGAAGCTGCCGCTTAAAAACTGCACCATTTCATCCTCATCCAAAGATACCAGACACTCATAAAATCCGGTTTCCTCGTTGTACTCGTAATTTGCACACATATCGCAATTGGTGATCTTTTTTGCTTCTGCCATCGCACGGCCCTCCTGACTGCTCTGATACTGTTCATTATAGAGCAGGATGCGGGCGGTGTCAAGCATTCTGCCGGACGGGGAAAAATATACCCGAAAGTTTGAAAATACTTGTGTTTTTCTGTTGCAAAATGTAAATTGATACGGTATACTATAGGTGAACCCGGATTTTGCCGATTGTAAGGCCGTTTGACGTCAGCCGGACGGCAAAACGATCAAAACAAATGCATCGGACACGCTTTGCGTGATCAAAAATAAAGGATGGATTGGATTATGGGTAAGTTTGTTGTTAAGACCACTGCTACCGGCTTTAAGTTTGACCTCAAGGCCGGCAATGGCGAGACCATCGCTACCTCCGAAGTCTACACCACCAAGCAGGCCTGCCTCAACGGCGTTGACAGCGTGAAGCGCAACAGCGTCGGCAAAGTGGAAGATCAGACCGTTGAAAATTTTGAGACCGTCAAGCATCCGAAGTTTGAGCTGTACATGGACAAGGCCGGTGAGTACCGTTTCCGCCTGAAGGCCACCAACGGCGAAGTCATCGCCACCTCCGAAGGCTACAAGTCCAAGGCCAGCTGCGAAAACGGCATTGAGAGCGTCAAGAAGAACGCCCCCGACGCCGCCATCGTGGAAGCTGAGTAATCCGATTTTTCGGAAAGGGCCTGCCGCAGCGTGAAAAACTGCAGCAGGCTCTTCTCTTTGCCTGTAAAAGCATCTGTGAGCGCCGGATCCTGTAAAGTGGCAGTTGCAAAACGAGTGGGCATAAGCTATAATAAACGTAACGAATCCTATTTGAAAAGGAGAAAAAATATATGGGTCTTATTAAAGCTGCTCTCGGTGCTGTCGGCGGAGTTCTGGCAGACCAGTGGAAAGAGTATTTCTATTGCGATTCTCTCCCGACCGATGTTCTGGCGGTGAAGGGTCAGAAGAAGATGTCGGGCCGTTCCTCCAACACGAAGGGCTCCGACAACGTCATCTCCAACGGCTCCGTGATTGCCGTGGCCGACGGTCAGTGCATGCTCATCGTCGAGCAGGGTAAGGTCGTGGAAGTCTGCGCCGAGCCCGGCGAGTTTGTCTACGATTCTTCCACCGAGCCTTCCATCTTTGCAGGTTCTCTGGGAGAGAGCATCAAGGAATCCTTCAAGAACGTCGGTAAGCGTTTTGCGTTCGGCGGTCAGGCCGGCAAGGATCAGCGCGTTTACTACTTCAATACCAAGGAAATCATCGGCAACAAGTACGGTACGCCCTCGCCGGTGCCGTTTCGCGTCGTGGATGAGCGTGCCGCCA
>SVMB01000090.1 GCA_015067675.1 Oscillospiraceae bacterium
CTGTGTTTTGCGTGACAGAAGAATCTGTATGTAGTCTGTCAGAGCCTGGTCAAGCGATCCTGTCGGCCGTTCTTCCAGAAGCCGTGCAAGCAGAGCGGCTTCTTCGCCGTTAAGGGTGTCCCCCATACTGGACAGAGTGGCAGCGCCGCCGCTGTCGTAACGGGAGGATAACCACTGAAAGACTTTGGCGTAGGTCGGAACCGTGAAATATTCTTCGGTAATGCCTGCGCTGCGAACCTGTCTGAGAAGTGTGAGATCCGTCATCAGTGTAATGATAATCCCCTCCTCTGCTCTGGCAGATTGTGGATCATTGTAGCGCAGAGAACGGTTCTGCGGCTGAATCATACGTACCGGCGCACGGCTGTCACGGTTGACGGCCTGACGGGACTTCTTTTCGCGCGCCTTCATCGCCGCATTGATCTGCTGGAACAGTGCTTCGGAGCTGGTGCCGGTTTCCTCTGCAATCTTGCGGGCAAAGACATCCCGTTCCACTGAGGTTTCCACCGTTGCCAACAGTTCGGCAGCATCCTTGAGATACTGTACCTTACCCTCGGGTGTGGCCATAGTTTCGGGTGTCTGCAGCTTTGAAAGCCGGAAGGCAAGATCACCCTGGGTGTTTTCAAGCAGATGCCGAAACGCATCAGGCCCCTTTTCACGGATAAACTCATCTGGATCCTTGGCGCCCGGGATTTTCAGAATCCGAACAGCAAGCCCCGCGGGTTTGAGAACTTCAATCGCGCGGGCAGTGGCTTTCTGACCTGCGCCGTCTGCGTCGTAGGCAATGGTCACACTTTCAGCGTGACGCCGGATGAGCCGGGCCTGATCGGCGGTCAAGGCTGTACCGAGAGAGGCTACGGTGTTTGAAAAACCGGCCTGGTGCAGCGCGATGACGTCCATGTAGCCTTCGGCAAGAATGATTTGCCGGGAATTATCTTTTTTTGCCAGATTCATCGCAAAGAGATTGCTGCCCTTGCTGAAAACCGGCGTTTCAGGTGAGTTGAGATACTTGGGCTCCGAATTGTCCATTACACGGCCGCCGAATCCGATCACATCACCGCGCACATCGATGATGGGAAACATGACGCGATTGCGGAAACGGTCGTATACACGGCCCTGACGACCGTCAACTGCCAGACCGACTTCAAGAAGCTGACTCTTTTTAAAACCCTTCTGCAGCATCGCGGTCAGCAGTCCATCCCAGGATTCCGGGGCAAATCCCAGCCCGAAACGGGCAATGGTATCGGCACTCAGCCGGCGCTTTTCAAAATACGCCCGGGCGGATTCACCTGCCGGAGACAGAAGTTTGGACCGAAACCAGCGTGCAGCTTCCACGTTGAGCTTGAGAAGCGTTTCGCGCTTCTGGCGATAGGCACGATCTTCGGCATCTTCCGGAACCGTCAGTCCTGCAAGACGTGCCAGAAATCCGATGGCGTCTGGATAGGACAGCCGCTCGATCTGCATGATAAACTGAATCACGCCGCCGCCGACGCCGCAGCCGAAACAGTGAAAGATCTGCTTGTCCTGATTGACGGAGAAGGACGCCGTTTTCTCACCGTGAAACGGACAGAGCCCGAAATGGTTGGAACCCTGTTTTTTGAGCTGTACATAGCGGGAAACGATATCTACAATATCGCTGCGGGCAACCAGCTCGTCGATAAAGCGCTGGGGAATTGCCAAGGCTTTCCTTCTCCTTTCATATTAGTGTATATTGTGGTCGGAAATAGAGGGTATTATGCAAAATGAGGACTATTGGGACACGAATAAATGTAAAACGTCCCGGAAACGAGGCGCTATACCTGCGATAAACGGAGTCAGAGCCAAAATCGTATATAACCCCTCTATTTATTTCTATACGCAGATTCTTCGGCAAAACCCTTTTTATTTTCTGCGTTTTTCTGTGGCACAGGCGTTTTTTCACGCAGGCGGCGCTGTGCAGAGAAACCAAGGACGTCCGCTTTTGGCGGACGTCCGGGTCAGATAAACGATGAAGCGAAAATATTTACTTGCCGCAGGCTTCCTTTACCGCAAGGGCAATGGAAACGGAAGGCTCGCTGTAAGGAATGAGCGTTGCCTGCAGCGCGTGATAGAGGTCGGGTTTTCCGGGCCATACGGTGAGCATCACACGGTTTTCGGCATCCAGCTGATGGAAGCAGGAACCGTTGACATGATCCCAGACCTTCTCGTCCAGATACTGCATGAACTCTGCGTAATCCTCAGCATACTTCTGCTTGCCGGTAACGGCACAAAGCACAGCGGCGGCGTTAATGGCTTCCATCAGTGTCCAGTGCATGCGATCGTGCACAACGGGTTTGCCGTCCCAACCGGTGGTATAACAGATACCAGGAGCTCCGTCGGCATTCCAGGCATCGGATACGGCGCGGTTGTAGAGATTTTCAGCGGCCTCGATGTAAGGTGCGGCACCGTCGGCATTATCCTTGAACGTGGACAGTGCCCACTGGGTAATCAGGCGGGACCACTCAAGACCGTGACCGGGAGTAGCGCCATAGGGCTTGAAGGGATCGTCGGGACGATCCTTGTTGCAGTCGAGATCAGCCACCCAGGTGTTGGAGAAATGCTCGGGAATGCGCCAGGAATTGGCCTTGGCCCAACCGAGGACGTGATCGATGATGCGGCCGCAGCGCACACGGTACTCTTCACGACCGGCCACGTCGGCGACCGCCAGGAAAGCTTCAACCGTATGCATGTTGGCGTTCAGACCACGGTAATCGTCCAGCACGGTAAACTCCGTGTTCCAGACGTCACTGGAGAGGCCTTCTTCCTCATTCCAGAAGAAGCGGTCATAGACGGCAAGCGCTTCGCCGAGCAGTTCGTCGGCACCGGGACGGCCCGCAAGGATGCCGGAAGTGGCTGCCAGGATGACAAAAGCATGGGCGTAGCAGAGCTTGTCAGGAACAAAAGAGCCGTCGGCGTTGATGCCGGGATACCAGCCGCCGTTTACCTTGTCAAGCAGCTCCCCGCGCAGACCCTTGATGGCGGCGTCAGCCAGTGCTTCACTGCCCTCGTGGCCGAGGAATGAACCGATGCTGTACACATGCGCCATGCGGCAGGTGACGTAGGTTTCGCGGGTACGGTCGGTCCAGGGAGTACCGTCGTCCCCGAGGTAATAGGAGGAACCGCCGGGAGACGGAAATTTGTGGCCGAAGCTGAGCAGCGTGCTGCACAGGTCACTGAGGAACTGACGATTTTCCGGGGTGTTATACTGATATTTCGCGAGCATATTGTCCCCTCCTGAAAGGCTTGTTTAAAATAGAAGTATAACTGAAACAACAAAAATGCAGCTGACAGATGTGTGGAGTTTGAAAACTTTACAGACGTACAGGCAGAAAACACTCGTCGGCAACACTGATGATTGCACGGCCGCTGGTGCATTCGGTGACGGCACCGGTGACAGCCTCGACAGCATCAGCCGGCATCTGAATACGGTAGGTCACATCCAGATCAAAACTGGTTTCTTCCTGACGGATGGGATAGGCTTTGAGCATGGAGCGGAGTTTCTCGTAATAGGGATACTCACAGAGTACCTCGAGCGTTGTAAACGGCGCCATGCGGGCGACACCGGCTGCCTCCAGTGCCAGAGCCGCTGTACCTGAATAGGCGCGTACAAGACCGCCTGCGCCCAGCAGAATGCCGCCGAAGTAGCGGGTGACGATACAGATGTAGTTGGTCAGTCCGCGCTTGCGAAAGACATCGAGCACCGGCATACCGGCAGTTCCCTTGGGTTCTCCTGCATCGGAGAAACGGGTGATGTTGTCAGCCTTGATGTCGTAAGCATAGACGCCATGGGATGCGGTGGGATGACGGCTGTGTACCTCATCGCGGCGGGCGAGCGCCTCTTCTTCCGAAGAAACCAGAAAAATATTGCCGATGAAGCGAGACTTTTTTTCAATCATCTCCACTTCGACGTCCTGAAAAGGCACCAGAAGTTCTGTCTGTTCCATGTTTGCAGTTCCTCTTTAACTTGCGTTGGTTTATTCGGTCACAAAGCCTGCGCCGATGACAAATTCCCGCGCCCAGCCGTAGGTGCGCGCATCACAGATGACCTGAACCAGGATGGCATCGTCTGTATACTCGACCTTTTCCACCCGTGCGTCGCGGTACAGGATATCCATTCGCCCCGCTTCGGAATAAGGAAGCCGGAGCTGCACGCGGCGTCGGCCGGTGTCAAGCTGTCGGGCGATGGCGACTTTCAGATTGTCAAGGCCGCGCTTTTCACGGGCAGAGATCACAACCGAATCCCGGTCATGAGGAAGCAGCTGTGCATCGATACGGTCGGCCTTGTTGTAAACCTGGATAACCGGCGTCTGCTCAGGCGCAAGCTGTCGGATCAGCTCTTCGACAACGGCTGCCTGCTGCGTCCAGGCGGGATTGGACAGATCGATGACATGCAGCAGCAGATCGGCGTAGGCAAGCTCCTCCAAGGTGGCGCGGAATGCATTGACCAGCAGATGTGGCAGTTTATTGATAAAACCGACGGTATCGGAGATCAGCACTTCCAGAGTGTCGCTGACCTGCAGACGGCGCAGGGTGTTATCAAGCGTATCAAAGAGCCGATTGTTGGCGGGAATATCGGAATCGGTCAGGGCGTTGAGCAGCGTTGACTTACCGGCATTGGTATAGCCGACGATGGCGACAATCGGGATTTCCAGAGATTTGCGGCGTTTGCGCCCGACGGCTCGAACGCGCCGTACATCGTCCAGCTCCTGCTTGACCTTTGTAATACGGCTGCGGATGTGGCGGCGGTCACTTTCCAGCTTTGATTCGCCGGGGCCTCGCGTACCGATACCGCCGCCCAGACGGGAAAGCGCGGTGCCCATGCCGGAAAGCCGGGGCAGGAGGTACTGATACTGTGCAAGCTCCACCTGCAGTTTGCCCTCTCGAGTGCGGGCACGAGAGGCAAAAATGTCCAGAATCAGACCGCTGCGGTCCATCACCTGCAGTCCGGTATCGTCACTGATGGAGGCAAACTGGGAGGGAGAAAGCTCGTTGTCAAAGATCAGCAGCTCGGCGCCTGTTGTTTCGGCAAGCGCCCGGATTTCCTCAAGCTTGCCGGTGCCGATCATCGTACGGGGGTCGGGTGTGCTGCGCTCCTGCAAAACTTTGCCGACACATTCGCCGCCGGCGGTTTTGAGCAGTTCTTCAAGCTCATCCAGTGTATCCCAGTCGGCATTTTCTTCCGGAGATAATGCACGGCTCTGTACACCGGCAAGAATTGCTTTTTGAATATCTTTTTTTGCTTCCATGGTCTCAAAGCCCCCTTTTTTACTGTTACATCGTTTGAAAACAAAATAAAAACCTGCCGCATGGGCAGGTTTTTGTTTCCCCACGGGTTCGTGGGGCGAGACACAAGGATGTAAAAGCGTTGATTACTTGTCCAGACCGAACTTCTTCTTGAAGCGATCTACACGGCCGCCGGTATCCACGAGCTTCTGCTTACCGGTGAAAAACGGATGGCACTTGGAGCAAATTTCAACACGGATATCCTCTTTGGTAGAGCCGGTCTCAATAACCTCGCCGCACGCGCACCGAATGGTGGTCTGCTTGTAGTTGGGATGGATTCCTTCCTTCATCGTTTTCACCTCTCTTCATCTGTACGCTCGTTGCTGATATAATGTGCCGGAACGATATTCCTGCACGATATATCACAGCATGCCTTAATATACTAACACAAACATTTCAAAAACGCAAGACTTTTTTTGCGTTTTTTTTGAGATTGGTGTTTTTGACGACTTTTCGGTCTTGCGAGCACAGCTTAACTGCTGAAATCTTCCAAAAACTTCTGGAGTTCTCCTTGAGAAAACAGCCAGATCCCCTGTTCAAGCATGAGCCGGTCGGATTGGCGCAGTGTACGCGGATTGATGGCAGTCAGGATCCGGTAGTCATCTTCCCTGCCGGCAGTCATCAGCCGGACACCGTCCTCAACCAGACAGACCTTATATAAAGCGGTGGGTTCAACTGCGGACGAAGAAGACACGGGCGCAGGGGTATGCTGAAAAACCGGTACTGACGGCTGGAACTCAGAAGCACTTTCCTGCGTCTCATATCTATGGAGAGAGGGAGCGCAGATCTGCACAGCATATGTCAGAGCGCACAGAAAAAGACCGGCAGAAACGATCAGTCCAGTGCAGCGGCGGTTGTTTTTGCGTTCATTACAGTATCCTCCCTCTTGTTTTCATAACAAGTCTTTCCTTCCGGGAGGAAAGATATACAGTTCACAAAAAATCTTTGAAAACCT
Organism: Oscillospiraceae bacterium; assembly: GCA_015067675.1. Lineage (GTDB taxonomy): Bacteria > Bacillota > Clostridia > Oscillospirales > QAMX01 > SIG502. The sequence goes on from SVMB01000090.1 coordinate 6,254, forward strand.
GTGTGTAATGTGGTATAATAAATCTGTATACCATATGCACGATTAACAAAGGTTTTGGGATTATCGAAAGGAGCTCAGGCTTTGCTGAAATTTCTGAGAGAGATTGGCTGGTTTTTCTCCGGAGCAATCGGCTGGTTTGTAAAAATAATCGCGACAATTCTGGTTGTAGCAATCGTTACGACCACAATCTGTACCACGGTCTTTGCATTGTACATTGATCGCTACATCAAACCTGCGATCGAAAATGTGGATATCTCGGATATGACGCTCAATTACACGAGCTTTGTTTATGCCACGGATCCGACCACGGGACAGGAAATTGAGCTTGAACAGCTCTATGACGAGAATAACCGTGTCTGGATCGATTATGAGGATATCCCCAAGAATATGATGAATGCGCTGGTGGCCATCGAGGATTCGCGCTTTTATGAACACAAAGGTGTTGACTGGGTGCGTACGGCCGGTGCGATGATCAATATGATCATTCCCATCCGCGACAACTTCGGCGGCGGTTCCACCATTACTCAGCAGCTCATCAAGAATCTGACCGGTGAAAAGGACGTAACGGTTCAGCGTAAACTGCAGGAGATTCTGCGTGCGCTGGAGTTTGAAAAGCAGTATACAAAGGAAGACATTCTGGAGCTGTATCTTAATATTGTATACTTCGGCCGAGGCAGCTACGGTGTGGAAACGGCTGCTCAGACCTATTTCCGCAAGAGTGCCTCGGAGCTTAGTCTTGCCGAGAGTGCTGCAATCGTTGGCATTACCAACTCCCCCACGTATTACGATCCCGTGCTGCGTCCGGAAAATAACAAGAAGCGTCAGGAACTGATTCTGCGGCTGATGCTGGAACAGGGATACATCACCCAGAAGGAGCATGACGCGGCAGTTGCCGAAAAGCTGGACATTACGCCCTATGAAGAGCTGAATGTGGACAATCAGCCAAAGCAGTCCTATTACGTCGATCAGGTGATCACGGATGTACTGGCGGATCTGCAGTCTGAACTGGGATATTCTGCGCAGGCGGCCAGCAACCTGCTCTTCTCGGGCGGTCTGAAGATTTATGCCTGCGTGGATCTTCGGATTCAGGCGATTCTGGACGATGTCTATCAGAATGACGAGGATTTCCCGCAGACAAGAGATGCCAAACAGCCGGAATCTGCGATGGTTATTCTCTCGGCTGATGATTCAAGAGTTCTTGCCATGGTTGGCGGACGCGGTGAAAAGAAAGTTAACCGTGCCTGGAACCGTGCGACGATGACCACCCGCTCCCCCGGTTCGGCCATCAAACCTCTGACGGTTTATGCACCGGCCATCGAGTATGGCTTCATTACCTCCGCGACGGTTTTTGACGATTCGCCTTTTGATGAGGAAACCATGTATCCCAAGAATCAGTCCAGAGGTTATACCGGACGCATGACCGTGAAAAAAGCGCTGCAGAAATCGACGAATACCGTTGCGATGAAGGTACTGGATCTGGTGACGCTGGAGCGATCCTTTAACTTCGCCACAGTCAATCTGGGACTTGATCTGGTCAGATCCGAAACCATCAATGACCGCGTCTTTACGGATGTTGGCTATGCACCTCTGTCGCTGGGCGGTCTGACTTACGGTGTCAGCGTGCTGGATATAACTGCGGCATATGCGGCATTCCCCAACCGCGGTATCTACACCGAACCCCGCACGTATACAAAAGTTCTGGACTCTGCCGGCAATGTCCTGCTGGAAAACGAGCCGGTTTCACAGGTCGCCATGCAGGAGAAGACGGCCTATTATATGAATAACCTCCTGCGCAGTGTTGTTGATTCCGGTACGGGTACTCTGGCAAAGATTCCTAATATTGCCGTTGCCGGCAAGACCGGTACCACCAACGATGACTATGACCGTTGGTTTGTCGGTTACACCCCCGATTATGTAGCGGCGGTCTGGTTTGGTTACGACACTCAGAAGGAAATCAAGATGGAGACCTCACGCAATCCTTCAGTTGAGATCTGGCAGAAGGTCATGTCTCAGGTTGTGGCAGGTCATTACTACGAGAGCTTCTTTACCCTTGATAATGTACAGGCATCCTATTGCCTAGACAGCGGTCTGGCGCCTTCTCAGTATTGTTCTCTTGATCCCCGCGGAAGCCGCGTCACCAGCGGCACATTCCTCAAGGAAGATGTGCCGACGAAGAAATGCAACGTGCATGTTCCGATTTCCATCTGCTCGGAATCCGGTATGCGCAGCAACGCATTCTGTCCCTCTGATTCTGTTGTTACCATCAGTCTGATTGATGTTGACCGTACGGGCAAGGTGGCGATGTCGGATGACGCCTACCTCTACTCCGATATCGTCGCGGTTACAGATGATACAGATGCCACGGCTTACAACACCTACTGTACGCTTCATAAGCAGGTAGAAGTTGTGGAACCTGAGGATTGGCCGGGTGGCGAGTGGATTGAAGACTGGTTTGTCGACGGAAATACTCCCGTGGACGACGAACCACCGGAGGTAACATTCCCGGATGAGATTTTGCCGGGAGACAGCATGACCGATATTCCGATTGAGTAATCAGTATAACTGGAGGTGATTTCGTGCCTGCAAAAGTTAAGTCCTTTACAACAGTCTGCCTGCTGTTGGCTCTTCTTCTCACCGGCTGTACAGGCAGGCTATCTGATACCGTGACGACTGCCGCTCCTCAGACATCCGCGGCCGGTCCAAGGCTTACCCTGACCAATACGGCGGCAGCACGGATCCCTGAAAAGAAGGAACCGTCTGCGATGAAAATCACACCAGAGATGGCAGCCGTCTTTCGTGAAGCAAGCCTGGATGTGGAAGAATCGGAGCTGCCTCCGATTCGGTTCACGCTCTGTTCCGTGGGAGACATTATGTCTCATGACGGTACGTTTGCAGCGGCAAAGACCGGATCCACTTATGATTTTACCACAATGTTTGCCTCTGTTGCCGACTATACAAAGCATGCGGACTATACCATCGGCAATCTGGAGACCACGTTTGCGGGTGCAGCCCGCGGATATGCCGGTTACCCCTGCTTTAATACGCCGGAGCAGATGGCGGATGGACTTTCAGACGTGTTGGGCGTGGATCTTGTGTCCACATCCAATAATCACTCGCTGGATACGGGGTTTAAGGGGCTTTGCTCAACACTGGATTTCCTGGATGCCGCCGGTATCGGACACACCGGAACCTATCGTACGGAAGAGGACAGCCTGATTCCGAAAATCGTCGAGATTAACGGTGCAAAAGTTGCCTTTCTGGCTTACACGTATGGCTCAAACAGCGGTATCCCCTATAAGTGGTGCCTGAATGTGACCAACCGCACGAAAATCCAGGAGGCGGCGCAGGCAGCATACGATGCAGGGGCTGATTATATCATCGCTCTGCTGCATTGGGGAGTTGAGTATCGGCGCACCAATACCGCCGATCAGAGAAGCCTTGCTGAATGGATCTTTGCCAATACAGAGGTCCAGCTGATCATCGGTAACCATGCGCACGTTGTGGAGCCGATTGAAGAGATCACCGTCGAGAAGGATGGTCGGGAAAAGAAAGGCATTGTATTCTATGCACTGGGCAATTTTACCGGTGCGCAGCGCAAGGATTATCGTGACACAGGCATCATCGTCAATCTCGATATCACAATCGACCGGTCCGACCGCTCCAAAAGCGGTGTAGAAAAGATCGTCTATACACCGACTTTTATTGATCCCAATGCTCTGGCGACCGGAAAACGGTACCGGGTTCTGGCAATTGAAGATGCCATCCGCGCCTATGAAAATGGTTCCGACAGCCTGATCACGGCGGATGAATACAAAAAGCTGCAGATGTATCTGGAAGATTATGCCGAACAGCTTGAAACGCTGCCCTGCATTTCAAGAGGATAAGGAGGTACAGGATGAAAAAGATGAATCGAAAATGGCGCATTTTAGCCGCCTGTATTCTTGTCCTGACCGTGCTGCTGGGGTTCTCTGCGGCGGCGGTCGGCGATACGCCGGTAACGGTTCTGATGAACGGTGAACCGATTGACTTCCCCGACAATCCTCCCTACTACGACATGCAGGCAGGACGCATTTATGTGCCCATTCGTGCGGTTGCCGAGAATCTGAAAGCGGATGTCACCTATAACCCCGATGACCGCACGGTGTCCATTGAACGCGGCGCCACGTCTATTCTGCTGACCATCGACTCCAACGTCGCACTTGTCAACGGTGTCAGCGTCAGCCTGGATGCGCCGGCGTATATTGAAAACGGCAGCACCTATGTTCCGCTTCGTTTTGTGTCGGAGAACCTCCTGCTGTCGGTGCAGTGGGATGCAGCAGCCCTCACGGTCAGTCTGCAGCCCGCGCCGATGGTGTCTGACGGGATGTCTGAGGCGGAATTGGCAGCGATCTGTGGTGAGCCTGCACGCCGGGAATTGTCCGAAAAGGGCTATACCTGGTGGGTGTATGACGATTACGCGGACTATCGGATGTTCGGTGTTACCAATGGAGTAGTCGCTGCGCGGTATGAGTACAATGACTCGTGGGTTCTGGAAAACGGCCTGCGCTTTGGTATGAACCGAAATGACTGCACTGATCTTCTGAAAGCCGATAAGGTTGACGAATATACCAATTACTGCGTATACACTACAGGCGATACTGCGGTTACGGTTTACTTTGACGAAAATGCTCAGGCATATGCAGTTCTGGAAGAACTGGCAAGCTACAGTGAACGCTGTACGGTGACGGTATCGGTTCTGGAAGGAAACGCAAGGATTCTCAGGGATCTGGTCAATGTCGGACGTGCGGCGGAGGGCCTGAGTGTACTCAGAGCGGATGAAGCCATCAACGCGGTTGCCAAAGCACACAGTACGGATATGGCTGGAAACAACTTCTACGCCCATGCGGGTTCCGACGGCCGATCTTCTTCCCAGCGTGTCAGCGATGCAGGTTTTACTTCGTTTTATCAGACACAGATTATTGCAAAGTCCTACCCGAATGCGATGGCTGCCTATTGCGATCATTACAACAATACGCAGTATCGTACGGTAATGACGGCAGACTTTTCAGTGCTTGGTGTTGGCGTTGCCTATAATGCCAACTCAGACGGTTTGTTTTATTACACCCAGGTGTTCTTTACCAACAAATAATGCAGGAGGGTAAACTTATGAGCAACATTAAGTTCCGCGGCGTCATGCCCGCATTTGTCACACCTCTCAATGAAGATGGAACGGTTCGTGAGCATGTTGTCGCCCCGATGGTGGATTATCTCATCGACGCAGGCGTTTCCGGTTTCTACATCTGCGGTGCCACCGGTGAGGGTACCGTTATGCAGCCCGAGGCTCGTATGCGCATGGCAGAGCTTGTTGTGGAAGCGGTTCGCGGCCGTGTGTCTGTTATCGACCACATCGGCGCGGTGGATCTGATCACTGCCAAGAAACTGGCAGCCCATGCTGCATCCGTCGGCGTGGACGCTGTATCGTCCGTGCCTCCCTTCTTCTATGGCTACGGTGACGACGAGATCTATAACTACTATAAAGCCCTGTCTGACGCTGCCGATGTGCCGCTGGTGATGTATGCCTCTCCCCTTTCCGGTGTGCCGGTGACCACGGCCATGGTTGGCCGCCTCATGGAGATTCCCAACATGATCGGTCTGAAGTGGACCAATCCCAACTACTACGAGATGCACAAGATTGCCAAGCTCTGCGGCGGAGATATCAATGTCATCAACGGTCCCGACGAGACCTTCCTCTGCGGTCTGTCCATGGGCGCGCAGGCCGGTATCGGTTCCACCTATAACGTTATGCCCAAGGTCTTTGTCGACATCTACGATTCCTTCATGAAGGGCGATCTGGCGGCGGCACGTGCTGCCCAGTATAAGGCCGATGTGCTCATTGAGATTATGCTCAAGCGTGGCTGCCTGCCCAGCCTTAAGTGGATGCTCGAGCAGCAGGGATTCGATGTGGGCTACTGCACCTACCCGCTCAAGCGCCTCTCTGATGCCGAAATCGCAGGCCTGCGTGCCGATCTTGATGCGATTGAGTACGAGAAGAACTATCTGTAAGTAAGGAGTTCATCCTATGGCAATTCGCTGTGCTGCAAAGGCACTTCTTGTGCGTGACGGTCAGATTCTCATCAACCGTTGCGTTTCCAGTACGACAAACGAGGTCTATTACGACCTGCCCGGCGGCGGTCAGCATCCCTATGAGACGATGGAGGAAGCTGTGATCCGCGAGGTCGCCGAGGAAACCGGTTACACGGCGCGGGTACTCCGCTTTGCTGCTGTTGTTGAAGAAATACAGGATTCGACGGAGTTGCGTGAGAAGTACCCCGACTACTGCCACCGGATCCATCATATCTTCCTGGTGGAGCCGGTTGACGATACCGCGGCACTTCCCTCCGAAATGGATTTCCAGCAGCAGGAGAGCGTTTGGGTAAGCCTTTCAGAGGCAGATTCCCTCCCCTTCTTCCCCACGCAGCTCCGCGGACGGATTTCGGAGCTGGTGCAGAGTTCGTCTCCCGTCTATCTCGGCAGCGAACATATCGGCGTCCCGTTTTGCTTCTGATACGTATCAAAGTCCCTGTGGATTCAAACAGAGTCCACAGGGACTTTCTTGTTGAACAATCTTGACAGAGCGCATTGATGGTGGTATAATATTAAGTGAACCGGTTAACGTTAACGAAATGTGCGGAGGTGAGCATGAAACAGATTACCCTTGAGGATATTGCACGAGCCTGCGGGGTATCCAAAGCAGCTGTGTCGTATGTGCTCAACGGCAGATCCGGAGCTTTTTCCGTATCAGAAGCCACGACGCGGCTGATTCTCTCGGAATGCGAGCGGGTGGGCTATCGCCCGGACGCTGCGGCTCAAGCCCTGGCAAGGCTGAAGAACGCGCCGCTGGATCTCCTTTTCCTGAGCCCCTGGCTGTATTCGCAGATGTCGGACTTCTCTACCCGGGTGCACGCCGAGCTGCAGAAAGCGGAGAATGTACATGTAACATTTGTACCGTATGAGCGCGGCAGTCTCAAACTCACGGCGTCCCAACTGAAACGCTGCGATGCGGTGATCATCGCGGGTACGGCCCCTGAGGATGATCGGTATCTTTCGCGGCATCGGGAGACGTTTTCAAAGGTGGTGCTTCTCAACCGTAAAATAGAAGGATTCCCCTGCGCATACGGCGACGATGAAGCAGCAGCCGGGAGACTGGGCGCTATGCTGCGCGGCAAATACGGACGATTTGCAGCCATTCAGGGAAAAGCCCCCGTATCTGAGCTGAAAGCCGCTCGTCTGCGCGGCTTTTGCGCGGCTACGGGCGCGCAGCTAATGGAAGAGCCGGACGAAGTAAGCGGAACCTGCTACTTCTTCACGCAGTATTACGATGCAGCGCTCTTTATGCGCGGGAAAACCGGAATTCCCGGGCGAATCGGCGTTGCAGCCTACGATCAGCATTCCACGCTGTGTCATTTCGTGTCTCCCAGCCTGACAACCATCGATCCGGGGCTGGAAGAAATGACACGCAATGCCGTAGAGGCGGCGAAAATCATCAAAAACGGAGGCGTTCCTGAGAGTAAGATGACCGAGGGTGTGATCATCCCGGGAGAGAGTACGCTTCCTTAAAGGAGAGAAAACATATGAATACCAGAATTCGTTTTGCAGGCCACACCATGGGTATGCCGGGACGTGACATCTACGAATGCATCACCCTGGCACGTGAAATTGGCTACGACGCCATTGAGGTGCGCGTTGCAGCCAACGGTCAGATCAATTCCGAAACCATCACCGACGATGAGGCGCGTAAGATTCGTGCCTTTGCCGAACAGGAAGGCATTGAGATTGCCTGTCTGACCTCTTACTACAAGGATTTTGTCAATCCCGAAACCCGCGAGAGTGTGATCAGGAATCTCTGCCGTGTAGCCGAGCTTGCCGATCTTCTCAATTGCCCCCTCATGCGTGTGTACGGCGGTCCCGAACCCTATACCCTCAAGGGCACCTGGTTCTGCGACGTGTGGTCACTGAGCGTTTCCGGTCTGCGTGAGGTAGCGGAATATGCTGCGAAATTCGGCGTACGGCTGTGCATCGAAACACATTCCGGTTCTCTGACCATGACTATCCGCGACACGGTGCGCCTGATTCAGGATGTGAGCATGTCCAACGTGGGTATCCTGTTTGACTATGCCTGGGTCGAGCTTGGCGGTGCAGAATTTGGCGCCGAGGCGGTTCGTGCGGCGGCTCCCTACATCTTCCATGTGCATATCAAGGATTGGCAGCTTTCCTCCCGTACGCCTCTGACCAAGCGTTCCTGCCTGATGGGCGAAGGTACCGTGGCATGGGAAGAGGTCCTCGCAGAGCTCAAGCGCGTGGGATATACCGGCTATGTCTGTGATGAGTATGAGAAATACTGGTATCCGGATGAGCTCCCCGAGCCTGAGATCGGCATGAAGCATAATCTCGAATATGTGAAGGAGAGACTGTTATGAGCACATTCAAAACAGCGGTTGTAGGCTGCGGCGGTATCGGTAAGGCGCACGGCAAAGCGTGGAAGAATGTTGCCGAATTGACGGCTGTGGTTGATCTGAATCCCGAAAAGGCGAAGGAAGCCGGCGAGATGCTGGGTGTTGCCTGGTATACGTCCATTGATGATCTGCCGCAGGTTGATGCAGTCAGCGTTGCGACTCCCCCGCAGGCGCATTACGGTGTGACGAAAGCGCTGCTGATGCGTGATATGCACGTGTTCTGTGAAAAGCCGATGACGGTG
>SVMB01000091.1 GCA_015067675.1 Oscillospiraceae bacterium
GTGGGCACCACCTGTTCCTCGGACAGTCACGGATCGGTCTGGGGCTATGACTGCTTCCCGGGCAAGACCGTGATCATGGCGCCGGAGAAATCCAAGGAAGCCTTCATGGACGCGCTGCTCAATACCCGGGTGTATGCCTGTTCCAGCGGCAACCTCAAGCTGCGCTACAGCGTCAACGGGCTGACCGCCCCGGCTGATCTGCCGCTGAGCGATACCTATGACTTTCACGTACAGATCGGCTTTTTCCACGAGGATGCGGCCACGGTGCCTGTAAAGTGTCAGGTGATTTCCGACGAGGGAAAGACCGTGAAGGTGATCAAAAACGTGGATTTCACGGACTTTTCATTCACCGTGGAGTCTGACACCGCCCGGTATTTCTATCTGCGGCTGGTGGATGCCGAGGGCCGCAAAACCTGGTCGGTGCCGGTATGGACGGGCAGAAAGATCACGCCAAAGAGCAACAAAGAGCTGACGCCGATCGGAAAAGCGGATATCACGGCGGTTGATCTCGTGACCGGCGAAGCGCTGCCGATGCTCACAAATGACGATCCGAAGGTCAGCTGGTGTTCGCAGGCATCGACGGCGGAGATCGTGATCGATCTGCACGCAGAGCAGGAAATCTGCGGCCTAGGACACTATCCCAGGATTCTGGACCGGCGGTATCTGCCCGATCCCAGCGTTCCGATCCCCGCGCTGATTGCGCAGTTTCCGGTGGATTACCGGATTTCCACGAGCACGGACGGCGTGACGTATGAACCATGCGCCGAAGGCCTTTTCCGCATCTTCGGCGGCGAGGAAGTGATCCGGTTTGCGGAGCACACGGCCAGATACGTCAAGCTCGAGGTGCTCTCCACCGCAGGCCGGGCAAGTGATTATCCCCAACATGCCGATGCAAAGGTCGCCATGGCCGAGCTGACGGTGTATAAAAAGTAAAGAGGACAAAAGAAGCGGCGCTGTCAAGAAGGCAGCGCCGCTTTGGCGTATGGGTCAGTCTTTGGCTTCAAGCAGTTCATGTAAGGCTACGGATTCGGCATATTCGACCTCAATTGCCCCGCCGATGGTGTCAAGATCCAGAATACGGGCGATTTCCGCCTCGTCCCGGGTGGTGACGCCGACCACGATGCGGTTTTGGTTTTCATATACCCCGGATGTGACGACAAAGGGGAGTGTACGGTTCATCATGGCCTCGGAGATCAATGCCTGGAGCTTTGTGAGATAGACATGGGTATAGGTACCGGTTTTAAAAAGAACGTCCTTCTCGGGAACCTCCAGCTCACGGCAGATCAGGCTGCGGTTTTCGGGCGTATCCTGTGTGAGAACGATGACATATCGGCTCTGCTCGTCGAGGTAGGAGCCGCAGAAGATGTCCTGCGCGTATTCAGACAGGGATTCTGCATCTACGGCCTCGTAATATGGACCGGGTACATCGGATGGGGTATCATTTGAAGGTTCGGACGCGGTAGAACTTGCGGGAATGGTGGAAGAAGTGGAGGCGGCGCTTTCAGGGTAGTTTGCAGCGTAATGCTGGATTTCCTCACCGTGATTGCCGTGTATATTCTCGTCAAAGGTCAGTGCTGCGCTATGGGTTGCCTTGATTTGTGAGACGTCGGTAAGGGGTTGAGACGCAAGCGTAGAATTGCTGCGGATATGCTGCAGAGCAAATCCTGCTGCCGTCAGAACCAGAAGAGAAACGGCTGCAGCGACCGTTGCTGTACGCTGCCATGCAGGCTGCCTGCGTCGAAGAAAACGATCAGTGTCAGCGATCATGGCATCGTCGGCCTCACCGATCAATTCAAAGAGTTCGTAATTGTTCATACGTCAAAGCCTCCTTCAATCAGAAATACTTTCAGTTTTCCGCGCAGCCGGTTGAGCGTGACGGAGATGTAGTTGCTGCTTCTGTCAAAGCGTCGTGCAATTTCCGACACGGGAAGTGCATACCAGTAACGGCAGAGAAACATGCGGCGCTTTTCCTCGCTTTGCATCCGGAGAAAGGCATTGATAGCGTCGATGAGTTCACGGCGGTCAATCGCCTGCTGGGCAGAATCATCTCCCGAGAGGCATTCGGCAAGTTCATCAAGAATCAGCGTCATTTCATGGCAGCCACGCTTGTCGGCATGCTGATATCGCAGACGGTCGAAGGCCAGATTGCGCACGATCTTTCCCAGAAATGTGCCCAGATTCTCAGGTTTCTGGGGTGGAATAGCGTTCCAGGCTTTGAAGAATGCGTCGTTGACGCATTCTTCAGCATCCGAATCACTGCCGAGGATGCGCCGGGCGATGGCAGAGCAGTAGGCCCCGTACTGCGCGGCTGTGGCGTCAATGGCGGCGGAGTCACGGGAAAAATAAAGATTTACGATGTCTCGGTCAAGCATGTCACAGCCTCCTTTCACCCTTATACACGAAAGAATAATGGTGATCTTACACTTTCGGAGAAAAATACAGGCAAGTGAAAACCCCGCCGCAAGTTTGCGGCGGGGTGTAATGAAAAAACGGATTACAGCAGGGTCACGCCGTGGTCGGCATAGAGCTGGATGGCTTCCTTGGGCCAGAAGGCGCTCTGCACTTCACCGATGTGGGCCTTGCCCAGCAGCAGCATGCACAGACGGCTCTGACCGATGCCGCCGCCCATGGTCAGGGGCAGCTCACCGGCGAGAAGCGCCTTGTGGAAGGGCAGCTCCGCGCGCTGCTCACACTTGGCAGCGGCGAGCTGGGCGCGCATGGACGCTTCGTCCACGCGGATACCCATGGAGGAGATCTCCATGCGGCTGTCCAGAGCCTTGTGATAGTAGACCAGATCGCCGTTGAGGGACCAGTCATCGTAGTCGGGTGCACGGCCGTCGTGGGGCTTGCCGTTTGCCAGAGGCCAGCCGATGCCCATGAAGAAGGCGGCGCCGTGGGCGCGCACATAGGCGCTTTCGCGCTCGTCGGGCGCAAGGCCGGGATAGAGCCGCTCAAGCTCGGTGGTGGTGATGAAGCTCACCTGCTCGGGAAACTCCACGTCGATCTCAGGGAAGCTGGCTTTCAGCACGACGAGCGTGCGGCGCAGGGCATCGTGGATGCTGTAGACAGTGTCGCGCAGGAACTCAGGAGTGCGGTCCTCACGGGTGATGGCCTTCTCCCAGTCCCACTGATCCACGTAGAGGGAGTGGAGGTTGTCGGTAGTTTCATCGCGGCGGATGGCATTCATGTCGGTGTAGAGACCTTCGCCGACGGGGAAATTGTAGCGGGCAAGGGCGAAGCGCTTCCACTTGGCAAGAGAATGAACAATCTGCACCAGCACGCCGGGCTGCTCGAGAATGTCAAACTGAACGGGACGCTCAAAACCGTTGAGGTCGTCGTTGAGACCGGTGGAACGCTCGACGAAGAGGGGAGCGGAGACACGGGTGAGATTGAGCGCGGCGGCGAGCTCGTGCTCGAAAGTATCTTTAGCAAGCTTGATAGCTTTCTGAGTCTTGATCAGATCCATGGTGGGCTGATATCCGGCAGGGAAGATGTGCGGCATGAATGCGTCCTCCAATAACAGATTGCGATTTCATAATAGAAACAGTATAACACATGCGCAGGCTTTTGAATAGAGGAAATTTGCAGAGAAATGAAAAAAACCTCACAGAAAAAGGTCAGCAGATGATACAAAAAAAGCGGGTCTTGACAGCGGCCCGTGCTTCGGGTATAGTAAATATTGTAAGTGGAAGCAGCCTTGTGGTCAGACTTCAAATTATATGGAAAAGAGTGAACTGTATGATAAAAATCGGTATGGCAAAGGTCGATCTGGAAGAGGCGCTGCGCCCGGCAAATCCCATCCGGGAACGCGTTGAGGCGATTGCGCTGTATGCGCAGTCTGAAGCTGTGCACACAGTCTGGGTCGTGCTGGACTTTATGGATTTTAACCTCAATGTAGTCAATACCCTGAAGGCTGCGGTGTGCAAAGAAACCGGCCTTGCCATGGATGACGTGCATATCATGACTACCCATAACCATGGCGCCGGTACGCCTGATCTGGAAACACTGGCGCGTCTTACCGCGCAGTGTGCGGCTCAGGCGAAAAAGACAGCGGCGCCTGCGAAGATGCGCAGTGCGCACACCGTGCCCGATCGTCAGGTCAACTTTCTGCGCCGCATGGAAGTGCCCGAGTTTGACGGCGTGACCACGCTCTTCTGGGGCACAGGACGCCATGACGGCTACAATTCAGCACCCTTCGTGGAGTCCGCTGTGCAGAGAATCATCGCAGGACAGGGTCCCTCCTATACCGGATTTGCCCCCACAACGCGTCCTGAAAAGCCTTTCCCCCCGGCGGATCCCGATATTTTCGCGCTGGAGTTTCGCACATTGGACGATGCGCCCATCGGTAATATCGTGCGCTTTGCCTCCCATGTCAACACCGCAAACCGCGCCGGTTCCTTCTCGTCTGACTTTCCGTTCCATCTCCGCCGGGTGATGCAGGAACATCTGGGCGGCACTCCCATGTTCATGACCGGCCCCTGCGCCGACATATGCCCGGGTATGGAGAGCAAAACCTCGGGTGAAGAGGCGGTGTTGGGCCCGTATCTGGCAGAGCGTGCCCTTGCCGCACTGGAAAGTGCGGAATTTACACCGGTTGAACAGATTGACGCCCGGATGCAGGCGGTTTCGCTGCCGGTTCATCAGGCGGTGCTTGATGAGGACGTGGGCATTTCGCCCGAAATGCCGGAGGAGCTCCCGGCACGTATGCGCTGGCTGGAAGCCCAGCGGATGCAGAATTCCATGCCTTTCCTGCGGGAAAAGTACACCTACGGCGAGAAGGAACTCAAGAACACCGTGGATATCCATCTGGGTATGCTTCGTTTCAATGACCTGGTGATCGCTGCGTTCCCGGGCGAAACCTTCTCTGAAACGGCCAAAGCTGTATGCGATTCCTTCCTCGGCACGGACATTGTCACCGTAACCGAGCATGAGCGCACGGTCATGTACCTGCCGCCGCTTGCGGACTGTGCCCGCGGCGGCTATGAGACCACCTGCCGTGTCACGAGCGACGCGGCGGAAGCGGTGCTGCGGGATGCGGCGATGAAGCTCACGGACAGCTTTATCAAGGGTGAGTGAGATGGCGGAGCAGAGCATGATGCGAATCGCCATGATTCAGATGCAGGTGGGGCATGATAAGGGAAAAAACCTTGCCCACGCCCGGAAACTGCTGCATAATGCGGCAGCGGACGGACTTGACCTGGCGGTACTGCCGGAGATGTTCTGCTGCCCCTATGCCAACCGGTATTTTGAAGCTTTTGGCGAACCGGAGGGCGGGGCGGGCTGGCAGATGCTTTCCGATGCCGCACGGGAACTGGGGATTTATCTGGTCGGCGGCTCGATGCCGGAGCTGGAGAACGGTAAGATTTACAATACCTCCTACGTGTTTGACCGCACAGGACGGCAGATAGCCAAACACCGCAAGGCGCATCTGTTTGACATCGATGTGGAGGGCGGACAGCGCTTCCGGGAGTCGGATACCCTGAGCCCGGGCAATCAGATCACGGTTTTTGACACGGAATTTGGAAAAATGGGTCTGTGCATCTGCTTTGACCTGCGCTTTCAGGAGATGGCAAAGCTCATGGCAGACCGCGGCGCGCAGCTCATCATCGTACCGGCGGCCTTCAACATGACCACCGGCCCCGCACATTGGGAGCTTTTGTTCCGGCAGCGTGCGGTGGACAATCAGATCTTCACCCTCGGCACGGCGCCTGCCAGAGACTGTGCTGAGGAATACGTATCCTACGGCAATTCCATCCTCGTCGATCCCTGGGGGACTGTTTTGGCAAGAGCCGGGGATAAAGAGGAGATTTTGCGCTGCGGGATCGACTTTTCAAGATGCGATTCCATCCGGCGGCAGCTTCCGATCCGCTCGGCGCGGCGTGAGGAGCTGTACGCGGCATTCTGAACGTGCCGATTATGACAGGAGGCGTGCATATGTTGTTTGAAAACGCGGAAATATCCATGGTGGCAAAGGCTTCGAAGGAGAATCCTCGCAACAGCGAAGCATCCGTCATTCGCTGCCGCGACGGCAGTCTGCTCATGGCCTGGCAGTGTTATGAGGAAAGCGATAAGGGTTCGGGGGATGCAGGACCCAATACCATCCATGCGATGCGTTCCTTTGACGAAGGCCGTACCTGGGAGCAGGATCGGGTGCTCATCCCGCGTCCGGAGAACTGCGTCAATCTCTACAGCCCCAACTTTATCCGGCTGCGTGACGGCGCAATCGGCCTTGTGTACATGAAATACGTACAGCTTGAAACGGGAAAGCCGCAGCTGGCGTCCATTTACTTTGCCAAATCCTATGATGAGGGCGAGAGTTTTCCGGAGGTGCAGACGCTCTCGGAGCGTGACCGGTATACCGTGAGCAATGACTGCCTGCGGCGGCTGAGCAGCGGACGGCTGCTGATCTCTGCATGCATATCTTCAGGAGAAGTGTGGACGGCGACCGATCATCATTGCGTCGGCATTCTGTATTCAGACGACGACGGTGCAACCTGGCAGCATTCGGAGGCGGTGATCGACCTGCCCATGCGCGGCGCGATGGAACCCTTCGTGGCGGAAGGCGCTGACGGAACACTGGTCATGGTTATGAGAAATCAGTTGGGCTCGCTGTTCCGCTCCTATTCCTGCGATCAGGGCATCACCTGGACCAAGCCTCAGACCACCGGCCTGCCGGTGCCGGAATCCTGCCCGTACATCACCCGGGTACCGGAGAGCGAAGCGATGCTGGTGATCTGGAACAATTCCGAGTATGACATGCACTGGGCGAGCCATTACGGCAAGCGTACGCCGCTGACTGTGGCGGTGACCTATGACAATGCCCGTACGTTTTCGGACTTTTTTGACATCGAGACTGATCCGAACCGTGCGTTTTCCAATCCCGGTTCCATCTGGCTCAGCGATCATGAACTGCTGCTCAACTACTGGACCTGTCCCTACAGCAACACAGGCCGCATGAGCGGCGTGATCGACCTCAAACAGGCGATTATCAGCCTTGACAGAACAAAACTTGCAAAGTAAACGATCGGACAATTCATTTACAGGCACGGTAGAGTAAAATCTGCTGTGCCTGTAATCATATACTGCACGTGATTCAACGGATGGGTGAAAAAAACTGTCCAAACGCTATGTTGCGGCGTTGTATGGAATGGGGATATAATGGTATTGCAAGAGAACGAAATGGGGTGAATCCATGTTAATCGGTGACAAAATACGGATACTGCGAAAGAATAAAAACATAACCCAGGCAAGGCTTGCGCAATGTCTGTCGGTTTCAGCTCAGTCGGTGAGCAAATGGGAAAAGCACCTGACAGTGCCTGATATCAGCATTCTGCCTGTCATTGCAAGGTATTTTGGAATTACAATGGACGAACTGTTTGACTATCGTCTGGATGCCCTCAATTACAAAGAGCGGTTCATCCGCTTCATGGTTGACAATGGGATGCTGCGTTTTGGCGAGTTTACGCTGAAAAGCGGCCGAATCTCACCGTATCTGATCCATAGCGGCTATAATCTGACCGGCAGCCGGGTATCCAAACTTGGTGCGTTTTATGCGGAGTGCATCAGGGAACACGGCATTGAGGCAAACTGTCTCATCGGAACGGACAACCGAGAAATCCCACTTGTCATTGCGGTCAGTATGACCTTATTCAATAAGTATGGCATTGATACTTCGCATTGTGTGGATTTCAATATTCCGAATATATCATTTGCATCTCACGAAATAACGCTCATCACGGATACCTTTACATCGGGAGCCTCTCTTTGCGCGGCGATGGAGAGCGTGAAAAACGGGACGAATAAGTATCCTTCCGATGTGGTTGTGTGCGTTGACAGAATGGAAAGTACAGAGGATGCGGCTTTTTCTGCAAAACGGGAGATTGAAAACCGGTTTGGGACGGTGATCCATCCGATTGTAAATGCGGATGATATCCTGAAAGCGATGGAAAACGGCGTCATTTCGGCAGGGGAATACCAGGAAAAGTTCAAAGCGTATCTGGAGCGGTATAAGGGAGCGTAGAGTGTGAAAACAGTTGACAGATTGATTGATAATACGTTACAGACAAAGAATCCGTCTGTAATTGGGCTTGATCCTGATATGGAAAAGATTCCGGCGTGTTATAAGGCGTGTGTGAACTCCGGCCATCCGCTCAAAGCGGCGGCAAATGTGATAGTTGAGTTTAATTGTGATCTGATTGATACAATTGCAGCGCTTGTGCCTGCAGTGAAGCCGCAAATGGCGTTTTATGAACAGTATGGTTCCTATGGCATGGCTGCTTTTGAAAAAACAGCGGCATATGCAAAATCAAAAGGGCTTGTTGTCATAGAGGACGCAAAACGAAACGATATCGGCAACACGGCCAGGGCATATGCAGACGGTCATCTCGGATGTGTTGCGCTGCCTGACGGCACATATGTGCCCTCTCTGGATGCCGATTTCCTGACGGTTACTCCCTTTTTGGGCAGTGAAAGTCTGCAGCCGTTTATAGATGCGTGCGTCAGGTATGACAAGGGACTGTTTGTTTTGATAAGGACCTCCAATGAAAGCTCCGGAGAGATTCAGAATGCCGTTTCAGAGGATGGAGTGACGATCAGCCATACCCTTGCACGGTATGTGGCCGGGAAGGCGGATACTCTTGTGGGTGTGCATGGCTATTCCTCCATCGGAGCAGTGGTGGGAGCAACCCATCCGGAGGAAGCGGGTTCACTGAGAAGCATTATGCCCAAGAGTTATTTTCTGGTTCCTGGTTACGGGGCACAAGGCGGTGGTGCAAAAGACATTCTGCCCTGCTTCAATACAGATGGACTGGGAGCGGTTGTCAATTCATCCCGGGGGATTCTGTATACACATATGAGCGATCATGAAAGGACGAAGTGTTCCCGGCAGGAATATCTGTCAAGTGTACAGGAAGCTGTGAAGCGAATGCAGGAGGAGATTTATTCGGCTTTAAAAGAGCAATATCATGATATGGTTTATTGATCAGCCTGCATCAGAGACACTGCCCGGGCCATGCGGTTTTATGTCCCGGGCAGCGCTGTACTACCCCCGCGCCTTCTTTCATATACTGCCGTGAAGAGAGGAGCGTGGAAAATGAAACAGACCAGACATAAAATGAGCGTCAGACTGGCAGTATATGCCTTACTCATGCTGGGGCTTGCTTTGAGCGCCGTGTTCTGGGGGCAGGAAACGGTGATCACCGTCTCGGGAACCGCACGTGACCTGCCGATCTACTGCGTCGGGCGGGATCATAACGTGGTGTCCCTGAGCTTTGACGCGGCATGGGGCAATGAGGACACCCAGCAGCTCATCGATATTCTCGGCAAATACAACGTCCGGGCGACTTTCTTTGTTGTCGGCGAATGGGTGGACAAATACCCGGAATCTGTCAAGGCGCTTGCCGACGCGGGACATGAGATCATGAACCACTCCGACACCCATCCTCATATGCCCGCGCTGACAAAGGAGCAGATGATTGCGGAGGTGGAAAGCTGCGACGATAAGATCGAGGCAATCACCGGCGTGCGCCCTACGCTTTTCCGCCCGCCCTACGGGGATTATAATAACGCCGTCGTCGGTGCAATGCGGGATTCCGGCCATTTCACCATCCAGTGGGACGTGGACAGTCTGGACTGGAAGAACCCAGGCTCCGATGCGATTGTATCGCGGGTACTGGAGCGGGTGAACCCGGGGTCGATTGTGCTCTTTCACAACGCAGCACCCGATACCCCGGCCGCGCTGCCGCAGATTATCGAGGGATTGCTGGCCAAAAACTACAGCTTTGTGCCGGTTTCGGAGCTTATTTTCACCGAAAACTATACCATCGATCACACCGGGAAACAGATATCGAACGGGTAGGCCTTACATAACGCGAAAAGGCAGAGCAGAGTCTTCAGTCCGATTTGAGCCTGCAAAGGCCGGAATATAGAAAGGGAGCTGCCGCAGTTGTTGTAAAACTGCAACAGCTCCCTTATGTTTATTCAAATTCGCGCAGGATCCTTCTGATGCTCTTTTCAGACAGATAATACCGCTCAGCCAGCTCGGCAATGGATATACCGGCGGCAAATTCTTCACGAATGCGGCAGTTTCGAACGTCTAGTTCCGTACGGTATTCGGTGGAGTTGCCCCAGCCGCGGCGATTTTCAGCCTTGCGGGGGATATAAATGCTCTGGCCGTCCACATACTGCTGAATCAGCTCGATGATCTCATCAGGCAGGATCTCTTCTGCTCTTTTATAGCTCACGGCTGCCTCCTGTTTTGACTTTACTCTCAGCAAAAGGCATGGCTATAGCAAAAGCAGTATTCACTTCAATTGCATAGCCACCCTATGCGAGGACTACAAGGCTATAACGGCTGCATCGGTTGACGATGGTCATGGTGGCATCTCCTTCCTGTGTTAAGGTGTTTTGTCAGTTTTTTTGACTTGCCAGGCACAGCCACGCAGGCAGGCACATGGCAGGATTTTCACGCCAGTCGTACATCCGGTCCACTTCCTCGGGACTTACCCGGACGCCCCGTATGATGTCCTCATTTTTAATCCCGAACGGCCGGTCGTAATTCTTCTCGTCAAACAGCTCCTCCATATGAACAGGCCGCAGACCCGCGTCCATCACGGCGTTGAGGATATCCTGCAGCCGCCAGTGATAGGTGACGGTGGACGCATCCTCAAAGGGACCGGTTGCGTCATAGGGCTTGATGGGTTTGAGATGTTCGCCGAAAGGACGATGAAACGGATGGATTTCGTAGAGAATGTTGATTCCGCCGGGCTTTAAAACCCGGTATATGCTGCGATACATCGACGGCAGATCACCGATCCAGACGTGAACGCCGTTGGATGTGTAGACCAGATCAAAAGTGCCGTCATCCACACCGTCCAGGGTCATGGTGTCGGTGCGGACGAAATCGATGGAATCGGTCAGCCCTTCGCGTTCGGCCACACGGCAGGCATTGGCCAGCTGGTTTTCCGAGATGTCGCAGGAGGTGACATGCGCCCCGAGAAGCGCAAAGGCAAAGACCGCGTGATTGTCACCGCTGGAAGGAACGCATACCCTTTTGCCCCGAAAACCGGGGAAACTTCGTCGTATGAGCTCCCAGATCGTGGGGTGAAAGGCTTTGGCGGGATCATCGAGAATCGGGCGCAGGATAGCCTCGGCATGATTGAAGCGGCCATAGCTCTCGGCGTAATTATTCCAGTTTTTGCGGTTTTTCTCATGATTCAAAGCAGTTCACCTCCGTTTGGCAGGATGTATTCCGGGACATTATCTTCTATTATACCTGTGTCAGACGGTTTTTGCAAGGAAATGGATTTTTGGAAAAATTCATGAGCATGCCGAAAACACGTCAATCACACTTCAATCCAGTGGGAGAACTTGCCGTTTTTGTAGTGAACCCAGCGATAGCTGTCCTCGGATGCGTCATAGTAGTAGTAATCGCCGGTGGTTTCGCCGTTGGGAAAGTCACCCTGCATCCAGTCGCCGCCGGAATAGGTCAGCGTCCCGGAAACACGCTTGCCGTCCTTGAAGTCACCTTCAAAGACAGAACCGTCAGCGTAGTAATAGGTACCGGTGCCGGTTTGCTGCCCGTCCGCGAACTGCCCCTCATACCGGTCGCCGGAGACGGAAAAGGAATAGGTACCCCAGCCGTGGCGTACATCGCTGGCAAATTCACCTTCGTACCAGTCGCCGACGGCCCATTCCATGCGTCCCCAACCGTGACGGAGCCCGGCGGAAAAGTCGCCCTCATAATTGTCTCCGTTGGGGTATTCCAGTCGTCCCCAGCCGTGGTATTCGCCGTCCCTGAGGGATCCGGAATAGATGCGGCCGTCCTCATAGCGAATGACCACATTGGACTCATCCATTACGCCGTCAGCAAAGGCCGCATGATAGCTGCCGAAGCCCGGGATATAGTATTCACCTTCGCCGTGCATCCGGTCGTTTTCCCAGTATCCGGCATAGACTTCGCCGTTGTCGAAGCGAAACTCGCCGTAGCCGTGGCGCAGATCATCCACGTAGCCGCCGGAGTAGATGCCGCGGTCCTCACCTTCGGAGTAGGGCTGGTTTTCCAGATCACCGTTGCGCAGGGGTTTTGTGGAGGCGGTGGTGGTCGCCGCAGTGGTGATGACGGCGGTAGTAGTCGAAGCAGGGGTTGTCGCGGCTGCGGTTGTTGCGGCTGCGGTTGCGGAAGCTGTCGCCGCCGCAGAAGAGGAACCGGTGACGGCAGGGTTTTTATCGGCACCGCAGGCGGTCAGAAACGTGCAGATGAGCAGAAACACAAGAAGTGTACGATATCTTTTAAGCATAAACAGGCTCCTTTGCAGTGTATATGTTCAGTATACGATAAAAAATGGCTCTCTGTCAAGACAGGTTGGACAGGCGTAACACAAATGCCGCACAGTGAGGGGCTTTGATGCTTGACAGAGCCGGGCAGGGCTGTGTATAATGGGAACAGATACACAGGTTCAACACTTTGAGCGGGAGGAAAGAGACATGAAAGGTCTTTCGGGCACAGCGGCATTCCTGGAGGAGATGCTGCAGCAAAAGAGGCTGTCCGCCTATGCGGTTGCAGTGGGATATGAGGATTCGGAATGGCTGCTGACTTCCCCTGGTGTTGATGAGGACAGTTATTTCGACGCCGCCAGTGTGGGCAAGGTCTTTCCGACCTGTTCGCTGGCATTCAAGGCTATTGACGCGGGAAAGCTGTCGCTGGATGATACGCTGGAACAGTTTTTTCCGAATGTCCCCGCAGATAAAAAGGCAATCACTGTCCACCAGCTCATGACGCATACCTCCGGCTTATACCGCCGGGAGTTCCCGGAGGACGTAGCGGCGCGCGGACGGGAAAGCATCACGGAGTTTATCCTCGACACGCCGCTCAAAACGGCGCCCGGCACGGGTTTTGCCTATTGCTGCACCGGTATGGTGCTGCTGGGCTTTATCGTGGAAAAAATCTGGGGCATAGGACTGGATGAGGCGTTTGAACAGCTGATGTGCAGGCCGCTGGGACTGACCCGCAGCCGGTATAACATTCGTCCCGATGAGCCAAACGCGGTCAACTGCCATCACGATCCCGCAGTCACGGACATCCGTTGGGATGATCATAACGTACAGATGATGAACGGTATCCCGGCAGGCGCCGGCGGACTGTTCATTACAGTGGGGGATCTGCGTCGGTTCTGCAAGGCACTTCTTAAAAAGGACGAGCGCCTGTATTCCGGAGAGATGTTCGACCTTGCCGAGCGCAATTATACGGCAGATCTGATTCCCATCGAGCCCGGACGGGGAATCGAGAATCACGGCCTGGGTTATTTCTACGTCAACGACAACTGCACGCAGGCCTGCGAGCTGTTTTCAGAGGGCAGCATCGGTCACACGGGGTGGACGGGACAGTCGTTCTTTGTGGACCGGTCGAAAAAGCTCTATGTGGCGGCGCTGACCGACGTGACACGCTGCCGTTTTCTGTACAGAGAGGAATCCCGCAGAGACATGGATGCCGCGGCGTTCAGGACGCTGCTCCATCGGGCGATCAAGACGGATCTTGGACTGTAAACCATAGAAGCATCAACGACTATACTTCCGAAAGGATGCGTGATATTTATGTTTCTTGATTTCCACACCCATTGCTACCGTAAACCCGTTCCCTTTGTCACCAAATTCTGCAATATTGAGGAGCTTCTGGAGCGCAATGCAGAGCTAGGCATTCACAAGTGCGTGATCCTGCCCATCGTCAACCCCGAAATCTACTTTCCGCAGACCAATGAGGATATCCTTGACATGGCCGCAGCCTATCCCGATCAGGTCATTCCCTTCTGCAACGTCGATCCCCGCACACTTGCCAATTCTCCTTACTCCCATCTGGATGATGTGTTCAGGTATTATCAGGATCTGGGCTGCAAGGGTATCGGCGAGGTGATGCCCAATATGCCCATGAATCACCCCATGGTGCAGAATCTCTTCGCCTGCGCGGAAAAGGTCGGTATGCCGGTGATTTACGACGGTTCCGACGTTAAGACCGGCGACTTTGGTCTTTACGACGATCCGGGGCTTCCCATGCTCGAGCATACGCTGCAGTGCTTCCCCGAGCTCAAGCTCTTCGGTCACGGTCCGGTGTTCTGGTCCGAGATCGGCAAGCTCGAGACTGTGGGTTCCCGCGGCTTTGTCTATACCCGCGACGGCAATCAGGTGGGACGTCTCCCCAAGGGCAAGATCGAGGAAGAAGGCGTTGTTCCCAAGCTCTTCCGGCTCTATCCCAATCTGCTGGGCGACCTGTCCGACTTCACTGCCTACAATGCCTTTGCCCGTGATGAGGACTACGGCGCGAAGTTCATGACGGAATTCCAGGATCGCCTGTTCTTCGGCACCGATATGTGCTATAAGGAGATGCCTGTGGAGCTTCCTGCGCTGATGATCAAGTGGCGCGATACCGGCAAAAT
This sequence comes from Oscillospiraceae bacterium, assembly GCA_015067675.1. Classification (GTDB taxonomy): domain Bacteria; phylum Bacillota; class Clostridia; order Oscillospirales; family QAMX01; genus SIG502. Next base: position 14,427 of record SVMB01000091.1, read on the forward strand.
CTCCGAGGAGGTTTTCCACAAGGTTGCCCACGGCAATGCCGAGAAGCTGCTGGGGCTGTAAGCTGCGCAGAAGGGAGACAATACGATGTTTATTGATATTCATACCCATTGTTACCGCAAGCGCGTGCCGTTCGTGGTCAACTTCTGCACGATCGATGAGCTGTTGGAACGAAACGAGCAGCTTGGCATCGAAAAATGTGTCATTCAGCCCATCGTCAGCCCGGAAATCTACTTTCCCCAGACAAATGAGGATATCCTCGACATGGCAGAAGCCTATCCGGATAAGGTAATCCCGTTTTGCAACGTGGATCCCCGCGCACTGACCAATTCTCCCTATTCAAAGCTTGATGACGTGCTCAAATACTACAAGGATCGGGGCTGTAAGGGTGTCGGTGAGGTGATGCCCAATCTTGAACTGCAGGATCCGCTGGTGCAGAACCTCTTTGCCTGCGCAGAGAAGGTTGACCTGCCCATC
>SVMB01000092.1 GCA_015067675.1 Oscillospiraceae bacterium
CTTGTCGAGATCGTGCGGCTCATCGACAAGTACGACTGCCGCCGGTACTGCTACATCATGAGCGGCAACCCGGCGATTCTTGAGCAGTTCCGTGCCATCGCGCCCGATCTCAACCGCTGCGCAGGCGCGAGTCTGCCCGAGCATGATCTGGTGGAAAAGGCCCTTGCCACCGATTCCAAGATCATTCAGCTCTTTAAGCCCCACTTTGATGCCATCGGCCCAGGCTACGTCGCCGAGATCATCCAGCGTGCCCATGCCCACGGCATTGCCGTCAACGTCTTTTACGCCGATGATCTGGAAGAGGCGAAGATGTATCTGGATCTGGGTGCGGACACCATCCTGACAAACGATTACCAGCGCATCAGTCAGGCAGCCGCCGGACGCGAGAAGTACCGGTTCTGATCCCCTTTGCATATGCATACCCAAAACAGCCGCGGTATCAGAGGATGCCGCGGCTGTTCTTGTATATTCGCTCTTTCTGTGATATAATAGCTACGGCAGAGATCCCTGACATCCCAAGCTCTGCCGGAACGGAGAACGCTCCCCCATGAACCGATTACAAGCATTGATCGCCCGGGAACATGAAGAAACCCGTATCCTGCTGCGCTCTATCCCGGTCACGGTGGTGACACTGTTTGTCGTCAGCGTCATCTGCATGAACCTGCTGGCAAACAAGACGCTGCTGCAGCTTGACTGGATCGCCCTGGACGGCGGCATTCTGATCTCCTGGCTGTCCTTCATGTGCATGGACATCACCACCAAACACTTCGGCCCCAAGGCCGCCAACAAAATCTCCATTCTCGCCGCCGGGATTAACCTGCTGACCTGCCTGATCTTCTTCGTTGCCAGCAGCATCCCCTCCACGGCGGATGATTACACCGCCTTCAACAGCATCTTCGGCGGAACCTGGTTCATCCTCCTGGGCAGCACGGTGGCCTTTCTCTCCTCGGGCGTGCTCAACAACATGCTCAACTGGGCCATCGGCCGGTTTCTGGCCAATCGTCTGCGGGAGCGGACAGTCTACTGCATCCAGACCTATGTTTCCACCTTCATCGGGCAGTTCTGGGACAACTTCATCTTTTCCGTGATCGTCTTTGCGGGCTTTGCCCCCATCTTCTGGGATGGATTTCACTGGACCATCCTGCAGTGCAGCACCTGCGCACTGACGGGTGCGGTGGCGGAGCTGATTATGGAAGTGATCTTCTCTCCCATCGGTTACCGGATCGTGACGGGCTGGAAGGAAAACGCTGTCGGAAAAGAATACCTTACGTATATCGGGAAAGGCGATTAACTATATGAAAGTGCTCATCACCGGAACCTCGCAGGGCATCGGCCGCGCCATCGCCGAGCGTTTCCTGGCTGAAAACCATGAAGTACACGGCATCGACCGTCAGGAAGCCTCCATTGAACACGAAAACTACACCCACTACGTCTGTGACGTACGGGATTATGAGCATCTGCCCGAGCTTTCAGACATTGATATCCTCATCAACAACGCAGGCACCCAGAATGAGGATGACATCGATATCAACCTCAAAGCCCTCATCCGCATTACGGAGAAATACGCAATCCGTCCCGGCATCCGCTCCGTGCTCAACATCGGCTCCGCCAGCGGCCATACGGGTTCGGAATTCCCCGAATACTGTGCCAGCAAGGGCGGTGTGCTGGCCTATACCAAAAACGTCGCCATCCGCATTGCGCCCTTCGGTGCCACCTGCAACAGCCTCGATCCCGGCGGCGTACTCACCGAGCTCAATCAGTGCGTCATTGACGATCCGGAGCTCTGGCAGCAGATCATGGACGAAACGCCGCTGAAAAAATGGGCAACAACCGAGGAAATTGCCCAGTGGGCCTACTTCCTGACCGTTGTCAACACCTTCTGCACAGGTCAGAACATCCTCGTGGACGGCGGCGAGTCCATCAACTACCATTTCGTCTGGAAAGACTGATTCCATGAACGCAAAAGTGTCCCGGAATGCTGTGCATTCCGGGACATTTTCTCTTTATGCGCTCATTTCACTCTTGATCTGCAGCCGCAGGCGATCCGCAATCATAGATATGAACTCAGAATTGGTAGGTTTGCCTTTTATATTGGAAACCGTGTACCCGAAGTACCCCTGCAGCACCTCGATATCCCCACGGTCCCAGGCAACCTCGATGGCATGACGGATGGCGCGCTCTACGCGGGAGGAAGTGGTACCGAAACGCTTGGCAATGGTGGGATAGAGAATCTTCGTGATGGCGTTAATTACTTCCATATCGTTGATGGTCATGATGATGGCGTCGCGCAGGTACTGATAGCCTTTGATGTGTGCGGGTACGCCGATTTCATGGATCACATTTGTTACGCGGATCTCCATATCCAGCTCCGGAGAGGTCGGGCGGGCACTGCCTTTGGACTCGGCAGAAGGAGAGGTCTGATGGAGAATCCGGCTGATGAGCGCCTGAATCTCAAAGGGCTTGATGAGGAAGTAGCTGATACCCAGGCTCATGGCATAGGACAGCGTTTCTTCACTCATGAACTTGGACAGTACATAAAATGAGGGCATATGCCGAAGCTGCAGCTCCTGAATTCCGCGAACCGCGTACAATCCATCCAGCGGCGGCATCACAATATCCATGATGACAATATCCGGCTCCGTCTGAGATGCCAGCCGGATGGCCTCGTTGCCGTCCGTCGCCATTCCCACATACTCCAGCCGGGGTTCTGCCTCGATGGCTTCTATAAGCTGTGTGCGAAATTCCACGTTGCAGTCCGCAACCATTACCCTGATCGTCTTTTGCATTTCGACATATCCTCCATTTTCTGCGTTTGACAGGCTTTCTGATCGGTATCTATAGAATACCATAAAATGGAAATTAAAGCAAGGGCAATTTCGAAAAATTTCCATTTATTGTAAGCCCCTTTTCGATCAAAATGTCTCCGATTCGACAAAAACCGCTTTCTGCGCCAGAAAATTGTGTCGAAATATTGTTCAAGGTTGTTTTGTTTTCCCCATAGGTAGGAAAACCTTTCCGTCGGGAAATGTAAAAAGCAGGGCTGTTCAAACGCAGAACAGCTCTGCTTTATTTTGGGATGGTTTATGTGTTAGGCTTTTCGTCCGGAGGCTGCCTGTTCCATGCGCTTTTTACGGCAGGCACGCCACAGTAGAAGCTGGAACACCAGCGACACCGCCGGGAAAATCGTGCCGGACAGGATGCCTGCACGCAGGCCGACCTGCTGCGCGGTGAAGCCCGCGATCTGCACATTGGCAGCCGCCCAGTCGGTCACGATGCCGGCAAACCAGGGGCCGACGGCGCAGCCCAGATCACCGCCGGCAGCTGCCAGCGCAAACATGGATGCACCCGCCATCGGGAGCATACCCGCCGCAACGCTCAATGTACCCGGCCACAGGAGGCTGACACAGAAACCGATGAGGCAGCAGGCGATAACGGCAATGCCGCCCGAATTGGTCAGCGCCGCAATCACATACAGAGCCGTTGCGCCCACGGAACCCGCGACGAGCAGCTTATGCAGATCAAACCGCTCGCCGTACAGACCGTACAGCATACGTCCCAGTCCCATCATTACGGCAAACCCGCTCATACCCAGGATATCGCCCCAGACCTTGGGCATATCCAGCGCACCTTCCATAAACGAGGACGTCCACTGGCAGATCGTTACCTCGGAGGCGCCGCCGCAGGAAATGGCGACCAGCGCAAACAGGAACAGCGGCATGCTCAGCAGTTCCCGGATCTTCATCGCCTTCTCCGCGCTCACGCGCTGGCGCAGCGGCACAAAGCAGAACAGCGTCGCACTGGTAATCGGCAGAGCCATCCAGCCCAGCATGATAAACGGCCACTTTTCACTCCCCAGCACCATCAGCAGAATCGTTGAAAGCGCCACGGCCAGCACCTGTCCCCAGGCGTAGAAGCTGTGCATCAGGCTCATGGCCTTTTCCTTGTTTTCGGTGGGCAGCGCATCCATAATGGGGCTCAGCAGCAGCTCCTGCAGGCCCGCGCCGATGGAAAACAGGATCGTGCCGATCACAAGGCCGGTATACTCCATCCCCGCGAATACCCACGGGGTCGATGCAAACACCAGAAAACCCAGTGCGCACATGCACTCACCCAGAATGATGAACGGACGGTAGCCGTACTTATCCACCACCTTGGAGAACAGCACATCGGTTGCCACCTGCGTGACAAAGTTGACCGAGACCAGTGCGCCCATCGCGCCGAAGGAGAATCCATAGGTCTCACGCAGGAACAAAAACAGCAGCGGCGGGAAATTACAGACCACCGCCATGACGATCGAGGACAGATAACAGGTATAGATAGTCGAGTTAAAGTTTTCCTTTTTACCCATATGCCTACTCCTTATGTTATTCCCAAAAAAGCGGCGATGGTTTCCCCGGCAGCCCGGGAAAACCACCGCCGATCCGATCAGGCAAAGCTTACAGAATAGTCTGGCGGGTGGTCACATACAGATCCTCATGAAACACCGGAGGCAGTGCAAGGGCTTCCTCGATGTCCAGATCAACGATACCGTCGTTGACGGCGGCCACGACACGATTGGTCTTGCCGGCCAGCAGCGCATTGACCGCTGCGGCGCCCATCTGGGTAGCGTTGACACGGTCACGGGCAGTGGGGCTGCCGCCGCGCTGAACATGACCCAGAACGGTCACGCGGGTTTCAACACCGGTGGCCTCGTGGATATCCTTGGCGATGGCATCGGCATGGCCAAAGCCTTCGGCCACGATGATGATGTGGTGGTTACGATGATGGATACGGCCGTCACGCATACGGTCAAAGATATCGCGCTCCATATCCACGGACTTTTCAGGCACCAGCACGGCAGTCGCGCCGCAGGCGATACCCACGTACATGGCAAGATTACCGGAACGGTGACCCATGACCTCGACGACGCTGCAGCGTTCATGAGACTGCATCGTATCACGCAGGCGGTCAATGGCGTCAAGAGCGGTATTACAGGCGGTATCGTAACCGATGGTATAACGGGTGCAGGCGATGTCGTTGTCGATGGTGGCGGGAATACCCACGGTACTCACGCCGCCGCGGGACAGATCCAGCGCACCGCGGAAGGTACCGTCGCCGCCGATGGCGACCAGACCGTCGATGCCCAGATAACGGCAGATATCACGGGCACGCTTCTGGCCCTCTTCGGTCTTGAACTCTTCGCAGCGGGCGGTATAGAGCATGGTGCCGCCCTTGACCAGCAGACCATCGACGCTGCGGGCATCGAGCTCCACCACGTCACCGTTGATCAGACCGTTATAGCCGCGGCGGATACCCAGGCAGCTGACACCGTTGGCACGGGCAGTACGGACAACGGCACGGATTGCCGCATTCATACCGGGCGCGTCGCCGCCGCTGGTCAGGACACCGATTCGATTGATAGACATATTCATTTCCTCCAAATCTAAGATTCGCATTTTACACTCTGCAGCTGCCGTCATTGAGCGGACAGCGTTCACACGCCGGAGCCCGGGCGGTACACAGCGCACGGCCATGCAGCACCAGTCGATGGCAGAAGTCCGAGGATTCCTCCGGCGGCAGGATGGCACGCAGCGCACGTTCCACCTTTTCCGGCTCCTTGGTATTGCACAATCCCAGGCGGTTGGCAATGCGGATGCAGTGGGTATCGGTCACCACAGCCGGTTTCCCATAGAGATCGCCGACGATGAGGTTGGCGGTCTTGCGTCCGACGCCCGGCAGCTTCACCAGTTCCTCCACCGTATCGGGCAGCACACCATCATATTCCTCCAACAGAACTCTGGCACAGGCGATGATGTCCCGCGCCTTGGTATGGAAAAAGCCGCAGGAGCGTATGTATTCCTCTACCTCTTCCACCTCTGCCGCGGCGTAATCCTCCAGCTCAGGGTATCGCGCAAACAGCGCCGGGGTCACGATATTGACCCGGGCATCGGTGCACTGAGCGGAGAGTCTGGTTGCAAAGAGCAGCTCATGGGGCTTTCCGTAGCGCAGCGCACAGGTGGGTTCGGGATAGGTTTCTTTCAAAATCTGCAGGATCTCGTCCAGCTTCATAGATTTTTCCTTTTTTAAGTACAAATTTGCAGCCTCCCGCATACACTGTATCAGAACATCTGCAAGGAGGATACGTTAGTATGGCCAACGATTATGAAAATATGTTCCGTCTGTTCCTGCGATCCAAACAGGATCCGAAGCTCGCAGGAACCATTGATAAGCTCGGATCGCTCATGGATTCCGAGGAGGGCCGCAATCTCATGCGGCTGATTTCATCCGGCGGCTCCGATGTGATCAAAACCGCATCGGACGCAGCGCTGCGCGGTGACAAACTGGCCGCCAAAGCCGCGCTGTCAAAGCTTTTATCCACCAAAGAAGGTTCCGCTTTCGTCACAAAGCTTGCAGACCTCGTCTCCGGGCACCGCTGACGATTCGCCATGGACGCGCCTGTCAAAGCTTACGAAAGCACGGCTGCGGAATCTGCGCAGCCCCCGGTCCCGCCGGAGAATCAGGACGCCTCCGACGGCTCTGCCGGGCTTGACTTCCCGGCGCTTGCCGGAATTCTCTCACTTCTGGGGGACGGTGACGCCCATGAGTCAGACGATCATCCCGCAAGCCGCGGTGATGACGCTGCCCAGCTTCTGCGTACCCTGCGTCCCTACTTACAGAATGCGCGGCTGCTTCCGGTTGACCGGGCAGCCATGCTTCTGGAAACCGCCCGCAGCGTGCGCGGGATACTGCACAGCATCCGGCCGCTTCTGGGAGATCTGTCGGGAGGGAAAAAGTGATGTATGAACGCTTTGCCCATACAGCCGCCGATCCCTTTGAGGCGGCGCAAAGCATCGGCCCGGATCCGGACTCCGCCATCGAGGCAGCGTTTATTCCGGTCGATGCACCCGCAGCGTCCGAAGTGCCTGCAGAGGCTTCCGCCGACGGTACCGGCCTTCACGCGTTATCCGAATTGATCCGCGCGCTTGCCTCCCGGCTGCATCTGCAGGACGTGAGCATGGATGATCTGCTGGTACTGGGCATCCTCTTTCTGATCCTGCGCAAAAACGCCGAGTGGGATGTGCTGCTGATCATGGGGATTCTATTCTTCTTAGGGTTATTCGACGAGACTAAGACATGAAGCTGCGGCCGTCGGGAAGGATAAACAGCGACGCATCAGGCATTTCCGCCAGAATCGTCTCGGCGCGCATCTGATAGATCCGTGTATCTCCGCACATCGTCTCCGAGGCAATCAGCAAACCCGAAGCGATATCCACGTAGTAAACGCTTGTACACTTGAGTTCCCGATCCTCTGCCGAGAACCAGATGCAGTCATATCCTTCAAACTGTGCATAGCCAGCCTGCCTGATCTCCTCAAGCTCGTGCACAACCTCATAGCCGGGCAGTCCCGCCGCGGCATCCTCGCCGAAGGCGCCTTCATTGAAAACCGACACCTTCTGCCGCGCATCCCAGATGTATACCTTGCCGTCGGCACGTATCGTTTTCAATGTTTCGCCGTCCCGCACGGCTGTAGTGGAGGTCATGCCGTTATGCACGGCATGGGTCACCCGGGTCTGGCTGCTGTTTGTGCCGTCGCTGCGATCAACCACGGCAGTCATGGTATAGGAAACCGGTCGTTCAAGCGTCGCAATCACCGCAGCCACATTATCCACGGTCACTTCCACACCTTCCAGTTCCGTGTTTCCTTCCCACACCTCGCCGCGCACACCGGCGTCGGTCGTCATTGCAGGGCCTGTCGGAAGCACAATATCACTTCCGCCTGCCACATCCAGCATATCAGCCAGCAAAAATCCGCCGATTAACAGGATAACCAGAACGACGGCGGCTATAGAGCTGATCTGCATGGTCAGATTCTTCTTCATCGCCGTCTCCTTTCCCTGTCATCGGTCTTATTCCGTCTTTTCTTCGTTTTCGGCCTTTTCTTCGGCCTGATCCGTCACTTCGACCATATCCGCCGCATTATCAGCGTCGGAAGTCTCAGCCTCGGAGGAATTTTCCTCCGTTTTATCTCCCTGGCCCTTTTTTCCGCTGTGCGCCAGCACATTAAAGCCGATGGTACAGACCAGAATCACCGCCAACAGCAAAAGAATCGCCTTTCCCGCTCCGCTGGAGGCAAGAATCACGCCGGTAATACCCAAAATACAGGTAATGGCATACAGAACCGCCACGGCCTGCTTCTGGCTCAGGCCCATATCAATGAGCCGGTGGTGGATATGTCCTCTGTCGGGCGCCATGGGGCTCTGGCCCTTTGCCACGCGGCGGATGATGGAGGAGAGCATATCAAACAGCGGCAGTCCCAGAATGAGGAAGGGTACCGCAAAGGAGATCACGGCATAGAACTTAAACAGTCCCTGAATCGACAGGGTTGCCAGGATAAATCCCAGGAAGTTGGAGCCGGTATCACCCATGAAAATCTTAGCGGGGTTAAAGTTATAGGGAAGAAAGCCGAAGATGGAGCCCGCCAGCGCGGCAGTCACCACTGCCACCGCAGGATCGCCGAGGATGCAGGAAATCACCAGCATGGCAATGGCGGAAATCGAGGAGACGCCGGCTGCCAGACCGTCCAGACCGTCGATGAAGTTGACCGCGTTGGTCAGACCCACGATCCAGATAACGGTGATGGGGACACTCAAAACGCCCAGATAGGAATAGGGCTCTGCGCTGAAGAAATTGAAATTGGACAGCGTCTCGATGCGCAGGCCGCCGTAAATCACGGGGATGAGTGCCGAGACGATCTGCACGATGAGCTTGATCCAGGCTTTCAGTGCCAGAATATCGTCCAGGATACCCATCGTCACCAGCAGCAGCGCGCCGATCAGGATCGAGGTCATCATCCGATCCATCTCACCGAAGATGAGCACCGAGATCAGAAAGCCTGCAAAGATCGCAAGCCCGCCCAGGCGTGGAATCGGGGTCTTATGCATACGCCGGTTATCGCGGGGAACATCCACCGCGCCGACGACATAGGCGAATTTCTTGACCAGCGGAGTCGCCGCATATGCCAGCACGCCCGCCAGCAAAAAGGCCAGCAGAACCAGCCCGTAATTCTGTAAGGTCACGTCAATAAACCTCGTTTCGTTCTTTGCCCGGAGGGGGCGACGGAAGGGAAGCAGGCGTCATAGGGCGCCTGCTTCCGCCTGTTTTACTCAGATACGGGGCTGCTTGACAAAGCCCACCTTACGGTAGACCTTATCCAGGGTCTTGGAGGCCAGGAACGCGGCGCGGCGCGCACCTTCGGTGTAGATCTGCTCGAGGTAATCCTTATTCTTGAGCAGATCCTCGGTCTTTTCGCGTACGGGACGCAGAAGCTCCACAACGCTCTCGCCGACGGCAGCCTTGAAGTCACCGTAGCCGCGGCCTGCAAACTCATTCTCAATATCCTCAAAGCTCTTGCCGGTGGCGGCAGAGTAGATGGTCATGAGGTTGGAGACGCCGGGCTTATTTTCCTTATCAAAGCGCACGCAGGTTTCACTGTCGGTGACGGCACGCTTGAAGGCACGCATGATATCATCGGGCTTATCCAGCAGGCAGATGCAGCCGTCGCCGTCCTGCTCGGACTTGGACATCTTGCTCATGGGATCGGCAAGGCTCATGACACGGGCGCCGGTCTTAGGAATGAAGGGCTCGGGCAGGGTGAAGGTCTGGGAGTAGACGTTATTGAAGCGGTTGGCGATATCGCGGGCGATCTCGACGTGCTGCTTCTGATCCTCACCGACGGGCACGAGATCAGCCTGATAGAGCAGAATATCCGCGGCCATCAGTACGGGATAGGTAAAGAGGCCGGCGTTGATATTGTCGGCGTTTTTGCGGGATTTATCCTTGAACTGGGTCATGCGGGACAGTTCACCGAACATGGTGTAGCAGCCCAGCACCCACGAAAGCTCGGCGTGGGCCGGCACATGGCTCTGGATATACATGATGTTGCGCTCGGGATCCAGGCCGCAGGCGATGTACTGAGCAAGCTGCTCGAGGGTACGGCGGCGCAGCAGTGCGGGATCCTGACGCACGGTGATGGCGTGCATATCAACCACGCAGTACAGGCAGTCATACTCATCCTGCAGGGCAACCCAGTTCTTGATCGCGCCGATATAGGAACCCAGGGTCAGGTTTCCGCTGGGTTTAATGCCGCTGAAAATTCTTTTCTTGGGAGCATCCATGATAGTATCCTCGTTCTTTCTGTATTTTAGCCGGTTATCGGTTTATTTACGCACTTCGCGGGCAGTTTCGGCCAGCAGCTGGACGCCGCGCTCGATCTGCTCGAAGGTGGGCAGAGAGTAGTTGAGACGGATGGCAGAGCAGATTTCGGATTCGTCTACGCTGAAGGAGCAGCCGGGAACCGCCGCCACACCCTTGGGGCCGGAGACCTTGCAGAAATCCATATCGCGGGTACCGTCCACGATGTCGCACCACAAAAACAGTCCGCCCTGGGGCTTTTCAAAGCTGAGATAGCCGTCGCAGTAACGGTGGAGCGCGTCGGCCATGCAGTCGAGCTTATCGGAATAGATCTTACGCACCTTCTCGATGTGGGCGTCGAGGTCGTACTTCTCCAGATACTCGGCGGCGATCATCTGGAAGAAGAGGTTGGTATGCACGTCGCTGACCTGCTTGGCCACGGTGAGCTTGGAGATGACCTGCTCATTGGCGCAGACAAAGCCCAGACGGATACCGGGGGAGAGAACCTTGGAGTAGGAACCGGCGTAGATGACGCGGCCTTCGGTGTCCATGCTCTTGATGGTGGGCACATACTCGCCTGCGTAGCGCAGCTCGAAATAGGGGTTATCCTCGAGGATGAGCACATCATACTTGCGGGCCAGCTCCAGCAGAGCCTTACGCTTTTCAAGGCTCATCACGCGGCCGGTGGGATTCTGGAAGGTGGGGATGACATAGATGAAGCGGACATTCTTCTCGGTCTTGAGAGCCGCTTCCAGCTTATTGAGATCCATGCCGTCGCTCTCGGTGGGAATGCCCACGAGGTTGAGGCCGTAGGAACGGAAGCCGTTGAGGGAGCCGATGAAGCTGGGGCTCTCGCAGATGACGGTATCGCCTTCGTTGGTAAAGCACTTGGTGGTCAGATCCATGACCTGCTGACCGCCGGTGGTGATGAGGATGCGGTCAGAGTCAGTGCCGGTCTGATACTTCCCGCGCAGACGCGCAGCCGTGAGCTCGCGCAGGGGCTCATAGCCCTCGGTGACGCCGTACTGCAGAGCGTAGGCGGAGCGGTTGGCAAAGAGGTCGGCGGCGATGGCGGACATCTCTTCCACGGGGAATGCATCGGGGGCAGGATTGCCGGCGGCAAAAGAGATGACGCGGGGATCCTGCGTGACCTTCAATATTTCACGAATCGCTGATGGTTTGAGCGATCCGATACGGTTTGCAAAGGTGTATTCCATGGTACAAGTCTCCTTTATAAGTGTAAAATACTCCAACTATCATTTTACCACGTTATGCCGCTGATTTCAATGAATTTTCCGTGATATTTTGAAAGTATCCATCACCCCTGCCGCGGCAAAAAAAGCAGACAGCCGCTCACTCTGGCTGTCTGCCGGAAGCTATATAAGGCTTCTGAGATAAAAAACCACCGGATTTCCCCTGGCATTGGTAAAAACCTGGCCGTTTGAGGCAAATCCCAACGCTTCATGCAGCGCGATACTGGCGGCGTTATCGGTTCTGATCTGCGCAAAGGCGATTTTATACCCGCGATCTCTTGCCGCATCCATCGCCGCGCGCATGGCAAGCGTTCCATAGCCCCGGCGTCGGCAGTCGTGAAAGATTTCCGGGCCCACCGAGACCGTATCGGCGGTTTGCCGGTACAGCGAGATCATTCCCACGACATTTTCGCCGTCACAGACGGCAAACATTTCAAAATCCCGTCCGTTTACCTTTTTTTCGTTCCATTTCCGGATCATTTCTTCCACTTCGCAGGGACGCATATCCACATACCGTTTCTCCCGCAGAAGCGACACATCCGCATCTGTAAAATATCGCAAAGTCACCATGTTTCTCTCTCCTTCTTCCGTGCACACAGATACGAAAAGCAGGGCGGCAGTGTACGCCGCCCTGCTGCATAGACAAACTCAGACAATCAGGCTGCGGATATACTTGACGGTGTAGTTCACGCCGCGCTCACCCAGATCGCCCTGCCAGACGGAGGAATGAGGCTCGATGGACAGGCCGCGGTCATAACCGGCAGCGTAGAGATTGGCCATGATGGTAGGCCAGTCAAGATGGTCAAGACCTGCCGGAGGCGCGTCAACATACTTACCGTTGATCTGCACGTAGCCCTTGACGTGGACATGCTTGAAGCGGGTACCCCAGTCCACCATCTCCTGGAGGTAGTCACGATGACCGGCAACGCTGTGGGAGGCGTCAAACTTGATGCCCAGCTCCGGCAGCTCGCCCATCACGACTTCCCAGGCCTTGCTCTGGTCAACGAAGTTATTCCAGTGGCAGTTATAAACCGCGACTTCCAGACCCCGGGTCTTAGCGTACTCCATCACCTTGCCGAAGTAATCGATGGCGATGGTATAGTTCTTATACAGGGACAGGTTTTCCACGTAGTTGCAGCCGCAGACATACAGCGGGCAGCCGACCTTGGCAATGGCGTCCATGGAGCGCTTGGTCTCTTCCCAGAGGTCTTCCTTCATCTTACCGTTTTCATCGATGGGGCCGCCGTCGCCGTTCCAGCGGCCGACAGAAAGCACGGGGATATTGAACTCGTCCACCAGCGCACGGATCTCGTCGGAGCGGGCGATAAACTCCTCGGCGTTCTTGGTGTAGTTCATGCAGACCTCGATGAACTCAAGACCTTTTCCCTGCACATATTCAAAGGCCGCACGGTCAGCAGCATTGCGGATCATACCAAATTTCATATTCCATTCTCCTTTACGCATACTATGTGTTTTCATTATAACACGCGCAATTCGTTACGTCAAAGTTTTTTGCTTGCAAATATGCACAAACACTGGTATACTCAAACCATCGGGAGCATCCTGCTCCACACTCCGAATCAAACATGAGAGGTACAGCCATGAGCCATTCCTTTGCCATCTCCGGTATCCATCTGGGAGAACACTCCTTCTCCCCCGAAAACCTGCTGCAGGAGCTCAAAGCCCGCGGCGGCGACAAGCTCAGCTTCATCACCATCCGTACCCGCGATGAACAGGTGCCTGCGGAGTATTTCTACGAGTGGGCCCGTTATTTCCGTGAGCATCAGATCTACTTCATGTTTCTCTACACCCAGCAGCACGCCCCCAAGGGTAAACCCAGCCAGTTTACCCCTGAGGTGATTGCCAAAATCAACGAAATCGCCGGCCCCTACTTCATCGGCGATCAGCTCGGCGAGACCGGTTCCCTCTATCTTGCCAAGCCCAAGGGCTATCTGGGCGAGACCATGCCGCAGGATCGCCGCGACATGCAGCATGCCCGCGACACCTATGTAGATATCTTTTCCCGCATGGTCAAGCTCGACCACGATCTGGGGATTCAATATGCCGTGCCGGTTGAGGCGACCGCTGCGATCAAGTATACCTTCGACGGCGGCTGCGACATTGCCCTCCTTGAGATGATGCCCGGCGATCCGGAGTTCCTCGTCTCCCTGACCCGTGGCTGCTCCATCGCCAACAACTGCAGGCTCTGGGGTACCTACATCGCCCACGAATGGTACGGCGGCCTGCGCAACGATGACCCGCTCAAGTACCGTCGTCTGCCCGTGGCCTACAACTACGCCTATCTCTCCGGTTCCCACATCGTCTGCCTTGAAAGCGGCGACGAGGCCATCGAATCCTTCGGCGACCGTTACGAGCACGATCATCCCTTCTGTGAAGCCTATCAGAAGGCCGTTACAGACTACGAGCATCTCATCCGCACCTGTCCCCGTCCTGCCGAGGAGCCGCTGGCCAAAGTCGCCTTCGTCCACGGCAATCTGGACGGCTACACCGGCTGGGAGGGCAATGATCTCTGGTGCCAGCACGACCGCGAGGAATGGGGCATGGGCACACCGGAATACTCCTGGCGTATCCTCGATGAGGTTTTCCGCAGCCGCAGCTGGACCGACGTGGCGGCTTACGGTGAAACCGATCTCTCCGCGTCTCCGGCCTACGGTCTCTACGACGTCATCCCCGGTGACTGCTCTTTTGAAGCGCTTTCCCGTTACGATTACGTGATTTTCACCGGCTGGCACACGATGACCCCTGAAATTTACGAAAATCTGCGCCGTTACGTGGAAAACGGCGGCCATCTGCTGATCACTGCCGCCCACATGAGCACCAATCCCGCCCGCGGCGGTGCATATACCCCGGTTCTGGACGGTCAGTGGGCCGACTTCATCGGCGCTGACCTGGTGGGCAAGCAGCGCATCAACAGCGGCGTGAAATTCACCCGCGATTCCGCCATTCCCGGCGTTCTCTATCCCATCATCAAAAACCGCGTCTGCGATCCTCTGAGCGGCGCAGGCTTTGCCGATTACGGCGCATTCCGGCTCACCACCGCCAGGCCCGTCGCAGTCTTCCATGACAGCTTTGATGCCTATCCCGACGACGCCATCCCCGCGGTACTGGAAAACACCTACGGAAAAGGCACCGTCACGATGCTCACCTCC
>SVMB01000093.1 GCA_015067675.1 Oscillospiraceae bacterium
CCGCGGCATCAAGGAAGCGTCTCCCTTCCCCTTCACCATCCCCTGCTGCCTGACAAACGGTTCCGAGGGCTATCTGCCCACCTATTCTGCCTTTGCGGAAGGCGGCTACGAAGCCCGCAGCTCCAAGTTTACCAAGGGTATCGCAGAGGAGCTGGTTGTCGGCGCCTGCAATCTGCTCAAGACCATGCGCTGACAGCATCCGCTCACAGCCAGAGGTTACTTCCCTGTAACGCTTTCTTTCCTGTAACACTTTTTTAGGAGTACTATGCATAAACTGAAAAACCGCGCACTGCTTGCACTGCTGCTGGTCGGCTGCCTTGTGGCAGCATTGGGATTCTACGGATGGTTCTATGTCCGCGACGGCGGCGATTGGGTCGCCTTTGCCTCCAACCGGCATATCTACAAATCCGGCTCCCTGCAGACCGGCACCATCACCGACCGTGAAGGCACGGTGCTGGCCTCCACCGACGACGGAAAACGCGCCTACCATGACGACGCAGCCGTGCGAACCGCCCTGCTGCATCTCATTGGTGATCCCGGCGGCAGCATCGGCACCGGCGCTCAGATCAAATTCGCCGACCGGCTCACCGGCTTCTCCCATATCGACGGCCTCTACCATGCCTCACACTCCGACGCAAGCCTTACACTCACCGTCGATGCCCCCGCCTGCGCCGCAGCATACCGCGCTCTGGGCGATTTCGCCGGCGCTGCCATCGTCTACAATTATCAGACCGGCGAGATCCTCTGCTCCGTCTCCACACCGGCCTTCGATCCGGCCAATGTCCCCGACAATCTCCGCACCGACAGCCGTTGGGACGGTGTTTATGTCAACCGAGTCTACCAGGCAGCCTATGCTCCGGGCTCTGTGATGAAGGTCATCACCACAGCCGCGGCCATCGAGCAGCTGCCGCACCTCTTCGATATGCGCTTTAACTGCCCGGGCTCCATCAAAGTGGGCAGTACCACCATCAACTGCATGCACACCCACGGCGAGATCGCCGTCGGCACTGCGCTGGCCAAGTCCTGCAACGTGGCATTCGCCGAGCTGGCGCTCACGCTGGGCGGAGAGACGCTGAAAGATTACTGTGAGCGCTTCGGGCTGCTGGAAAGCCTGAGCATCGACGGCATTCCCTCCGCCGCCGGGCGCTTCGACGCCGCTGCCGACGGCACGGCAGCCCTTGCCTGGTCCGGCATCGGTCAGTCCACCAACCTGGTCAGTCCTATCAACATAGCGCTTGTCATGGGAGCCATCGGCGGTGACGGCGAGACCGCGCTGCCCCGGCTGCTGATGGACTCTGCTCCTGAAACCCGTCGGCTGATGAAGCAGGAAACCGCCGAGACCCTGACCCGGATGATGCGCTATAACGTCACCTCGGTCTACGGTACGGATCGCTTCCCTGAAGAGCTGCGTGAGGGGCTGTGTGCCAAATCCGGCACCGCCGAGGTGGACGGCGCCGAGCCTCATGCCTGGTTTGCAGGCTTTGTGGACGATGAACAATACCCCTATGCCTTTGCAGTCATCGCCGAACACGGCGGCGCCGGCAGCGAAACCGCCGCAGGCATCGCCGCTGCGGTGCTGGGTGCTCTGGTAGACTGATGAGAACCACAAAAAGCCCGTATTCTGCGATTATTCACAGAATACGGGCTTGCTTTTTGTTTGACCGGTGCCGATCAGCGGCCGACTTCCTTCCGGTACAGCGCAATGAGCAGATCCACCACCTGACCGTAGGAATTGACCCCGGCAGTCTGGTTGTTGACCTTTAGATATGTATCATTGACCTTGTCGCCCACGTCGCGCACGGGCGTATCGTACTTGGCGATGACCACATCGTGCTCATCCATGTCGTTTTTAAGCTCAGGCACCATTTGGTTATAGAGTTTCATGCCAAGCTCGGGGTTTTGGTTATACAGCGCGACGAAGCAGTACCGAAACGCCATATAATAGCCGGAATACTGAATTCTGCGGTCGGAATTGGCGCGGCATGAAAGAAATGCCAGAAAGTTTGCCTCTTCCTCCCGGGCAATGGTGAGCCGGTGAGCCATCTCGTGAGCCATCGTGAAGGGCAGCGTCGCCGCCGCGCAGTCGGGATTGACCACGCTCTCCGCCGTGAACGGCACGTAGATGCCGGTGATGCCCACGTAGGACATCAGCCACCAGGAGCTGACCCGCTTGACCGGCGCGTAGGTGCTCTGCAGGAAGCGCCAGTCCGCCGACAGGGTCGTATAACCATCGGCCATGCGGTCTGCAATGCCGTCGAAGGTACCCAGCAGCGCTTGTCCCTCGCCGTCGCGGGGAACAATGGCCGCGTATTCGTTGGCATAGCCCAGCAACCATTCGGTCGTATCATAAAGCATGGTAATGGGCTGCTCATGCACGTCCAGCTCCATGCGTTCCGACACCGGCGTACAGTGGTAGGAATAGCCAAAGAGCATGAGGAATGCAAAACTGATGACGCCGGAGACCATGGCGATGTCGGCCACAATCCGGATCCCGCGGGCAGGCTTGCCCCGGCGGGTGATGAGAAGAACGGTCTGGATCACGATGTAGATCGCGGCAATCATCACGCACAGGTAGAGCAGTACCTCGGCCACTACGAACGGCACATAGCTCATCGCGCCCGAGAGTATCAGCACCACCAGCTTCATGACCTCGGCATAGGCATCCGCCACGGTCTGTGATGACATGAAGATTTTCCCCGCGGCCAGCGTCAGCAGCCACAGCACGGCCGCCACAGAAAAGCGCCATACGGTGCTGGGCAGAAGCGCCCGGCCTTCCGGGCTTATTTTAAACCGCTTTTGCATGTGCATCCTCCCTTCGGTATGCCGGGAATCAAACCATCTGATCAGATCATCGCGGCGAGAAGCTGCGCAAAGACGGTATGCATTCCGGCGTCGGGATGGTTGATATGATTGGCAAGTCTGGCGGTGGTATCAACGCCGGAAGCTGCCAGTTCCTTCCAATACTGATAGGCATCGCAGACAGGGATATCCAGTTCCCGGCAGATAGCGCGGGCAGCGTCCATGAAAGCGTCCATGGTGCCGTTATTCTGGATCTGGGCGGTACGCTCGGCGATATGGGCAGCCTCAGGCAGGGTATCGGGGCTGACATAGGTATTCATCATATTGGGAGTCATGAAGATGACCCGGGAGCCGGAGGCTTTGATGCGGGAGAGGATCTCGGTCAGGTTTTCCTGATAGCGTTCCAGCGGTCGGGAGGCGTCGTTGAGGCCATAGCAGACCACAGTGAGGTCGGGATGATGGGCTATGACATCGGTATCGAGACGCTTACAGCCGCCGGCGGAATTATCGCCGCTGATGCCGGAGTTCACGATTTCAATCGAGCCCTTACCGTATTTCTCCTCCAGCATCGGGAGAAGCTGGGTATGGTAAACATTTTCCGGTTCACGATAGGTATCGAAGCTGCCGTTTTTGGCATAGAGATCAAAGCAGCCTTCGGTGACACTGTCACCCAGAAACACAATTTTCATGGTCAAGTCCTCATCATTGATAAAAGTACCTATATTATACCACAGGTGAGAAGCGGTTGCAAGGCTTGTGTAAAAGTGGTATAATAGAGAAAAGTGAGAATGACGAAGTCGCGGACTTCCCATAGTTCTTTCTGTATCCGGAAGCGTGTGTGCCTCCGGCGGAGGGAGAGCTTCAGCTCGTAGCGCTGTCATGCCTCGGTGCTGTGCTCGGCAGTAACATGGTTACTACCGCATTTCATAGGCCTTGATCCCCGTCTCCGGAGAAGGATTCCCAAGGAAGGACCGGTAGTCCTTCCTTGGGTGGCGCTCTTTGGTGACTTTCTCTCGACACGGAGAGAAAGTCACTCGCGGGTGCCGCGACCGGCACAGGGCGTCACGACTAGATGACGTCATCCTCCCTGCGCCGCAGGCGCATAACCTTCCAGCAACCGGAAAACGCCCCTGCGATTCCTCACCAAAGTCTTTTTGATTACCCCACCATTCTCTCTCTCATATAATTGCATTTTCATCCAATATGGCAGGTGCTCTATGAATGTATTGCAATCAATACTGTCCAGAAAACGCCGGACAGAACCCGTAACTCTGCGGGTCATGCTCGTCTCCGATCAGGAAAGCGAATACCTTTGGGATTATTTCGACCGCACTGCACTGGAAGGCGTGGAACTCATCATCTCCTGCGGCGATCTCAAACCCGAGTACCTCTCCTTCCTCGTCACCATGCTCCCCGTACCGCTGTATTACGTGCGCGGCAACCATGATAAGTGCTATGATACCACCCCCCCGGACGGCTGCGTCGATCTGGAAGAAGAAGGCGTCGTGGTCTTTCGCGGTGTGCGCTTTGCAGGCTTTGGCGGCTGTAAGGCAGGCTTCGAAAAGCCTCTGCATTACTCTGAAGACACCATGCGAAAGCATATCCGCAAACGTGCGAATAAGTTTGCCCTCCATGGCGGCTTTGACGTGCTCGTGACCCACTCCGCTGCCCGCGGACTGGGCGATGCCGAGGACACGTTCCATCAGGGCTTTGAATGCTTCCGCGAACTGCTGGATAAGTATCACCCTTCCTACCATTTCCACGGTCATCAGCATCTGTCCTATAACTTCCGCGCCCAACGCACCCATCAGTACGGCGATACCACCATCATCAACGGTTTTAACTACCATATTGTCGATATCACCGTTCCCGCTTTAGCCCAAATGCAGAACAGAAAGTGAGTAAAACATGGCAGAATTCAGCGAAGCTCTTGAAATCTACGAAAAAGCCTATTTACAGGGTCAGAAAGATTATAATTCCCATATCGGCCGTGGCGAAAAAGGTCATCTTGCCGTGCTGGATGACCTCCTGGGACAGTGCGACATCCTCGCCTACATCAAGCAGCCCACGCAGGAAATCCCCATCTCCCGCATCGTCGGAACCTACACCGCCAGCCGCGCCTCCTCCTTCAGTCCAGACTTTCTCCCCCTGCATCGTCCCCGCACCGAGTTTGCCAACAAGTGGGCCAATCTCTGCCGCGCCCATCTCAACGACGGCATCACCGATCCCATCACGGTCTATGAATACCTCTGGCGTTACTATGTCATCGAGGGCAACAAGCGCGTCAGTGTTCTCAAATACTTCGGAGCCGTCACTGTGCGCGCCGAGGTCACCCGCCTGATCCCCCGACTCGATCCGGACAATCCCGACTCCGTGCGGTATCATGCCTATCTGGATTACGCCAAGAAGGGGCTGTTCCCCAACCTGGAGCTCTCCCGCGCCGAGGACTACGAAAAGCATTATCGGCAGGAGCAGCGTATGCTCGCAGCTCTCGAGCCCGGTACCGAGCTCAACTGTCCGGCCATGTACAGCTTCTTCGAGCACTGCTACCACAACACCGGCTGTACCGTACCGCTGGGCGATACCTTCGCCGAGTATCTCTACATCTATGGCTTCCCCACGGGCATCTCCTCCGAGGAAGTCGAGCAGCGCATCGTCCGGCTGCAGCCTCAGCTGGATGTCATCGACATGAATACCATGCCAACTCTCGTGCTGGAAAACGAGCAGGAGGAGCAGACGCCGTCCCTGCTGCAGCGTCTCTTCCAGATTCGCCGCCGTCCTCACGTGGTATTCGCCTACGCACCCGGACGTGTGGAAGGAAGTTGGCTGGAAGCCCATGATCAGGGCCGCGTGGCCATGGAAGCAGCCCTTGGTGACCGGATCACCACTTCCGTCATCGACGGTCTCACGTCCGAGAACGCTTATGAGCTGCTGAGTCAGAAGGCTTCCGATGCCGACCTGCTCTTTGTCACCAATTCCTCCGCTGTGGGTCCCGCCGTGCGTTTCTCGCTGGATCATCCTGACTGTCTGACGCTGATTTACTCATCAGTGCGTCCCGATCACCGCGTTCATACCTACTTCGGCCGCTATTATGAAGCTATATTCCTCTGTGGTGTAGCAGCAGGTCTTTACACCCACACCAAGACCGTCGCCTACGTAACCCCGCATATTGCCTCCACCCGCTACACCTCCGACATCAATGCGTTCCTGCGCGGTGTGCGCAGTGTCTGCCGCGATGCCCGCGTGATTCTCATGACCCGTGGCGTCATCCCCGGCGATGATGCATCCGGCCTCGCTGCCGTACGCAGTCTCGCTGCCGAAGGATGTGATGTGGTGCTCTCTCCGGTATACGACGGTCTGGGACTGGATAATCTCCCGGAGAACACCTTCTCTGCCCTCTACAGCCTCAATACAGACGGCTCAACCGGCAAATACCTGGCCTCTCCCGGCTGGAACTGGGAAGCCTTCTACCTTGCCATCACCGAAGGTTATCTCAGCGGCGGTCTGGAGGCCATGCGCAGCTACAAGCGCGGCGACGTACCGGTCACAGGTTTCTGGTGGGGTCTGGGCTCCGGTGTCATCGACTTCCACACCTCCGACTGGGCGCCCGATGCCACCGACAATCTCATCCGCTATCTGCGCGGCAGCATCCGCCGCAACCAGTACAATCCCTTCCACGGCCCCATCCGCGATCTTGAAGGCCGCGAGCGTGTGCCCGCCCACACCAACCCCGAACCGCTGGATATCATGGACATGGACTGGTTCGCCGAGGGTCTGGAAATCATCGAATAAGCCCTGAATTGGGGATGAAAATTTCTCAGGCCGTTGTTCAGACAATGAAAACCCCGAAACTGCAGCAGTTTCGGGGTTTTTTGAACAATCGGAATATTCTCTGTTAGCGCTTGGAGATCTTTTTCTCCCCGTTCTTCCAATCCGTGCGTGAACTATTCAGAACTATTTCTATGAACAGACGCATATTTTCTTTGTTTTCATCTTTTATTCAACCTAAAATCAACGCTTTTCAATTATTGTCATTTTTTCATTTTGCTACTTACGTGCTACTTGTACTCGGCTGCCCAGGGCTGAGAAGGACACTTGAGTCAGTACAAATGGATGCTCAAAAATTGGATTCACCTCATTATAAGGTCCATATACAAAGGTGCTGCAAAGAACGCTTCTTCCATCGGCTCACAGAGTTTGCATGAACTACAGGGGGTGACAATGGTCTCCCCTGTAGTCATTGAATGCGCACTTGAAAACACTTAGTTAACGCAGAGATGGACAGTGCAGCAATCAAAAATGTGAACTATAGAATGACAGAAAATACATCTATACTTTCCACAGCCCGGTAATGAAAACTGCTAAGACGAAAATACACACCTCAACACTGTATATGAGAAAAAAATCTATTATCAAGCGATGCTGACATCCGCAGTTTTCCATTTCATCACATACATTCACGCAGAATCACCTTGACTATCCACTCAAACGCGTTATAATGATACCAAAGAATCATCTGGTCAGGAGAACACACCATGTCTTACCGTATTGCCGTTGTCGACGATTCGGCGGCCGACACATCCTATATCACTTCGCTCGTGAACGATTGGGCAAAGTCCCGCGCGGAGGCGGCTTCCGTGACGGGATATGCGTCCGCCGAGGCGTTTTTGTTTGCCTGCATGGATGAGATGACCTTCGACATCCTGCTCCTGGACATCGAGATGGGCGGCATGAACGGCGTGGAGCTTGCAAAACACCTGCGTATGCAGGGCGAGAAGCTGCAGATTGTCTTTATCACGGGTTATCCCGACTTCATTGCCGAGGGATACGAGGTTTCGGCACTTCACTACCTGATGAAGCCGGTGAATGGGGAGAAGCTTTTTGCAACCCTCGACCGGGCGGCGGCCAATATCCAAAGCTCTGAGCGGCGGCTGCCGATTACCCACGACCGGGAGACGTGCTTCGTGCCGCTGGCGGAGATTTACAGCTGCGAGGCCCAGCGGCAGTACGTTGTCATCCGTACGGCGGATGACGGGTACCGGATGAAAGCGTCCCTTTCGGACGTGGAAAAGCAGCTGGATGACTATTTTCTGCGCTGTCAGCGCTCGTTTGTGGTCAACCTCCGCCACGTGGTGCGGATCAAATCCGACTGCGTGGTGCTTAGAAACGGCGCGGAGGTACCCATCAGCCGCGGCATGGGGGAGAAGATCGGACGCGAGATCATCCGGCTCTTCTGAGTCCGTGTCACAATCACTTTGCCTACAGGAGGCGCTTATGCTGTTTCAGAAATGGATCGACCGCCGCATTGAAGCTTACCAGTCCGACCTTGTGCGCAAATACTGCGACGAGGTTGAGGCGATGTATACCAAAATGCGCGGCTGGCGGCATGATTACCATAACCATATTCAGGCCCTGCAGGCCAGCATGGCTCAAGGGAAGTACGAAGAGGTCAGCGCCTATCTCAGGCTCCTCAACCACGACCTGACCACCGTGGACACCACCGTCAAAACCGGCCGCGTCATGGTGGATGCGATCCTCAACGGCAAGATGAACATCGCCGCCCAGAGCGATATCCCGGTCAACGTCAAGGCGCATATCCCCGCCGGGACGCCGGTGTCAGACGTGGATCTGTGCGTGATCATCGGCAACCTTCTCGATAACGCCATTGAGGAAAACCGGAAGCTGCCGGAGGAGTCGCGCTTCATCCGCGTCTATATCGGGCAGAAGAATACCCAGTTCTACCTTGCCTTCACAAACGCCGCGGGTAAAAAGCAGGAAAAGCGCGGACAGCTTTTCGCATCCTCCAAGATGACCGGCCATGGCTTCGGACTGGCCCGCGTGGAGAGCATCGTGACCAAATACGGCGGGCTGTTCTCTGCCGACAGCGAGGACGGCGGCTTTACCGCCGAGCTTCTGATTCCCCTGACGCCGGAAGAATGAGTCGAGAGTGCATTTCGTACACCGAAAACGACATTCGGTACACGAAATGCACTTTTTTCGAAGGAACTGTGGTATACTGCAGCTATCAAACCAATCCCGGAGGTGTCCGATTATGGCAAAACCCGAAAAAGCGCCGAAGCGAAAGCCAAAATACGGCTTCTTTGCAAGTGTGGGCTACATCTACCGCATTTTGTGGGAGCATGAGCGGCGGCTGGTGTTTGCGGCGGTCTGCACGGTGCCGGTATCGCTGGCGATGGCAGCACTTGCACTCTACACCCCGCCGGCACTGCTGCGTATGCTGGAATCTTCGTCACGCTTCACGCCCGTTGCGTTGGGGATTCTCGGCCTGATGCTTGCAAAGCTGCTGTTTGATCTTGCCAATGCTGTGGTGTTTGAGCACATCGACAAGGGTGCCATGAGCGTCGTCGCTCTTCTCGGCTTCCTGTATGAGAAAATGCAGCAAACCCGTGACTGGCACCTTCAGTACAAAGTATCGGTGCAAAAGCTGGATGAACGTGCATGGGAAGTATCAAGAAACAACCATACAAGTGCGGCACGATTCCCGATGGCATTTGCCAACATCCTGGCTGATGTAATGAAATTTCTGCTGTTCGGTACGGTCGTATCCATGCTTCACCCGGCCATCATTCTTTTGCTGGCAGTCGGCTGTGCCGCTCATGCATGGATACAGGCGTGGGCAAGGCAGCGTGATTACGCAGAAAAGGACGAGCGGAGCGCGGCACATAAGAAGATGCTGTATGTGAGTGATGTGATTTCAAAGGATTTCAAATACGCCAAGGATATCCGTCTTTACAGTATGCAGGACAGTCTCAGGCAGCGGCTGAATAACCTGCTTGATGTTAACCGCGGTCTGTATGCACGCATCCATAACCGTGCATTTCTCGTTTCGCTGGTCAGCTTTCTGGTGGTGCTGCTGCGCGACGGCGCGGCCTACGCCTTTCTCATCGGCATGGCAATGCGGGGGGAGATGGATGCCGCTTCCTTTGTGCTCTATTTCTCGGCGATCACGTCGCTCTCCGACCTGATGCGTACGATTCTCGGCTCCGTATCCAGTATCTTCGAAGGCGCGCTGCAGATATCGGACTTCCGGGAGGATATGGAGATCGAAAACGAGCTCAATCACGGCCCCGGTATTCCGGTTCCCACGTCTCCTTTCACCATTGAGTTTCAAAACGTCTCCTACCGCTATCCTGCGGGTGAAAAGAATGTACTCGAGAACGTGTCCTTTCGCATTGAAGCGGGAGAAAAGATTGCGCTGGTAGGCTTAAACGGCGCGGGCAAGACCACGCTGACGCTTCTGATGTGCGCAATGCTCCTGCCGGACGAGGGCGAGATCCTGCTGGACGGGCATCCAGTGATGGAGTATAACCGGGACGAGCTCTGCGCCGCATTCGGCGTGGT
The DNA here is from genome assembly GCA_015067675.1 of Oscillospiraceae bacterium. Classification (GTDB taxonomy): domain Bacteria; phylum Bacillota; class Clostridia; order Oscillospirales; family QAMX01; genus SIG502. Next base: position 10,162 of record SVMB01000093.1, read on the forward strand.
ACCGCAGAAGTACAGTCTCCTGCCGGTCTCCATTGCCCGCAACATCGCCTGTACCATGGAGGACGAGCAAATAGACCACGAACGTCTTGCACACTGCGTCGAGGTGGCGGGACTGACCGAGCGGCTCCGCGCCTTTCCCAATGGCGCTGACACGCCGCTCAACCGTGAGATGCATACAGACGGCGTGGAACTCTCCGGCGGTGAGGTGCAGAAGCTCCTGCTGGCAAGACTTCTCTACAAAAATCCGCCCTGTATCATCCTCGACGAGCCGACGGCGGCGCTGGACCCCATCGCCGAGGATCGGATGTACCGGCGCTATAACGAAATTACTGCCCATGCGACGGCGGTGTTCATCTCCCACCGGCTTGCCTCCACCCGTTTCTGCGACCGCATCTTCCTGCTGGACGGCGCAAGGTTTGCAGAGGTCGGCACCCATGAGGAGCTGATGGCGGCAAACGGACGCTACCGGGAGCTTTTCGACATCCAGAGCAAATATTACCGTGAAGGAGGCGCAGACGATGGATCAGAGCAGTGAAAAACGTACCTTTACACTCCGTGAGGAACTGCGGCTTCTGATACGGGCGGTCAAAACGATTCATCAGATCCTGCCGGGTTTCTGGCTTTACAGTACGCTGTCGATGACGGCGAATACCGTGCTCCCGTACTGGAGCCTTTATCTGTCGGCGGAAATTATCAACGAGCTGTCGGGAAACTGCGATCCTTATCGCTTGATGACGCTTGTGATACTCACCATCGTCGGAGGATTCCTTTTATCGACGCTTGCGCGCTTTTTCGAGAGCCGCAAGGAATTATCGCAGGCCAATGATTGGCCTGCCCACAGTTCGGTCATTCTTCATGCGCAGAATCATTTTGAATACAGACATCTGGAGGACCCGGACGTCGCAATAAAACGCGGAAAAATCTATGCGTCCCTGAACGCATTCAATGGTGGATTACTGTCGGTGTGCTATGATCTGCAGGAGTTTGTCAGCAGCGTTTTGCATCTGATTATTACGATCGTGCTGACTGTACCGCTGTTTGTGATGACGCTGCCCGGCGGACACGGATTTATCCACACGCCGGTTCCGTCGATTCTTGTCATTGCACTGGTGATTGCCGCTTCGTGGATATCGATTGGGCTGGCATCACGCAGATCCAAAGCATATCACAATGCTGTGGAAGGTCTTGCGGAGCTCAACGTTTGCTATTTAGTATACAAACGGATACAAGGTGTTGACCTGAGACTTTTTGGGCTTAATAAATCCGTGATTGAGCAGAAACGCAAACACGAAATACATCCGGAATGGCTTGATCGGCTGCTTCGTGTCAGGATCAAATACAAGACCTACAGTTTTCTCATTGATTCCGTTCTCACGGTCGTGGTACTGCTTTTCGTGGCTGCAAAGGCGTTTGCAGGGATTTTCGGGATCGGCAATTTCATCCTCTATCAGGGGACGATCCGCAATTTTGTGGTTGGCGTATCGCAGATGGCAGCGGTTATAGGTATAATACGCCAGAATAACACCTGCCTCGCCGATCTCTTTGACTATCTCGACCTGCCAAACGAGATGTACCGTGGAACCCTTGCCGTGGAAAAGCGGAACGACCTGGACTACGAAATCGAGTTCCGGGACGTGAGCTTCAAGTATCCCCGTACCGAGGCCTGGGCGCTGCGGCACGTGAACATGAAGTTCAAAATCGGCGACAAGCTCGCCATCGTCGGCGAAAACGGCTCCGGCAAGACCACCTTCATCAAGCTCCTGTGCCGTTTATACGATCCCACCGAGGGCGTCATCACCCTCAACGGCATCGACATCACCCGCTACCGTTACGTAGAATACATGGCGCTGTTCTCAGTGGTGTTTCAGGATCATACGCTCTTTGGCTTCTCGCTGGGCGACAACGTAGCCGCCGGTCACAGCTACGATGCGGCCCGTGCGCGGGATTGTCTGGTGCGTGCGGGGCTTGGTGACAAGCTTGCGGCGCTGGATGCGGATGCAGAAGCCTCCGGCAAGCCGGCGCTTGATCGGGCCGTCGGGCGGGAGTACGACTCCGGCGGCATCGACTTCTCGGGCGGCGAGCTGCAGAAAATCGCCCTTGCCCGTGCGCTGTACAAGGATGCGCCGTTTGTGATTCTCGACGAGCCGACGGCGGCGCTGGATCCCATCGCCGAGGCGGCGGTATACGAAAACTTCAACCGTCTTGTGCGCGAAAAGACGGCGGTGTTCATCTCCCACCGTCTCTCCTCCTGCCGGTTCTGCGACTCTATTGCGATCTTTGACCGCGGGGAGCTGATCCAGCAGGGCAGTCACGATGAGCTCTGCGTGCAGCCGGGCAAGTACAGCGAACTCTGGAACGCGCAGGCGCAGTATTATGTGTAGGGGCACAAGGGGAAACACCCTACGTGGATGCAGATACTGTGAACACCTTTGCAAACGCAAAAGAGAAACCCCGGAATTGTGATAATTCCGGGGTTTTGTGTGCTTTTGCGATATAAAGAGTACAGTTTAGCGCTTGGAGAACTTTTTCATCCAGTTCTTCCAATCCGTGCGTGAACCATTCAGAACTATTTCTACGAACAGACGCATATTTTCTTTGTTTTCATCTTGTATTCAACCCAAAATCAACGCTTTTCAATAATTGTCAATTTTTCATTTTGCTACTTACGTGCTACTTGTAATCAGCTGCCCAGGGCTGAGAAGGACACTTGAGTCAGTACAAATTGATGCTCAAAATTGGATTCACCTCATTATAAGGCCCATATACAAAGGCGCTACAAAGAACGCATCTTCCATCGGCTCACAGAATTTGCATGAACTACAGGGGGTGACAATGGTCTCCCCCTGTAGTCATTGAATGCGAACTTGAAAACACTTAGTTAATGCAGAGATGGACAGTGCAGCAACACGATAAAAGAGAACCGAAGAATAGCTGAGAGTGCGTAACTATCAAGCGCCATTTGCAAATTTGCTCACTTTGTATTTTGGAACAAAGCTTGCATCCGTACAAAATACATCAGGTCAAATTTATTTGGTAAATCAGTGATGAAAACTACAGTTACTACATTTTCTTTCGAGGCTGACATGAAAGAAGTATTCCGGACGCATCCCATTTTTACTCGGTTAGTATCCTCTTAAATTATCTTTGATTGCGGCGTTGTGAGTAGAAATAAAAACCTGTTCCGCAGCTTTCTTCTTTCCACTGTTTTCAGCAGAAGAATTTAGCCTATTTTTCTGCATTAATGGCACGTCATATTGACAAATTTGACAACAATCTGTATAATAGAATAATCGAGTTTTGCCGGATCATGAATCGTGAAGTTAGATACTTCACGAAACCCGACAATAGCGCGCAAATTGATTAGAGGAGGTCAGCATTTGATAATCCGAAATAAAAAGTGTTGGGAACTCACGCAGGCCCAAAAAGATGAGTATATTCAAAATCTAACCTCAAAGCTCGCCGCACTACGGGCACA
>SVMB01000003.1 GCA_015067675.1 Oscillospiraceae bacterium
GTATTGAGCAGCGCGTCCATGAAGGCTTCCTTGGATTTCTCCGGCGCCATGATCACGGTCTTGCCCGGGAAGCAGTCATAGCCCCAGACCGATCCGTGACTGTCCGAGGAACAGGTGGTGCCCACCCGGAAGCCGCTGTCCAGCGCCACGGAATAGGTATATTCGTTGATCATGTTGGACGCCCGGTCGCCGCCGTTGCCCATTTCCACCATTTTGAGCATCCGTTTGAACGCAGGCGTGTTATTCTTATGCAGCGAGAAGTTCCAGATACCCGGTACGGAGTATCCGATGATCTGGGGATGCGCCAGCGTACAGATTACATTGGGGCTCTGCTCAAAACGCTGGTAAAACTCAGACCAGGTGTAGGTATTGGCAAAGTTATCGGCGTTGACCGTGACGATCTCGCCGGAATTCTTGTGCGGTACGCCGTAGCGGTCATACTCAACGGCGGTGATTTCCGATTCACAGCCCGGGAACACGATCAGCTCCATGGGCTGCTCATCCTCGGCGTCGGTGAAGCCCCTGAAAAAGTCCCGGGGATTGATCGTACTGCCGTGGTCGGATACCACACAGAAGTCAAGCTTATTCTCTTCCTTGACCTGACGGATATACTCCCAGGCAAACCCGGAGGTGCGGGCGGCGAACCGCTCATGGTCATGCTCCGTCGTGGTGTGATCGTGAAAATCGCCCACGAAATACTGCATCCCGTCCTCGGGTGACGCATGCAGGCGCTCACGGACCGTGACCGGGCAGCGGTACTCCGCGCCATCGGCCTCCGCGACCACCACGGCGGTCCCCGGATGCAGCAGCGTCAGCAGGACGCCCGTGTCAAAGGGCAGTTCTTCCTCTTCCGAGAAGCTGCGCAGCTGCACCGCATCGCCTTCCACACGCCAGCGGATGCCGCCTGTCGGCGCATCACACAGCAGCCGCAGCGGCAGGACCTCGCCGCAGAAGGATTCAATCGCATTTTTTGAAAACTGTACTGCCATACTGACCTCCCTCGTCCGCGCTCGTTCGTGTTGTGTTAACTCAAAATCCGCATTACTTCGTCCGAATGTACTTCTTCATGAACGCTCTGGACTTTTCAGCCAGCGCGCCGATCTCGGCAGCGTCCGCGTCGCCCACGTAATACTGGCGCATAACCTCGCCGTCGAGAGCTGCCTGACGGTCATGGATGGGGTAGAAATTCTCCATCAGGAAGCAGGCGTACTTCTGCAGACGATGCTCGCCGACAAGGCGGAACTCCCGGGAGATGGAATCGACGGCAACGGAATAGCGATCCTTGATGGACTGAATGATATCCGCCCGCTCGTTTTCATGGGCAAAGACGATGGTGGAGCAAATGTCGCAGTTGCGGTTATGCACGGTGGAGCCGTGGCTGTCGGTGGAGCCGACGATGGGATGCACGCGGCCATTGCGGTACTCGTCGTAGTAGATCGCGGTCTGGAAGCCGTTGTGCTCATAGTAATTCTCGCCGCCAAGAACTTCATAGGCATCAAAGGGATGCTTTTCGAGCATATACCTGGTAAACGCCTCCGGCACATGCCACATATCGGCAAGCCAGTAGGGATGTGCAAAGACGCCCAGACCGCCTGCCTCGCGGATATGATCAAAGGCCCACAGGCACACGGCGTACCAGTGGCTGTCCACGCCCTCGGGAAGATCGGCCAGTGTCTTTTCAATCGCCGCAATCTGGGCCTCATAGGCTTCCAGGCTCATGGTATCGGGCGGCGTGATGGTCTCGTCAAAGCGGCGCTTATCGAGGGCACCGGCGGTTTCCGTGAAGTTTTCTTTGGTTTCAATCAGGCCGTTGACCGAGAACAGACCACCGGCATTGACGATGTGCACGGCGGTACCGGGCAGATGGACTTCCTCACCGGGGAGGATGTTGAGGGGAATATCGGCATCGGCGTAGGCGGCGATGGCCTCAAGGGAGGGATAGTAGCGGTGATGGTCGGTGATGACGATGAAGTCATAGCCGCGTGCGCGGTAATTGGCGCAGACGATGGCCGGATCCTCGCGGCCGTCGGAGCGGCAGGTATGCATATGCAGGTCGCCGCGCAGCGGGATGCGGCAGGCAAGGTCGTCATTGAGGGCGTAGAGCGAGAATTGCTTCACCTTCGGCTCCCCTCTGTGAAGAATCCGCTCCTTTTCTTCAAATATGCGCACAATCAGCTCACATTCTGCCTGTGCAGTATAAGTAAAGCGCAGGCAGCCGTCGGCGTCGGGCGTGAGGGAATAATCGGTATGGTTCCAGGTCGAGAAGGGGTATGTCACGGAGCCCACGTCCACACGCATAACCTTGACGGTATATTCGCCCGAGAATGCGGCGTGCACGCCCAGCGGCTTGATGGTAATCTCGGTAGGCTCTCCCACAGGGAATACCAGCGGATAGACATCAAAATTGTACTGAAATTCTTTAATCATTGCAGTTTCTCCTTCTCTTTTTGACGATTTCTATCGTGAAACTCGCATGAAATGCAGCTCGTATTCATGGGTGATCGGATTTGGCACGGTATAATCCGCCCAGACCGCCGTGATGTGATGTGCATCGGCATACTCTGCCCCGTAGAGCAGTGCGCATACCCGGCGCACATTCTGCGGTCTGGTTCTCTCCAGATCGTTTCGCACAACCCGAAGCTGCCGATCCTCCCGTTTGAGAAAGGCCGGGATGAATCCCGACTGATTGGTTGCAAGCCGGTCGCAGACCATGCAGTCCCGCAGGATCCGGGCATCCGCGCCCCACCGGGGATTCTCCGTGCAGAAGCGGTAAAAGACCTCCATGTACTCCTCCAGCGGCATACGCCCGGCATCGCGCACGGATGCGCCGAATGTCCGCAGCAGCTCCCAGGGATCGTTTGCCAGCGTATCCGTCAGATAGGCGACGGTTCTGCGAAAGCGTCCGGAGTTCACAAGCCGGTCAAGGGAATCCTCCACGTCATGGATTACCGCAAGGTCTGCTTCCGTCAGCCATGGCGTGGATGTGACCTCATAGGGCGGCGTCTCCCGGAACGTACAGGGGTACTCCTCCGGGCATTCCCGCATATCGGCGCCGTGCAGCAGCTTGAGAAAGCCCAGCTGCAGCATATGCGCCCCCAGCTTCCAGCCGATGCGAAAGCTGTCGGCAAAGGTATCCAGATCTTCCAGCGGCAGTCCCGCGATGAGATCAATATGGATGTGCATATTTCCTGGAATCAGCAGACGGCGGATATTCTCCCTGAGGCGGGTGGTGTTTGTCTTGCGGTGAATTGCCGAGAGCGTCGGCTCATGAAAGCTCTGCATACCGATCTCGAGCTGAAAGAGTCCGACAGGCGCGCTGCCGAGAATCCGGATACACTCCTCGTCGAGGATATCTCCCGCGATCTCAAAGTGATAGCAGGTACCCGCCGGGATCACACCGGCGCGGGATTGATCAATGAGATATGCCCAGAAATCCCGGGCACGGGCAGGATTTGCGTTAAACGTGCGGTCCACCAGCTTGATGGTACGCGCACCGTGCTGCGCCAGCGCAATGAGCTCCCGCTTTGACTCCTCCGGATCGTAAAAACGCACTGAACCACAGCGTCCCGAGAGACAAAAGGCGCAGGAATAGGGACAGCCCCGGCTGGTCTCCCAATAGGCAATGCGACCTTGAAGTGCCGCAGCGTATTCCGCCGGATCAGGCTTCACCGGCGTGCCGGTACCGATCACCGGTTCCGAGATATGCCCGCGCAGGCAAACACCGGGGACCTTTTTCACGTCATCTCCGCGCAGAACAGCATTTAAAAGCCCCGGCAGGCTCTCCTCGCCCTCGCCGGAGAGGATGTAATCGATCTCCGGGTGCGCATCGAGGTATTTTTCTGCATAGTAGGAGACCTCGGGGCCGCCCAGAATGATCAAAGGCGGCTCCGAGGTTTCTTTCAGCGTCCGGGTCAGTTCCCACACAAACGCGATATTCCAGATATAGCAGGCAATTCCCACAACCTGCGGCTGCGTATCCAGTATACGCTCAGCCACGGCTGCGACCTGCTCGTTGACGGTACCTTCCGTAATCTGCACGCGGATGCGCTCATCGCCCCAACGGCGGATGCCCGCCTGCAGGCAATACGGAACGGTTGAGGAATGAATGTACTGCGAGTGCAGACTGACCAGCGTACAGTTCATCAGTTTTCGAAGTTTTTACCGGCAAGCCACAGGTCGCGGATCTTGTCATAGGCTTCCTGCGGGACTTCGGGCTCTTCATCGTAACCCGGGAAGCGGGGCAGGAGCTGATCGCCGGCGACTTCGGGGGTGGTGCAGGCGTTGTCATTGCGGTAGGCATCACGCTGGGCGGGATCGCGCAGATCCGGCACGTCCACGGGAGCACCGCCGTTAAGGCAGGATCGATAGGCCAGAATACCGCAGATACCCATATCCACCGCGGTATAGACGTCAATGGCGTACTTCTTGCCGGATTCACGGCCGAGGATCTTCTGGATGAAGAAGTGAGTGGCGTAGAAGTCGGAGCCGCCGTGGCCGCCTTCCAGGGAGGCAAGCTCGGCATCGACGAACTTCTGGGGGAAGTAGCTTTCACGGTTGCCGCGGCAAGTCTTATCGCCTTCGCGGTACACGTTGAGGTAGGGATCGCCGAAGCGCTGAGTCTCCATGCAGCCCTTCTTGCCGTAGAGCTCGTAGTTGATACTGCCGGGCTCACGCTTGAGGCCGCCATGGATGCTCTTGAACACCGCGCCGTTCTCCATCGTGACCATCTCGATACCGGCGGCCATCATGGAGATACCCTTCTGGTAGTAGTCCATATCCGGAGGCGTCATGATACCCACGACCTTCTTCGGGCGCAGGCCGGTCATGGTCATCAGCGGGCCAAGGCTGTGGGTGCAGTAATAGAAGGGATGCATACGATTGCGCCAGTGATCGCGCTCACCGTAGGTGATCTGCGGCCAGATGGCGGAGCAGTCATGGATATACTCGCCCTCGCCGTAGGTTGCCTCGCCGATGTCACCGTTTTCATAGCGGCGCCACATCTCGAAAGTACGATCCATATAGCAGTAGTTCTCGGCGTAGGCATAGACCTTGCCGGACTTCTCAACGGCCTCGATGAGTGCAACGGCCTGTGCCATGGTCTCGCAGGGCAGAACCTCGGTCATGACGTGACGGCCGGATTCGAGAACACGGATAGCGTAGGTGGCGTGCTCATTGGCGTAGTTTGCCAGCACCACCGCGTCCATATCATGCTTGATGAACTCATCAAAGCTCTCATAGGTCGCAACCTCGCAGCCCTTTTCAGCCGCGACTCCCTTGACCTGCTCCAGCAGCGGCACATACTTGTCGCACACCGCCACCAGCTCGGCTTCGGGATGATTATAAAGAACACCCATCATGGTCTTGCCGCGTCCGGCACCAAAGACACCGATTTTCAGCTTTGCCATCGTTGATTCCTCCTCAATTTTACAAAGGATTTATTGCCGTCAGTATAACACAGCTATTTCCGTCGGTCAAGGACAATATCCACTCTTTACCCAGGATTTTTTCTGTGTTATACTGTGTTTGTCGGGATCGATATACATTCAGGATACAAATATGTACACTCCCGTCATTGCCATGACGGCTTGCCGAGGCATATACTAAAGTTATATTCACCACCGAATGCAGGAGGTATTTTCCATGTCCGATTACAAATCCGCGCTTCCTCCCGTTGATACATCTCTGAAGCTGTCGCTGCCCCACTTCCCCACCCGGATGCAGGCGCTGATCTTCCGCATGTGGGAGATGGTGCCCGCAGCAAAGCTTGCCGAAGTGCTGGGTACCACCGAGGAGATCGTCCGCGCCCTCGCCGCCGACATGGCTCTGCCGCCCCAGAAGGATACCGACGTCTGGCAGAGCTCCGGTTACATCACCATCATCCGCGCCGCGTGGCATCTGCTGCCCTACGAGCAGCTTTTAACTCTGCTTGGCTGGGATGCCGAAAAGCTTTCCTACATTCTCAAGGAGGACGACTTCCTTTCCCACAAGCTGGGCAACAAATTCCCCTGCGAACCCATCCTCTACGCGCCTCTGACCGCCGAAGAACAGGCCGAAACCGCCCTCCTGCGCGAGACCATCCTCCGTCATGTGCGCACTCACGACGCAGAGGACACCGTGGATCCCTTCAACTTCTTCCCGACCGCTCCAAAAAAGCGTATCCCCGGCATTTGTCCCGCCGATGCCTGCGCAAATCTGCTGGAAGGCTGGGAGCTCATCGACGAGACCGATGATGCCCGTGCCGCCGACTTCATCGCCGACTTCCGGGAGGATATGGCTCTCTGGGGTGTCGGCTTTGTCCCGTCTGAGAAAAAGCTCGTTGTCTCCATCGATCCCGCCCTTGCCGGTTCCGGTGACGAAACCCACGAGGTTAACATAACTTTCGAAGAAATCCGTGTCACCGGCGCCTCCGCCGTGGGCGTTCTGCGGGGTTTATCCCATCTGCGCACGCTGGCAGATGCGGCTTCCGGCCCTTATTACAAGCCTCTCTGCGCCAGGCGCACCCCCGCCTTCGATGCCCGCTTTATCTACTCCTACTGCGGCCTCTACGGTTCCGCACTTGACGTGGATACCGCCATTTCCTATCCCGACGAGCTGCTGCGGGCATACTCCCGCAACGGTGTCAACGGCGTCTGGCTGCAGGCGGTTCTTTACAAACTCGTGGAATTCCCCTTTGATCCCTCCCTCTCCGAAGGCTGGCAGGAGCGTCAGGCAAGGCTGCGCGATCTGGTCGCGCGTGCCGCGCGCTACGGCCTGAAGGTCTGGCTCTACATCAACGAGCCTCGCGCCATGCCCCACTCTTTCTTTGATACCCGGCCTGAGCTGCGCGGTCATCAGCGCGGCGAGCTCTCCTCCATGTGTACCTCCGTTCCCGCCGTGCAGGAATATCTGAAATCCGGCATTACAAGCCTCTGCACCCAGGTCCCCGGACTCGGCGGCTTCTTCACCATCTCCGTCTCCGAGAATCAGACCAACTGCTACTCCCACGGCGTGGAGGCAGACGGTGAAAACCGCATCAACTGCCCCCGCTGCGCCGAGCGCCGCCCCTGGGAGGTTATCGCCGAGGTCAACTCCCTCATCGCCGACGCTGCCCACGCCGTCGATCCTTCCATCAAAACCATCGTCTGGACCTGGGGCTGGGGACGTATGGGACGCGAGGGGATGCACAAGGCCATCGAGCTGCTCTCCCCCAACTGCATCCTGCAGAACACCAGCGAGGAAAAGATGGACATCTCCATTGCCGGTATCGACAGCCAGGTTGTGGACTACACACTCTCTCAGATTCCGCCGTCCAAACAGAGCCGGGACGCCTGGGAGCAGGCGCTCGCCACCGGTCACAAGACCTCTGCCAAGGTTCAGTTCAACTGCACCTGGGAGGGTTCCACCGCCCCTTACATCCCGGTTTACGAAAACGTGATCGAGTACATCCGCCGACTCCGCGCCATCGGCGTGGAAAACCTGCAGCTGAGCTGGACGCTGGGCGGCTGGCCGTCTGAAAACCTCAGGATCGCCTCGTCCTATTTCTTCGAGGACGCGCAGGATTCCTTCTCCTATGAGGACGCGCTGCGCGCCTCCTACGGTGCCGATGCCGGTATTGTCAAGGAAGCGGTGAACCGCTTCTGTCGTGCATTCGCCGAGTTCCCCTTCCATGTCGGTACCCTCTATCGCGGCCCGCAGAATGCAGGCCCTGCAAACCTCCTCTTCGCTTCTCCCACCGGCCACACCGCCACCATGACCTGCTACACCTACGATGATCTGGAAAGCTGGCGCTCGATTTACCCGGTGGATGTGTTCACCGGTCAGTTAAAGAAGCTCGCTGCAGGCTGGCAGGAGGGGCTTGACGTTCTTGCCGGTATGCCCGACTGCGACTTCAAGGATACTGCACGCATCTGCGGTGCGCTGTTCTCCGCATCCTACAATCAGACGCTCTTTGTACAGGCGCGGGATGCCTTCCTGGCTTCTCCCACGGCTGAAAACCGTGCGGCGCTCATCTCCGTGATTGCGGATGAGAAGAAGCTCGCCGAAGAGACGCTGCAGATTATGTACCGCGACGCCCGCGTGGGCTACGAAGCCGCCAATCACTACTACTTCAGCCGCACGTCGCTGATGGAAAAGATCCTCAACTGCGCATGGCTTGAGCAGCATTTTGGCTGATTCTCTCCCCAAAGGCATACAGGAGGTACACCATGTCCGATTACAAAGCGATCCTGCCCCCCGTACTGGACTCCATGAAGATCGAGCTTCCCCATTTTCCCACCCGGATGCAGGCGCTGATCTTCCGGCTCTGGGAAATGGTCCCCGCCGCCACGCTTGCACGCATTCTCAGGACCGACGCCGCCACCGTTACGGCACTGGCCATGGATATGGGGCTAAGAGAGCAGGAAAATACCGATATCTGGCAGAAATCCGGCTACATCACCATTATCCGCGCCGCCTGGCATCTTCTGCCCTATGAGCAGCTGTTGGATCTTCTCGGTTGGGATGCCGAACAGCTTGCGTTCACGCTCCGCGAGGACGATTTTCTGCGTTCCAAGCTCGGAAACGGCAAATTCGACTGTGAACCGATCCTCTACGCGCCGCTGACCGCCGATGAACAGGCCGCCACCGCCCGTCTGCGCGCCGTCATCGAGCATCACGTGCGCATCCATGATTCCGAGATCACCGTCGCGCCTTTTGACTTCTTCGCCCAGTCCTACAAGCCACGTACGCCCGGTCCCAGACCTGCCGACTGTCCCATCGATCTGCGTGACGGCTGGACGATCCGCATCGTCGCCTGCGATGCCCGCACCGCAGGTTTTGTGGAGGATTTCCGGGCAGACATGGCCCGCTGGGGCGTGGAATTTGTGCCCTCCGGCAAGCCCCTGACCGTCACCGTCGATGTCTCCCTGCTCTCCGAAGGGGAGGAGACCCACGAGGTCCGCATCACCGCCGATACCATCTGTGTCACCGGTGCCTCCCCCGTCGGCATCCTGCGGGGACTGTCCCATCTCTGCACGCTGGCCGATGCCGCAGGCGGTCCCTTCTTCAAGCCCTTCTTCTCTCACCGAAAGCCCACCTTTGACGCCCGCTTCATCTATTCCTACTGCGGCCTTTTCGGTACCGTTCTGGATACCGATACCGCCGTTTCCTATCCCGATGAACTGCTGCAGGCCTATGCCCGCGCCGGTGTCAACGGCGTCTGGCTGCAGGCCGTGCTCTATAAGGTGACCCGTTTCCCCTTTGATCCCTCCCTCTCCGAGGGGTGGGAGCAGCGGCAGGCCAGACTCCGTGATCTGGTGGAACGTGCCGCCCGCCGCGGCATCCGGGTTTATCTCTACATCAACGAGCCCCGTGCCATGCCTCTCAGCTTCTTTGACACCAGGCCGGAGCTGTGCGGTCATGTCCGCGGCGAATCCGCCTCCCTGTGTACCTCCCATCCCGAGGTACAGGCCTATCTGCGGGACAGCATCACGGATCTGTGTACCGCGGTTCCGGGACTCGGCGGCTTCTTCACCATCTCCGTATCCGAGAATCAGACCAACTGCTATTCTCACGCCTACCAGCCCGGATACGACTGCGGCATCGACGATGTCACCGAGCAGACCTGTCCCCGCTGTCTCAGCCGCCAACCGTGGGATGTGGTGGCCGAGGCCAATTCCATCATTGCCGATGCGGCGTACGCCGTTGACCCGTCTATCAAAACCTTCGTCTGGACCTGGGGCTGGGGACGCATGGGCCGCGAGGGTATGCACAAGGCAATTGAGCTGCTCTCCCCCAACTGCATCGTACAGAACACCAGCGAGGAACGCATGGCGCTGGACATCGGCGGCGTAAAGAGTACGCTCAGCGACTACACCATGTCCCGCATCCCGCCCTCCGAGTCTAGCCGGGATGCCTGGGAGCAGGCGCTGGCCACAGGGCATCAGACCTCTGCCAAAGTTCAGCTCAACTGCACCTGGGAGGCTTCCACCGCGCCCTATATTCCTGTCTACGAGAATATTCTGGAACATATCCGCCGTCTGTGTGAAATTGGGGTGGGCAATCTACACCTGAGCTGGACGCTTGGCGGTTGGCCTTCGGAAAATCTAAAAATCGCTTCCTCCTTCTTCTTTGCCGATCCGAATGTAAGCTATTCCTACGACGAGGCTCTGCGTAACTCCTACGGTGCCCATGCACCGGTGGTCAAAGCCGCCGTACACCGTTTCTGTGAAGCCTTTTCCCATTTCCCCTTCTATGTTATCTCGCTGTATCGTGGTCCGCAGAATGCAGGACCTGCGAATATCCTTTTCGCAAAGCCCTCCGGGCTGACCTCCACCACCACCTGTTATGCCTACGACGATCTGGAAAACTGGCGCTCGATCTACCCGGTGGATGTCTACGCCGAGCAGTTCCGTCTCGTCGCCGAGGGTTGGCAGGAGGGACTGCGGCTGCTGGATTCGATGCCCGACTGTGACTTCAAGGATACTGCCCGCGTCTGCGGCGCACTGTTTTGTGCCTCCTACAACCAGATCCGGTTCGTACAGACCAGAGATGCTTACCTCGCGCACCCCTCCGAAGAGCTGCGCCGCGAGCTTCTTTCCCTCATCGCCGACGAAAAGCGCATTGCTGAAGATATCCTCGTACTCATGTACCGGGATGCCCGCATCGGCTACGAGGCCGCCAATCACTATCTGTTCAGCCGCACGTCGCTGATGGAAAAGATCCTCAACTGCGCATGGCTTGAGCGGCATTTTGCCGAGTAACACAAAACGCCAGTCCGGATGTGGTTCCGGACTGGCGCTGCTGCATCCGGAGGTGAATATAATGTGAAAAAGCTTCGTCTGATCGCCGTCACCCTGCTCATTGCGCTGCTCGCCGGCTGCAGTCTTGCTCCGCCGGATCTTTCTGTCACATACGCATCCATTTTCTTCGACGATCTTGAAAGTTACCATGAAGCAGCGCGGGAAAGACTTGGCGAAACCTATTCCCTGCCCTACTACAAGCCCGTGCGGCTCCCGGAGGGTGCAGAGCTTGAAAAGATTCAAGTTATGCCCGGAACTCGCTTTGATCTTGACTATCGCATCCCTGTCAACGAGAAGAAATCGGTCTTTGCTGAACTTGAAGTCAGCCGTTTGCTCTGGGATGCTGAGGAATACCGCAAAAACACTGCTGATTCTGAGCTGTGGACACGTCCGCAGTATGAATACAACGGCCTGACTGCGTATTATTCCTATCACGAAGCTAACCCCGATTATCAGGATGATGTCCCCACTCACCAGTTCTTCTTTCTGCTGGATGGTTACTGGATGACCGTCTCTATTCCCGAAACCATTCTCGCAGACGGCAAGCCTTACACGCTGAGCATTGAGGAAGCCCTGACCTATCTGGAACTAGAACGGGTGGAGGTTGAATAGATGCACAAAGTCCCGGAGCTTACCGCTCCGGGACTTTTTTATCCGGCGCATTTCTGCGCGATCTCCCTCGTGACTGTAAGGAACCGGTCGATATCCGCCGCACCGTGGCAGTGCATGGGCGACACGCGCACCGCCCCCGGGATGTCAAGCGCCTCCACGATGCGCTGGGAGTACATACTCTCCCGCACGCGCTCGCAGACGATCATGCCGCGTCTGCGGTATTCCTCCACGAGTTCCGGAAAACCGATGCCGTCGATGCCCACCGCCGCGATCAGGTCGCGTTTTGTCAGGTCGGGGGCGTCGGCGTACACCTGCACGCCGGGGATATGCCGCAAGCCGGGGCAGTCGGGGGTACCTTCCAGCATCCGGCAGAGCAGTGCCCGCTCCTGCAGATGGATGCGCCGCATACCCTCGGCGTAGAGTGCTGCCCGGTCAGTGGATTGGATAAACTGCGCGCCAAGGAAGCAGACGTAATCGATCACCGCGCTCATAGCTGCAAAGTTGCCGGGAGACGGCGTACCCAGTTCAAACACCGTCTGGGGCTTTCCCAGCAGCTTGTGATGGCGAAGCCGCGCCACCCGGTCGGACATCCATGCAAAGCCGCAGCCCCGCACGCCGAAGAATTTATAGGGCGCGAAGTTCATGCCGTCCAGCCCCAGCGTTTCGGCATGGAGCTGACAGTGAGGCGCGTGCTGCACGGCGTCGCTGATGATGAACAGATCGGGCTTCACCGCCCGGGCTTTTGTCACGATCTCCGCCATATCCATGATGGCACCGGAGATGTTGGAGGCTGACATCACGCTGAGCAGGCAGGTTTCATCGTCCACAAGTGCTGCTGCGGCATCCGGGTCAATGCCTCCGGTGACGTGATCGGCCGGGATTACCCGCAGCTCCCGTCCCAGCTTTTCGCAGTAATACGCCACCGCATCAAAGGCCGACGGATGCTCCAGTGAGGAGACCACGGCGTTTTTGCCGGAGACATTTTCCATGATGATGCCCACCATCTGAAACATCGTCTGGGACGCGGTGAGCTCCGTCATCACAGCGCCCGTTTTTGCCCCGAATACCAGCTCCCGGAGCTCGTCCGTGCCTGCGGTGACGAGCTTTTTGAGCTTCTGCGCCTGCGGATGGGTACGCTCCGGGCAGTCGGGGTATGCTTCAAACGCCGCTTTTGCCTCCACGGCGGCTTTCAAGCGCAGCGAGCCGCCGGAGTTGTCAAAAAACAGCCGTTTTCCCGTCTCCGGATCGGAATCCGCGTAATAAAACCGGCTTTTCAGCGTTCGGATCAACGTTTCGTCAAAGAGGTGTTCGTCTACATAACTCATATCGTTCCCTCCTCAGTCCGGAATCAGACAGCCCAGCTTCACGTAGCGGATCGCGTCCTTGCCGCGCACGGCGGGATTGCCGTTCTGGTATTCAAGGCAAAGCTCGCTGGTACTGTAGGCCAAATACAGCTCGTTCATGATGTCGGCAAGACAGATATTGACCATGCCGCAGGGACGGTAGAGGTCGGCAACGACGACGTTCTGATTGGGATCGGGATTCTCGCCGTAATAAAGCCGGATAGAGGTTCTGCCCTGCTGAATCGCGGGACGATGCTGGGTATCGCCGTTATAGTAGTTGCAGGAGGTGAGGATATGGCCGTTATAGATCAGCATACGCGGACGGCACTGAATGCTTTCCTCATAGGCCACAGGAGATGCCCAGGTTTTGCCCATGTCCCCGGAGGAGGTAAAGAAGATGCTTCCGATGTCCAGATCGGTGCGGTAGATGGCGTAGAGTTTCCCGTTTAAGAAGCGGTACTCAAACTCATACTGAGCAGGATAGGGGCAGACGGCGAAAAACTCCACCGTCGCGCCGCCGTCGGCTGAGCGATAGAGAATCGGCTCGGCGTAATAGCTCACCGCCGCGCCGTAGGTGTAACCGTCCTCGCCCCGGAGGTAGGCGCAGTGGCCTACCTGCTCGGTGGGGACATATTTGTGGTTTGAGTATCCCTGTTCTTCCAGATAGCGGAATTCTGCCGACAGGCAGAGAGGTTCCAGGCTGCCGTCGGGGTGTTTGACCATGACCCGCTGCTCCTCACTCAGTGTATCGGTGAGGAAGTCATAGTCCCGGTAGCAGTTATCGTGATCGCCCTCAGCACGGCTGTCCTTTTCATAGAACACGCGCACACGTCCCTCACCGAGGCCGCAGATGTTCTCACAGTACACGTCATTCCCCTCTGCGACGGTGACAAAGCGGATATTGGTGGGCTGGGAGGCCGGGAAACAGGACAGGGCGATTTTGCCCCGGGACTCGCCGTAATGGCCCTGAAATCCGGGCATATAGGCGCAGAACATGATGCCGTATTTGGAGTCAAAGGCGAGGGCCGCGCCGTCGGCGCTGGTCTGGGTCAGGCCGTCGCTGATCTGGGTGGAGTATTCAAGCTTTGCGCGGAGTTCTTCAGTGGTGTAATTCATGGGGAGAACCGTCCTTTCATGACTTGGATGGTTTCAGGATAGCATACAGAAAAAGAAATGTCCATTGAAGATTTGCGTCTTTCTATTGCAAATCCCGCAAATCCATGATATCATCAGCATATGAACAGTTTTACCATCAACCGCCGCGTTTCAGATTCTCTGAGCTTCGTCTATTCCCGCGGCATCGAAAACTTCGCCCGCAGCACCATCCATCCCTGGCATGAGCTGCTTTACTACATCGACGGAGACGTAACCTTTCTCTCAGAACACTTTCAGGATGAGCTGCAGCCGGGAAGTTTTGTGCTGATCCCCCGCGGAAGCTTCCATCACTTTTTCCTCCGCGATCCTGCCCGCTTCACGCGGCTGGCCATCTATCTCTCCGATGACGACTTTCTGCCCGTCATTGCCCATTCCGGCGTTCTGTCGTCGCTGCGCATCCTGCCCTCTCCCTCATCTGCCCTGCGCTATCCGCTGGAGCGCATCTGCCGCGCACTGGAAGCAGGTACGAATGATGAACGCTGTACCGCCCTTTTGACCGGCGCTGTCTCGCTTCTGCTTGCAGAGCTTGCACTCACGGATGCCGCGTCCGAATCCCCTCCCCGCCGCGCTACCGATCCCCTCATCGCGGACTGTATCCGCCACATCGACACCCATCCCGGCGACGATCTGCGCACAGAGACGCTGGCGCAGCAGCTCGCAGTCTCGGCATCCACGCTGCAGCATCGCTTCAAATGCGAGCTGGGCGTGCCGCTGTATCGTTACATCACCGAGCGCCGTCTCACGTACGCCCGGCGGCTCATCGCACAGGGAGAAAATCCCACCGGCGTTTACGCTGCCAGCGGCTACAACGACTATTCGGCCTTTTACCGTGCCTACTGCAAGTATTTTGGTCACGCGCCGTCGGACGACAAGGGTAAAGTGTGAGCTTCTTAATCCTGCTCTTCATAGATGCCAATCAACTGTTTGCGAGGTGATTTGAAATGTTCCGAAAAAAAGTGTATCTGTTTTCCCTTCTGCTGCTGTGTATCATTGCACTGACCGCTTGTGCATCCACGCAAACCGCGCAGCAGACGACAACCTCCCCCACCGTCACCTATGCTACCCTCAATGGTCCCTGTACCGTCACTGCCGCCGCGCAACTGGCTCCCGAGGTTTATGAAAGCATTGATGAGTATCTGCAGGATGCAGAAGTAAAAGCCGTGTCTGAAATATTCCTTCCTGTCCAGGTGCCCTACGATGCAGAAGTTTACCGAATCATCTCCCGACCCGACAGTTATCTCTCTTTTGAGTATTCGGTATTCGATTCCGATAAGACCGGATACGATCAGAAAGCCATCTACACGCAGCATCTCGGCGATGCAAAGGGGAATCTGGAAAGTGTCGTGTTCGACAACATCGAAATCTACACCGAACTGACGCACAACGGTCAGACTTTCTACTACAACTATGATTATGCCCGCGAAGAGGTCTCCGGTGTCGCCATGCATTGCTTCTGCTTTGTCCATGACGGCCACTTCTTCTCCGTAGCAATTCCTGCCAAGGCTTCTCCCGAGGCAAAAGACATTCTTTCCATCGAAAAAGCTCTGACCTACCTCGAGCTGGAACCCATAAAGCTCGACTAACCCCTGCACACGCACAGGCGGCGTACCGGATATCCGGTACGCCGCCTGTTTACTTTCAGATCTGCCGCGATCACGCTTTCAGCGGGATGCGGATGCTGTAGGTGTCCGTCACGTGGTCGAAGGTATCGTCAGGCTGGGGTTCCATCACCGCGCAGAGAAGGAGGCGCGGCACGCCGTCCTCGATATAGAGCTGCGGGCGATCCAGCAGCCGCAGCGGGCGGATATCGCCGCCGCCGAAGTCCAGCTCACGCCGGTAGGCCAGCGGATGCTCGTCCGGACGCCAGTCGAAGCCGTTTTTAGAGACAAAATGGGCAAAACAGTGCTTCTGTGCGCCGGTAAAGTACCCCTGAAAGTCCTTGACCACGGTGTGATACTGCCCGTCCTGATACCAGAGGAAGGGATCCTCCACGGACCAGGCATCCTCGGGGTTTTCAAAAATAGGCTTGCCGTACTTGACAAAGGGTCCGTCGGGGGCATCGGCGATGGCCGCGCCGCAGAGGACTTTGCCGCCCTTGGGCAGCGGTCCGCTGTGATCCACAGCCTTATAGATCATCAGAATCTTCCCCTCCGGCGTCACCGTCGCCGTGGGGTTGGAGGTCATCAGCGAATCAATCCCGCCGGGAGTCACGTCGATGAGCCGTTCATTGACAAATTCCCACTCGCCCTCGGGATCGGTGCAGCAGGCCACGCCAATGCGCTGGTTATTGCGATGCTCCCAGACATCGCCGTGGCCGTAGTTATTCATGCAGTAGAGCCAGTGACGTCCGCCGTGGGTGATGACGGTGGGATTATGTACCACGTGCCATGAGCCGTCAGGCCCCGGCTCCCGTCCGAAGAGCTGCCGTACAAACCGGAACTCGCCCAGCAGCGAGTCAGCACGAGCCAGGCACACCTCCGAATGGGTTACCCAGCCGATGAAGCCGTGTTCCTTTTCCCAGCGGGAATAGATCATATAGAAGGCGTCCCCGTGCCGGAACATGGTGGAGCACCAGACAAAATATCCTTCGTCACGGAATTTCAGGCTTTCCGACGTGGGCAGCAGCAGCTCATTGAAATCCATATCGCACCTCTGATTGTGTTTTTACTTAGTTTATCACCCCATTTTGGCCTCGTCAAGCGGTTCAGCCAGGATTATCCCCACCACTTCCGGTATTTTCTCCACCTTTTCGGTTTTGGGGGACGAAAAAGCGGCCCTTCCTTATCGGAAGGGCCGCCAGATCATGCAGCCAGGTTCTTATGCGGTCTCGATGGCGTTGGCAGCCTGGAGATTCAGCTTCTTCACCGCGTCCTCGCGCATCTTGTACTTGAGGATCTTGCCGGCGGCGTTCATCGGGAAGCCGTCCACAAAGTCCACGTAGCGGGGGCACTTATGCTTGGCCATATTGGCAAGGCAGAAGGCCTTCACGTCTTCCTCGGTCAGGGTCTCGCCGGGAGAGGTCACGATGCAGGCCATGATCTCTTCGCCGTACTGTTTATCCGGCACGCCGATGACCTGAACGTCCTCGATCTTGGGATGGGTGTAGAGGAAGTCCTCGATCTCCTTGGGGTAGATATTCTCGCCGCCGCGGATAATCATGTCCTTGATGCGGCCGGTGATCTTGAAGTTGCCGTCGGGCAGGCGGCGGGCCAGGTCGCCGGTATGCAGCCAGCCGTCCTTATCGATGGCGGCGGCAGTGGCCTCGGGCATCTTATAATAGCCCTTCATGATATTATAACCGCGGGCGCAGAACTCGCCGTCCACGTTATCCGGGCAGTCCTCGCCGGTCTCGGGATTGACAATCTTACACTCGACGCCGTAGAAAGCACGGCCGACGGTGTTGACGCGGGTCTCGATGGAGTCATCGGTGGAGCTCTGGGTACAGCCGGGGCTTGCCTCGGTCTGACCGTAGACGATGGTGATCTCCTTCATGTTCATCTTCTCGATGACCTCCTCCATGACCTTGACGGGGCAGGGAGAACCGGCCATGATACCGGTACGCATGTGGGAGAAGTCGGTCTTTGCAAAGTCCTCATGACCCAGCATGGCGATGAACATGGTGGGAACGCCGTGGAAACAGGTGATCTTCTCCATGTTGATGCACTTGAGGCCCTTTCTGGGAGAGAAGGCCGGGATCGGGCTCATGGTAACACCGTGGGTCATGGACGCGGTCATCGCCAGCACCATGCCGAAGCAGTGGAACATCGGCACCTGGATCATCATGCGGTCCTCGGTGGACAGATCCATGCGGTCGCCGATGGACTTACCGTCGTTGACGATGTTATAGTGGGTCAGCATAACGCCCTTGGGGAAGCCGGTGGTGCCGGAGGTGTACTGCATATTGCAGACATCGTGCTTATTGAGCATGGCGGCGCGGCGGTGGACAACCTCAACGGGAGTCTTTTCGGCCTGGGTCAGCGCCTCTTCCCAACTCCAGCAGCCCTTCTGCTTGGACTCGCAGGTGATGACGTTGCGCAGGAACGGCAGCTTACGGCTGTGGATGGGCTTGAGTTCCTCGTTATTCTCAAGCTCCGGCACCAGCTGGCGGATGATTTCCACGTAATTGGAATCCTTATAGCCGTCAACCATAACCAGCGTATGGGTATCGGACTGGCGCAGGAGGTACTCGGCCTCGTGAATCTTATAAGCGGTATTGACGGTGACCAGAACCGCGCCGATCTTAACGGCAGCCCAGAAGGTGATATACCACTGGGGCACGTTGGTGGCCCAGATAGCCACGTGGTCGCCCTGCTTGACGCCCATGGAGATCAGCGCACGGGCAAAGGTATCCACGTCTTCGCGGAACTCGGGGTAGGTTCTGGTATAGTCGCACTCGGTATAACGGAAGGCATACTGATCCGGGAATTCCTCGCAGATACGGTCAAGCACCTGGGGGAAGGTCAGGTCGATGATGGTCTCCTTGGGCCAGACATACTGACCGTTGCCGCGCTGGCTCAGATACAGGCGGTTGGAGGCAGCGTCATTACCCAGATACTGGGACATGAAGTGGACATAATGCGGGAACACGATACCGGCCTCGGTCAGCTCCGGAGCGTACTGCTTGAGCCATTCCAGAGAGATATAGCCCTCATAATTGAGCGAACGCAGAGCCTTCATGTACTCGGCCATCTTGGGCAGGTCACCCTCGCCCACGAGGCGGTACTCGACCTTACCGTCCACGACGACGGAATCCTTGATATGGCAGTGCTTGATGAAGGCGCCGAGGTTTTTGATAGTGGTCTCGGGAGACTCATTATTAAAGCGGTAGGGATGGTTCCAGTCCCACAGCGCGGCGACGGCATCGCTGCCGATGCGGGCGAGGACATCCGCCAGACGGGCGGTATCGGAATAGACGCCGTTGGTCTCGATGAGCAGGGTGACTCCGGCTTCCTCAGCGATGGGAGCCAGAATCTGCATGGGCTCGATGACGTTCTCGTCCGGGAAATCATCCTGAGGCTCCACGGTCTGATCGCCCAGCACACGGATATAGGGCACGTCCAGAGCCTTGGCCACGGCGATGTATTCTTTCAGTTCTTCAATGGATTCTTCATGCTTATCGGCATAGCGCAGTGCGCAGCCGGAGGACAGGCAGCAAATCTCAAGCTTCATGCGTTTGAGGGTAGCACGGGTATCTTCCAGATTCTCCGGACGGAAAGGAGAAGCGTTAATCGAGAAGTTTTCATTACCAAGACCGCGCACCTCGATGCCGTGGAAACCAAAGTCTTTAGCCAGGGAGTAAATCTCGGTCCAGGAGTAATCGGGGCAGCCCAGGGTGGAGAATGACAGTTTCATGTTGTTGTTTCCTTTCTCACATTGCAGAGACAGGCGCGGTGTTTTGACAATAAAAAACGCCTTCGTCTCCCTATTCTGCAAGAGACGAAAGCATCAGCTTCCGCGGTACCACTCTTATTGGTATCGTCACGATACCCACTCCGGCATCTCAAATAACTTCAATGCCTTCCTTTGATAACGGGGGGAACCCCGTCCGAACCTACACAGCAGGATGCTTTCAGCCGGCCGCTCAGAGGAGAGTGGAACAAGTTGTGCACGCTGTCTTACACCGACCGACAGCTCTCTGTGCCGCGCAAATCTTCTTCCTTTGCCTCTTCAACGCATTTCTGTCCTTTAGTATAGCAAATCGCGTCTGTTTTGTCAATAAACTGATTTCGTCAATGGTCATAAAATTTTTTCTGCGAGTCAGACTATTTTCTAACGCTTTGAAAAAAACCTAATTGCCGTTTTCAACGTCAAATCACTTGTATTTTTCTTTTGAAAACGCTACAATATAACTGTAAACACCGATACTGCCCTCAGAAAGGAGCGATCCGACCTTGACTCTTCTCGAAGCCGTCTACACCCGCCGTTCCCGCCGCAGTTTTCTCAAAACCTCCCTTCCCGACAAGCATCGTCAGGAGCTGCTGCGGCAGATTGCACTGCTCAACCTGGAATACGATCTTCACATACAGCTTATTGAAAACGCTGCCCCCGTATTTGCCGGATTCCGGGCAAGCTACGGCATGTTTCAGAATGTCGAGCACTTCATTGCCCTCATCGGTCGGCGTTCGGATCCTCTTTTAAAGCGCAAGCTGGGCTACTGCGGCGAACGTCTGGTACTGGAAGCCACCCGCATGGAGCTTGGTACCTGCTGGGTCGGCGGTACTTTTGACCGCAGCCGCTGCCCCTGTCAGCTAAAAGCCGACGAGCAGCTCTGTCTGGTCATTGCCATCGGGCAGGTCAGTCCCATGGAGGGCCGCCGTGAGTCGCTGATTCACAACCTGACCGCACGCAAGACAAAGCCTCTGGAAGCGCTCTACACCTCCGACGTTGAGCCGCCGGAGTGGTTCCTCGACGGCATCCGCGCCGTACAGCGTGCGCCCTCGGCGATGAACCGGCAGCCGGTGCAGTTCCGTTTGAAGGAAGGCCGGATCACGGTGGGCGTACAGGCCATTTCCCCCTTCGCCGAGATTGATTTGGGCATTGCGTTATTACATTTTGAACTGGGCGCCAACAGAAAGATCAATCTCATGTAAGGCAGTCACATTTCAGGCGGGTACCACAGTGTGGTACCCGCTTTTGTTGTATAAGAAAACCCGGAGAGCGGCTGCTCTCCGGGTTCTTCATACCTATTCTGTCACGATTTCGTTCTCTTTTGAAAACGTGCGGATTTTTCCCTCCCGTTCGCGGTAATCCGGCAGGATTTTTTTAACCTCGCGCCAGAAGGCCGCGCTGTGGTTATGCTGTAGGATATGGCAGAGCTCATGCACGACCACGTACTCCCGGCACTCCGGCGGCAGGAGCATCGTACGCCATGAAAAGCTCAAAGCATTTTTCCCGCTGCAGCTTCCCCACCGGGTCCGGGCTCCCGTGATTGTGAACCGGGTATAAGCAACGCCCATCCGGGCGGCGTACACCGCAAGTATCCCGGAAAGCTCCCGTCTCGCGGTCTCTCTGAGCCTTGCTTCCTCCACCGCGGTAACGGTAATCGTCCTGCGTCCGGCATTGAGCTCCCGCCTGCGGGCGAGATGGCTCTCAATCCACGCCTCATGGCGGCTGACAAAGTCATCAATCGCGGTCTTTGCAAGCCGTTTCGGCGCACGAACAATCACATTGAGATCCTCATCGATGCATAGGCTGACGGTCTTTCGATCCGACCGGATAAGCCTGTAGGTTCTCACCGGATCGCGCCGCCGAGGACGGCGGTCTTATTGGGGGAGCTGCGCTGACCGAGGACAGGTGCGCGGCGCTCGATGGCAGCCAGGGCGATCTCCACGTCCTCATGGACCTCATTGGGTGCGTAAGCGCCGACGGTGACCATATCGCAGTCGCGGATGGTGGCGTAATTGAAGGTGATACCAACGAAGGGCGTGACGCGGCCGGCAGCCATGCTCTTGATGGTCATGACAGGCTTCTTGGCATTATGGATGATGCGGTGTACGCTCTCGACCTCGACCTGCATGAGGAAACCCATACAGTTATAGATCTGGATATAGGTATCCACATCGTAGTCATTGGCATCGGAATAGAGTACAAGCTCCGGCATATGGGCAGAAAGACCAGTGCGCATACCGGCCTCGCGCATCATATAGAGGTAATCGGGCAGGCGGTTCATGGTGCCGTCCAGCTTGGACACAAGCTTCTCGGCAGAGCCGTGATGCAGCAGGCAGAAATCAGAGCCCAGTCTGGCGGATTCCTTAATCTGCGCCTCGGCAATCGCATAGGCCTCGCGGGTATTGGACATATCACGGATGATGGGGGTATCGATCATGATGATCTTCTGGCCGCGGCGTTCCTGCACGTTGCGGATGGCGGTCATCAGAGGGGTATCCTCCTTAAAAGGCGCCATCATGGCATCGATACCGTAATCGAGGTAGGCTTCCAGAATCGCCTCGATCTGGGCGGGATCGGCATGGCGGTCACGGATCATCTGATCGGCAGAGCTGGTACGATGGCTATAGCCGAGAATCCAGTTGGATCCGATGAGCATACGGGGCAGAGACATGCCGCCGACGGTGGTACGTGGGAATTTAGTCATAACAATTCAACCTTTCATGATAAAATGGAGGTTCGTTGACATTAAAAACGATGAAATGGTACGGCTTCTGTCATGCCTCGGCGGCCCGATTTTCGCTCAAGGCAGCCTTTTTTACGAGCCGTTTGTGTACAAACAGATAACAGATAAAGTGAACGCCGGAGGTCAGCACCCAGGACACGGGATAGGACACATACAGCACCATCAGAGAGTGATACTGGGCAAAAATCGTGTAAATATAGATGATTCTGAACACGCAGGCGCCCATCAGCGACACGATCATCGGCACAACCGAGGTTCCCATGCCGCGCATGCAGCCTACCAGCACCTCCATCACGCCGCACATGAAGTACGACAGGCCGAATACCAGCATTCGCTGCAGGCCAACGGCGATTACATCCGGATTCGGGTCATAGATCGACAGCAGCGTTCCGCCGAAAGCATACATCACCATGCCCAGCACAAAGCCGATCACCGTTACGGTCAGGCAGCAGGTCGCGGTGATCTTATGCAGGCGGTCATAGCGCTTAGCACCCACGTTCTGGCCGGTGAAGGTGATTGCGCCCTGATAGACCGAGTTCTGCGCGGTATACACGAAACCTTCGATATTGGACGCTGCGGCGTTGCCCGCCATGGCGATACTGCCAAAGGAGTTGACCGAGGACTGAATCAGGATATTCGAAATCGAGAACAGCGCGCCCTGCACACCCGCGGGCAGACCGATGCGTATGACCTGTCCCATGATCTTCATATCGATGCGCAGCTCCCGCAGGTCAAGCTTGAACACGCCCTCCGAGCGCATCAGGCAGATCACAACCAGCGTCGCCGAGATGACCTGCGAGATAATCGTCGCCAGCGCAACACCCGCTACGCTCATATCAAAACCAACTACAAACCAAAGGTTGAGAAGCACGTTCACAAGACCCGAAAACGTCAGGAAGTACAGCGGTCTCTTCGTATCGCCCACCGCGCGCAGCACGGCAGAGCCGAAGTTATAGGTCATATTGGCGGGCATACCCAGAAACAGGATGCGCAGATAGACTTCCGCCAGCGGCAGCACGTCCTCCGGACAGTCCATGAGAACCAGCAGCGGCTTTGAGGTGAACAGGCCGATGATCATGACCAGAATGCCGCCCAGAAAACCCAGCAGCACCGACGTATGCACAGCCCTGTGCACGCCTTTTCCGTCCTGCGCGCCGTAATACTGCGCGACCACAACGCCGGTACCCACCGACAGGCCGATGAAGATATTGATCGTCAGGTTCACCAGCGCGCCGTTGGAGCCCACCGCCGCCAGAGCCGTCGAGCCGCAGAAGCGTCCCACCACGATAACGTCGGCTGCGTTATACAGCAGCTGCAGCATACCCGAAAGCGCCAGCGGGATACAGAATCTGAGCAGTTTCGGCAGGATCGCGCCGTTTACCATGTCGATTTCGTACTTACGTTTTGCCATTTGGTTTCAAGACTTCCTTTCGTTGATGAATGCGGGATAATATCAGCGCTCTCAGGCCGCTTCCTGCTGCCCTGCCTTTTCCAGCAGCTTCCTCTTCACGTGCAGATAACAGAAGAAGTGCACGATACCCGTCAGGATCCATGTCACCGGATAGGAGCTGTAGAGCACCATCGGCGTGTGGAACGCCGCGAAGATCGTATAAATCCACACGATGCGCAGGCCGCAGACTCCCACCAGCGTCACCACCATCGGCAGCATCGACGAGCCCATGCCGCGCATACAGCCCACGAACACTTCCATGATACCGTTGAGGAAGTAGGTACAGCCGAAAACAAAGAGGCGGATCATGCCAAACTCGATGACCTCGGGATTGGGATCGTAGATTGCCAGCAGCTGCCGGCCAAAGCCAAAGGTTAAAAGTCCCAAGCCCAGACCGATCACCGTGACGACCACGCAAGCCGTACGGCAGATGCGGCTGATGCGGTCGTACTGCCTGGCGCCCACGTTCTGGCTGGTGAAGGTGATCGAGCCCTGATAGACCGAGTTCTTCGCGTTATAGATGAAGCCGTCCAGATTCTGCGCCGCGGCGTTGCCCGCCATGGCAAGGGTACCAAAGGAATTGATCGAGGTCTGGATGATCATGTTGGACAGGGAGAACATCACACTCTGGGCGCCTGCGGGCAGACCCAGACGTACAAACTGCTTGAGAATCGACACGTCCATGCGAAGCTCCGAGGGCATCAGGCGGATATCGCTGTCGGAGTGCATCAGGCAGCGCACCACGCGGAAGGCCGATATGTACTGGGAGATGATCGTCGCAAGGGCCACGCCTGCCACGCTCATGTCAAGCACCGTAACGAAGATGAGGTTCAAAACCACGTTGATCAGACCCGAAACCGAGAGGATATACAGCGAGCGTTTGGTATCGCCCACCGCACGGAGGATCGATGCGCCGAAGTTATAGGTCATCTGGGCGGGCATGCCCAGAAAGATGATGCGCAGGTAGAGCTTTGCCAGCGGCAGCACGTCCTCTGGTACGCCCATCACGTGTTCCAGCATCCAGCCGGAGATGGTGAGACCCACCACCATCACGAACAGGCCCGCCATCACGCCCAGCAGCATCGCAGTATGCACCGACCGGCGGATTTTTTCTGAATCCTTCGCGCCGTAGAACCTTGCCGTCACGATGCCGGTACCCACCGACAGTCCGATGAATAGGTTGACCAGGAGGTTCACAAGCGAGCCGTTGGAGCCCACCGCCGCCAGAGCCGTCGAGCCGCAGAATCGTCCTACCACGATAACGTCGGCTGCGTTATACAGCAGCTGCAGCATGCCGGACAGGGCAAGCGGGATACAGAATTTCAGGAGCTTCGGCAGGATCGCGCCGGTGGTCAGATCCATTTCGTACTTACGGCTGGAAGCCATGTTGACATCGATTCCTTTCATTTTTTCACGTATTTTGACGCATTTTGACATACAGATATAGTTTACTCCATGATTTTGAACTGTCTATGTCTCTCACACTATGCAAAAAGCCGGAACACTATGTGTTCCGGCTCTTTCTGTCTGTCACTAACTGCTAATTTCCTCTGTTTTCTTACCGCTGCTCACTCAAATAGATCTGCACGCGGCTCTGGATCACCTTTGCCGTCTCCTCGGCGGATTTGGCACCTTCAAAGAAGGCGGAAGCATCTTCGGCGATGATGTTGAAGAGCTTTTCATCGTAGGACACCGCGCGCTTTGCATTCTCGATGACCTCCATGAATCCCGCCAGCTGCTCGTCACTGATTGCGTACATATCAACACTCACGTCGTTCATACCCCAGCTCGAGCGGATGCACTCGTTGCCGTCCACGTCGTAGCTGACCGTCTGTGCTTCCCTGATCTGCGCATCCAGTCCCTCCTGCAGCGAGGGGATGGAATGGATGTAGTGCATCTGCGGGTCTGCCGCCATTTTGAGCATATGGCGGATAAACTCCCAGGCACCCGCCTGATTGGGCGAGCCTGCGGCGATGGCGTAGCTTTCGTTGGGCATCACAAGCGCCCCCTGAGAACCCGCCTCACCGGGGAATCCCGGCATGGTGAGGTCGCCCTCAAGGGCTTCATCGTAGAACTGGTAGCTGTCCACGTCGTGCAGGTATACATCATAGGTCAGCGCCATGCCCTCCATGACCTGCCGTACGCCGGAGGGTGTGTACTCGATCTCCTCGGGGAAGGATCTGACAAACTCAAGCAGTTTACAGAATTCAGGGTTATCGAAGCTGCAGGTACCATCGGCATCGTTGACAAACCGGTCGCGCATGATCATCGAGAAATACATCAGCGCCATTTCCCGATTAAGTTCGGTGATAGTGGTCTTGCCCGGATGGGCTGCAAAGGCGGCGTTCATCTCATCCATCGTCCAGCCGGTCACGTCGCCGATCAGGCTCTCGCGGCCAATCAGCGTAAACAGTTCAAACCCGGCGGGAATCTCATACAGCTTACCGTCGGCGTACTCACAGGCGGACAGTACGCAGGACACAAAAGCCTCCCGGGACAGCTCTTCATCTGCGTCGATGAAGGGATAGAGGTCAGCGATGATGCCCTTGGCAATCCAGGTACCTTTGGAGCGGTCGCCCATGGAGAGGATATCCGGGACATTGCCCGCGATGATGTCGTTATTGATGTTGGTGACCGCCGCAGCGTAGTCCTGCGTCGCCGCCATGTAGTCGGTGATCTCCACGCGGTAGGTGGGATTTGACTTATTGAAATCGATGACCGCGGATTTGAGGAACTGGCTGACACCCTGCGCCGTTGCCAGACGCAGCACGGTGCGCTCGGTCCCGGCGGGATCGGTGCGGTAAACGCGGATGAGCTCGAGATCCCAGGTGTCGTTATAGGCCATGACCAGGAATTCTTCCTCCCCTACCGCGAGGATATTCTGGATATTCTCGGAGTTGACATCCAGCTCCAGCCAGTTGAGGATAGGCACCACTTCTTCCTTTTCGCCATCCCAGCCGTAGAGGTAGTCATCAGACAGATAGAAGTCATAGGCTCCCCGGCCTTCGGCGGCGTGGTTGTAGTTGAAACGCTCGGGCAGTTTGAGCGTCTCGCCGTAATCCTTCTTCTCCATGTCCACGGTACGAAGCTCCCAGCCGCCGTTGCCCATCATGTGGACGAGCAGGTTGCGCTCTTTGTCCAGCGACAGGTCGCGGATCCACTCAGAGCCGCCGCCCTCGTTGAGGATGAAGAGCAGCTTCCCCTCGGGTGAAAAGATGTAGGCCGCGTCGGAGATTCCCATGGCGATATTGCCCTGCGCGTCACAACAGAAAGTACCGCCTGAAAAGTAGTCTTCCTCGTCGATATACTGCGCAAGGTCGACGGTCAGCTTCTCGGTGCCATCGGGGGCATAGCGGCGCAGGTAGTGCTCGGAGGAGGAGGTATTGGTCTTTTCATCGTAGTGCCAGATGCTGTGCTGCAGCCAAAAATCGCCTTCAGGGCTGACAGCAAGGCCCATGATCTGACCCTCCTGCGGCAGCTCAATGGGAAGGGTCTGGATATCGGAGCCGTCAGGGCTGACAGAAATCAGAACGGTTTCATGCATTTCCTCATCGGTGCCGGCGTTGTAAACTTTCCACGCGGGCATGATAATGCGCCCGTCGAGGATGGTCACGCCCGCGTTCAGACCTGTGTACTCATAGGTTTTATCAAGCTCCACAAAGCTTGCGGCGTAGACCTTGCCGTCCAGCGACGGAGGAATGACAACACCGCCGGAATTGGCGGCAGGCGTGGTGGCGCCGGTGCCGGAAGAGCCGGAGCATCCGGCGAAAAGGGTGCAGAACATCAGCGCTGCCATGAGCAGCGCGAAAATACGGATATGGGTCATGTTGGTGCTCCTTTCTGTGATGTATGGTGGGGGGAGAATTGCCGAAGGGCTGCATATCTCTGCGGGCGGTCATAAATGCCCGCCCGTACAATGGTGCAGATCGCATCCGAGGTACGCCGTACCCCTGAAAGGCATTATATTGACCCAGCCTCCCTCTTGGGCGATCGGTCAAGGTATTATTTGATGGAGATAAATTGAAAATCTCCGTGACAGCAGCTGAGAGCGATTGGGGAATCCTTATTCTTCGCGGCGCAGCTGTATCATTCTCTGCACCATTGTACGGGGCGGCATTTATGACGCCCCGCCTGAGGCCGCTTTGCAATTTGCCCACTGCGTTGGGTAAAATCACCTTCTTCGGCGATACGCTCCCCCCAAAAAAGGTGCAAAAAGGGCGACGCTGCGTTCTCCGAGCGCCGCCCCGTGCAATATCTGTTCAGTTTTCGTCTGCCCGCGCAAAGCGCATGGTCACGCAGAACACGTCGCCGTCGATGTCGATGTCGAACTCACCGCCGCAGGCTTCCGTGAAGCTGCGGGCAATGGCAAGACCCAGCCCGGTACCGCCGTCAGTGCGGGACTCGTCTCCTCTGACGAAGCGCTCGGCGATCTGGGAGGCATCAAAGGTCATCTCCTCCGCCGCGATGTTCTTGATCTCAAACGTCACGCACTCCCCATCCTGCGTCAGCGTAATCCAGACGCGGGTACCCGGCATGGCGTACTTGACGGCGTTGACCACCAGGTTTTCGATGACCCGGTAGAGCTTGGAGCCGTCAGCACGGATGTACACCGGCGCGTCTCCCAGCCTCACGCGGAAGGAAAGCCCGGACGCGGCGATGCGCTCGTCCAGCTCTGCCATGCTCTGGCGCACGTGGGCTGCAAAGTCGATGGTTTCCATATTCAGCGGGAGGTTGCCCGACTGAGCGCGGGAGACTTCGAAGAGGTCTTTGGTAAGCCGGTCAAGCCGGTCGGCCTTCTGGCAGATCACGTCCACGTATTCATCCGCAGGAGGATCCAGGGACAGGTCCCGCAGGAGCCGTGAGTAGGTGACAATCGAGGTCAGCGGGGTTTTCAGGTCGTGGGAGATGTTCGTGACCAGCTCCACCTTCATGCGTTCGGCCTTGAAGCTCTCCTCCACCGCCCGGTGAAAGCCCTCGCCGATGTGGTTGAGGTCATCCCCCAGCTCATGCAGCTCATGTTCCTCGGAAAATTCCAGCGTCGTCTCGATATCGCCGGCGCGGATGTCGCGGGCGGCGTCCATCACGTCGCCGATGCCCCGCACCATGTGCCGGTAACCCCGGTAGAACCAGATGCTTGAGACGACCATCGCCGCCGAGATGAGCAGGATGAGGATGATCGGGCCGTTATAGTAGTAGCGCCCGGAGATTCCCAGCAGCCATGTCAGGAGAAGCAGCAGTCCGATGATTCCGAGGAACACCCATGCCCGCACGGTCATCGCACGCTGGAAGGGATAGAGCCGCTCCAAGTCCCGGATGCCCTGCCCCAGCCGTCTCATGCCCCGGCGGAAAAGCCGCCACATTCCCGGCACGCAGGAATCGGGGAAGCCTGTGAACAGTTCCCAGAGCAAGATGCCGATGGCAATGGCCCCGCCGAAGATCAGGATCCAACAGATAAAGGAAGTCCCGCCGTAGTCGCTGTACCTTACACGAGTAAATGTCGCGAGCTCGCACCAGATGAGTACGATAAGTGCTATAAGCTTTACTTCCAGCCAGATATGATTCAGCACGAATCTCAGCTGCAGCGTGAATGTGTGCCGGTGCTTCCACAGGAGAATGGCCGGCACAAGCAGCACCACCAGTGCACCTGCGCCGATGGCCATCCAGACAAGCAACGAGCGCAGCTGATACCAACTGTTCATCGCATCGCCGATCTGCTGACTCCATAGGACTGACTGCATACTACCCAGCAGGTCATAATGACCGCCCATGAGCACGAGGTTAATCTCGGAGGCATTTGCATAGTGGCTGAGCTGGATGCCGGGGGAATAGACGGGCGTGCCGTCGTACCATGCCTCGGTCTCGCCGTTCTGAATCACGTAGACATAGCGGTACTCATTCCGGAGGGATTCGGCCAGTGCCACAGCATCTTCGAAGTTCTCCACTCCGTAATCTGCCATGTTCGAGCCCACGAAGTCGGGATTGAGCAGATTGGCCGAGTAATACAGCGTTCCGGGTGATGATCCCATCCCCCGCATTGTATAGACGATTTTCCCGCCGAAAGGGACGCTTTCCTCCGCATTTTCATCGGGAACAAGTTCAGGTGCGGGTACCACAACCGTGGTCGCAGTCGTCACCGCGGTCGCAGTCGTCACCGCGGTCGCAGTCGTCACCGCGGTCGCATTCATCGCCGTGGCCATTGTCGCCGCAGGATACGTGGTCGCCTGCCCGTGAGAGACAACGCCTGCCGCGATGCGAATCATCTCTTCCGGCGAAATATATTGTCCGTCTTCTGTAAACCAGTTGCCTTCCTCGTCCTGCCAGTACATCCCGACCCGGTCGATTTCATCCTGTTCGGCAGTTGTCGTCTCAATGAACGGGAACTCCACATCACGGTATCCCCTGTCATTGATCCAGTTCTCATCTATGGCCGCCGCCACACCGATGAGATCGGCGATTGTATCGTTGATGCTTTCCCGATAGAGCTCGGTCTGATAGAAGTCATCCTTCACGTAATCCTGCCAGTCAAAGCGGTCGGTCAGGCCGAAGCTGACCACCAGCGCGACTCCATGCAGCGCCAGTGTCAGCACAAGCACCACGCAGAGAATGAAGCTCAGCCAGCTCACAAACGGCTTCACGCCGTTACTTTTCAATTCTTTCCAGTTTGTATCCAATTCCCCACACCACCTTCAAGTATCTCGGTTGACTCGGATTGATCTCAATCTTCTCGCGGATGCGCCGGATATGTACCGCCACGGTGTTATCGCCGCCGACGGAGGGTTCCTGCCAGACTTTTGTATAAATTTCGTCGATACTCATGACCCGGCCGGGGTTTTTCATAAGCAGTTCGAGAATCTTATACTCAGTGGCAGTGAGTCTCACCTCGTCGCCGTCCACGCTGACCGTATGCGCGGCGGTATCCATCACGATGCCGCCGTTGACGAGCACATCGGGGCGTTTTTCCATGGAGCCCAGCTGCATATAGCGTCTGAGGGCTGCTCTGACGCGGGCGATGAGTTCCATGGGCGAGAAGGGCTTGGTAATGTAGTCATCCGCGCCGACATTGAGGCCGAGGATCTTGTCAGCGTCCTCGGATTTTGCGGAAACGAGGATAATCGGGATGTTTTTTTCCTCTCTGATCCGCAAAGTGGCGTCGATTCCGTCCATTTTGGGCATCATGATGTCCATCAGGATCAGCCGCACGTCGTGTTCCCGGGCAATATCCAGCGCCTGCAGGCCGTCATAGGCGCAAAGCACCTCATAGCCTTCCTGAGACAGGTAAATCTGGATACTCCTTACGATTTCGCGGTCGTCATCCACGACGAGAATCTTCACCGGCGCGTTCATGGGTCATTACCTCCGCTTGATGATCTGAGTTCTGGTTTTAGTATAAAGGAAAAGGTTTAAGGGGAAAACAGGGGAAGTCTTAAGAAAGTATGAAGAAGAGGTTTAGCTCCCTCTGGATATAACTGTCAAGCCTCGGCGGCACCCCGTAGCACCGTGCTGTATGAAACTGTGCACCTTCGGCGCTTCCCCACAGCTCCCTCTGTCGGTAACTGTTAAGCCTCGGCGGCTTGAGCCTGTCATATGGATGGGGATCCATACGCCCTGTGCCCTTCGCGGGCACCCTCCGGTATTGGAACTCTGCGAGTTCCAATCTTTCATTGCTTGTGCAAGAAATGTCACTGAGGAACGCAAAGCGTTCCTCGAGAAGCACCCGAAGGGAAAACACCGGTTTTCCCTTTCGAAACCCATTCCAGAGACGACCATCGCCTATGAACTTCACTTAACCAGGTTAATGCCGATCACAGCACCGAGGCAGCCTATGTGCTGTGAGGGGAATTAACGTGGTTACAAGCGCTTCATAGGCGATATTCCGCCGAAATCTGGGCCGGGGACCGGGGCATGACGCGCTGCCGCGCGATCACGCCGTCTTGCAGGCCCCGGCGGCGCTCTTTGCCTACTTTCTCTCGACGCAGAGAGAAAGTAGGCGCGGGGTGCATGCGCAATGCACAGGGCGTACGGGTCCAGAACCCGTGATTCTCCCTCCGCCGGAGGCGCACTATCTTCCAGAACTTCTTAGCTGAGGCTCCCCAGCCTTTTACTCAAACGGATACATCCCCTCGGGAATGTGCTTCCAATCAAAGAGCCGGAGATTCGATGCACCCGCGCCGGGCGTGTCTGCAAAATAAACAGCCCCCGCAAATTGCCCGTAGGTCGCACGGAAGGAGGTGTTTGCCTTCACTACCACCAGATCGTATACCTTCGGCTCGATTCCGAAGTGGCGTAAAAGCTCCGGATCACCCGAGGCGCAGGGCTCGTCGCAGACCAGGATATCCAGATTTCCAAAGGCGATCACAGCCGCCAGCCCCACGTCTTTGGGTGAGCCCCGTCGGCATTTGCCGTCGTGCAGCGAGCGCACGGTACCCACGGCCTTCAGCGGTCCGGGAAGCCCCGGCGTGTATCCGGCACCCACGGTGAACTCTGCGGCATTGCCGACACCTACGGCAAAGGCGTGGCGCACCGCCGCGGGATCCTTGATGAACATGCAGGCAAGCAGGGTCGAGCCGCGCTCCAAAAGCCGCAAAGCTACCGCAGGACTGTCGCCCACCGCGCCGCCGTTGGTGGAGTCGGCAGCGTCAATGAGCAGCACGGGTTTACCCACAGCGCCGCCCTCACCGGCAGATACCGCCGCCTCGGCATGGTCGATCACCTCGTCGATGCTCACAAGCTCCGGCCAGCAGTCCTCCCGGATGCTCCACAGCGTCTCAGCCTGCTCTTCGGCGTATGCCTTCGCCGTTTCCGCATCCCCGGCAATCGCAATCACCGTGGAGCCCAGACAGTCGATGTCCAGCCACGGCTGCACCGCAAATACCGAGCAGTCCAGAAGCGTGCCGTCGGCGATGAGCGCATCGCCCCGATCCATCAGACTCTTGAAGGGCTCTTCCAGCGTGGTGTAGCCCGCCGGGGGAATCATCATGGAAACCCGCACCGCCGCCATTTCCACCGGCTCTCCCGCAAGCTTTCTCATCAGCAGCGACGCTGCTCTCCGTCCCGTCTGCGCCTGATCCACGTGGGGATAGGTACGGTAGCCGCAGACGATGTCGGCGGATTCCAGCAGCCGTGGCGTGATGTTCGCGTGCAGGTCAAAGCTTGCCGCAATCGGAACGTCCTTTCCTACCAACGCACGCACGTGCGCCAGCAGTGCGCCGCAGGCATCGTCCTCGCTGACGGTACAGGTCGCGCCGTGCAGCGCGGCGTATACGCCGTCGATAGAACCGGAGGTGTTGACATAATACGTCAGTTTTTCCATCAGAAGCTGCAGCACCTCGTCGGCCACACGGCCGCCGGAGGAGTTGGAACGGATGAACGCGGCAGGGATCACCTCCCCGCCGGCATCCTCAACCGCCTGTGCCGCGTGAGCCGCCATGGTGCGCAGGAAATTGACACCGTTATCCGGATCGTAGGCAGCTTTGCCCTCGATAAGACTGGGCAGGAAGAGCTCTGCGGAGGCGGTAATGGGATTAAAGGTGTTTGATTCCTGATGAAATTCCAGAAAAAGGATGCGTTTTTTGTCGTTCACAGCAAAAATCCTCCGAATTGTTTGATAAAACCGTGAAATCCCGGCCTCAGCGTCTGAATCTGGGCAGCGGGATGGCGATGCTTGCATTCTGCCGGGTGTCGGCGGCCTTGATGAAGGCCAGCAGCCCCCATGCGCCGATCATCGACGAGCCGCCGTTGGATACAAAAGGAAACGTCACGCCGGTCAGCGGCAGCAGATCCACCGAGCCGCAGACATTGAGCAGCGTCTGTACCACCAGCATTGACATCGCGGCGCAGGCAGCAATCACATACAGCGTCGAGCGCCCCAGCGACGCAGACTTCACCGCGAACACCGCCAGCACCGCAATTGATGCCACGGCCAGTACCGCGATGATCAGCCCCAGCTCCTCGCAGAGGATGCCAAAGACCAGATCCGTGTCCGCCGCGCCGATGTTATGAAGCCACCCCTTGCCCGCGCCCATGCCGAAGAGTCCGCCCGACGCGGCGGCAGACATGGTACGGGTCTGCTGATAGCCTGTGGAGGAGGCGTTTTCCCATGCATGACGCCACGCGCCGAAGCGGCGGGCGATGTAGGGCTTGAACCTGAGAATCAGCGTACAGGCGTATCCCGCACCGGCGCAGACGAGTACCAGCGAGGTCAGATCGCCCGAGCGCAGGAAAGCAATCACGATAAAGGTGACAAAGAAGATCAGCGCCGTGCCGAAATCGCTCATCATCGCAAGGCAGAGCATGCACGCGCCGGTGAGGACGACGAACATGATGAGATTGCGCCGGGCCCAGAGTCTGTCCAGCGTGGCGGTACCGGCGAAAATAAAGCAGATTTTGGCAAGCTCAGAGGGCTGAAAGGACATCCCGCCCACGATGATCCAGTTTTTGGCACCGTAAAGCTCGGTACCGAATACCAGCGTCGCCAGCAGCAGTCCCACCGCGCCCGCGCCTGCCAGCCATCGCAGTGCATTGGCACGCGCACGGCTGCGCAGAATCAGGCACAGCACGATGAACACAAAAAGCCCCAGCATCACGCACAGCAGCTGCCGTGGGAGCTCGTCCGGGGCGGAGGTTGCGACCACGCTCATGCCCAGAGTCGTCAGGAAGAATCCCAGCAGCTCCGGTTCAAAGCCCGTGCGTCCGATGGCACGGATAAAGAAGAAGTAGCACCACATCAAAAGCGTCAGCGCCGCAAAGCACAGCGGCATCTCAACAATCAGGTGTTCCCGTGCCGCGATCATGTGCTGCATGACAAGCACGATCTGAAACTCAGTCAGCCACAGCAAAATCATCCACGGCCGGATGATATAGCCCGGACGGGCACGGCGGCGCACTTCTTCCTTCTGTTCGTCCTCGGTAATCGGCTCAAACACCAGCCCGATCTGACCGATGCGGATCAGATCTCCCGCTTTCACCGGTGTTTTTCCCTTTACCGCCGCGCCGTTGACCATGAGGGTCTCCCGATGCGTCACCGGGTACACCGACCATTCACCGTCATCGTCCCGGTTAAGGCAGGCATGCGCCCGGCTCACAGAGCCGTCGGCGAGTACCACATCCGAGGATTTAGCGCGGCCGATGAGGTTTTCCCAATGGGACAGCGCAAGGCGCGAGCCGTCCTGCATCTGTAGATAGCCCCAGAGTTCCGGTTTATGCCGTTCCCGCAGGAGAGATGCCACGCAGCCGCCCACGGTGAGCAGGGCAAGGATGACAAGAATCCAGCGGATATAAAGGGTGATGTAATACTCGGCGTTGGGGAAGCGATCCAGCAGCGCCGCGATACGGGCGCCGATTGCCGCGCCCGAGGGGATATTTTGCCACAAGTTCATAGATTTACTCCATCTTTGGGGGATATGTGGGATTGAGGGGGGATTCTTTCGGTTTCCGGAAGCTTGTTCGCCTGCGGCGGCTTCCCATAGCACCGTGCTGTATGTAACTGTGCACCTTCGTGCGCCTCGTGAACGCAAAAGCGTTCACGGAGGATGTCATTGTGTTCTTGACACACGCCCTGCGCCGTCCGCACAGGACATGGCCTATGGATCCTCGTTCATATGATAGGCTCAAGCCGCCGAGGCTTTTCAGTTACAGAAAGCGAGCTATGGATTGTCATCATCCACAGGAAAACTGATCTCCTTCTTCCGCCTCGCCTGCCGGCGTCGGCGAATGTTCACGCTGCGAATCAACGATACACCTGCAATGAATATAATTAACGCAAACGTTATCACCAGCACAATCAGCGCACCGATGTTCAGTCCACCCCGGGCAGGTTTTGGCTCTTCCTGCTCCGGGGATTCTTCCTCCACGGAAGGATCGGGAAGCTCGCCTTCCCGGTGAATCACCAAAGCCTTTCCCTCATGGTCAATGAGGCTGTAAACCCCATCCGCCGCTACGGCCGCATAGCCGTCGGAAAAGTCCGCGGCGTAGTCGTAGATATGCGCCAGCGCGGTATTGCCTGACTCGTCGATGTAACCCCACTTCTCTCCGTCAAATACGGCGGCATAGCCGTCGGAGAAGTGCCGCGCCTGCTCGTATTTTGCCTTCGTGACGCGCTCTCCAAGGCGGTTGACATAACCGTACCCCTCCACCTCAATGCCGAACTCGTCAAACTCGGCGTACAGCGCGCATTCGCCCTCGTAGGGCCAGAGATAGTCAAACGCAGGCTCGATTACCACCGCACCCGAGAGATCTGCAACTCCCCAGAGGCCTTCCATGCTGATGCGAACCAGTCCGTCCTGCGGCGCCTCCGCATCCGAAAACGTGCAGGGAATCGCAACGGCTCCCGTCAGGTCCACAAAGCCCCACAGGCCATCCTGCATCGTCAGGGCAAGGCCGTCGGAAAGCCCGGAATACACGTTTTCCGCCAACACCACGCTGCGGTAGTCGATGAGCATGCCCTTACCGGCCTGTTCCACGTAAGCGGCGTTTTCGGCAAAGCTTTCGGCGTAATCATAGGTAAAGTCGATCACCGTGCGGCCTTCGGAATTGATGAAGCCGTATTTTCCGTCCTTTGACGCACAGAGAAGCTCCGAGCTTGGTAGCTCGAGCGTGTCGTAGGCAGGCTCAATCACCACCTGACCCGTCCGGTCAATCGCGCCCCATAGCTTTCCCTGCCGCACCAGGATCATCTCATCATCGGCGGGGACTGCCTCATCCCATACACTCACGTCCAGCACCTGGTTTCCCTGCCGGTCGATGAGAATCCGGCGGCCACCGGTCTCCACCTCAGCCAGATCCTCCCGGAAGGGGCCCGCAGCATCATAGGAAGGTTCGATCACCAGCAGTCCTGAGGTATCGATATAGCCCCAGAGACCGTCAAGC
The DNA here is from genome assembly GCA_015067675.1 of Oscillospiraceae bacterium. Lineage (GTDB taxonomy): Bacteria > Bacillota > Clostridia > Oscillospirales > QAMX01 > SIG502. The sequence continues at coordinate 36,313 of SVMB01000003.1, forward strand.
TTCACCGGACACAGTCCCTCTGAGAAAACCACCTGTTCTTCTGCGTCCAGCGGCAGGTACCGACCGCCGTCCGGCCTGCAGTTTCCGACAGCTTCCAGTTCAGTGGTGGGCGCGGCCATCGCGCAGACCGCCAGCAGCATCCATACAAAAATCGCCGGAATCGTCCGGCGTGCAAAACCAATCACAGCCTGTCTCCTTTCCCGGGATGCTCCTGCTTTTTGTCTGACAGCGTGCATCCCACCTCCATTGTACCCCGACCTTATCTTCTTTGTCAAGAAAAGTGGGCGCGGGGATTCCGGGTTTTGGAACAATCGTGCTTGTTTTTTTCGCCGATTCCCGTTATACTGTCACTAAACGACCCGAACAATTTTCTCAAGTCACGGAGGGCCATATTTATGCCGATTAAAATCCCGGAGCTGCTTCCCGCCTATTCGGTACTGGAAAGCGAGAACATCTTCGTTATGTCTGACCGCCGCGCGGCGTCTCAGGACATCCGCCCCCTGCGCATTCTGATCCTGAACCTGATGCCCACGAAGATCGTCACCGAGACCCAGCTTCTGCGCAGACTGTCCAACACCCCTCTGCAGATCGAGGTTGATCTGCTCCAGACCCAGAGCTACCGCGGCAAAAACACCTCTGCCGATCATCTGGACACCTTCTACAAGACCTTCCCCGAGGTTGCGTCCAAGCGTTACGACGGCATGATCATCACCGGCGCGCCGGTGGAGGACATGGAGTTTGAGGACGTCAAATACTGGGAAGAGCTGTGCACGATCATGGCCTGGACCCGCACCCACGTATACTCGGTCATGCACATCTGCTGGGCATCGCAGGCCGCGCTCTACTTCCACTACGGCGTGCCGAAGTATCCGATCCCGGAGAAGATGTTCGGTATCTTCCGTCACCGCGTGCTCGAGCCCAACGAGCCCTTATTCCGCGGTTTCAACGACACCTTCAACGCGCCCCATTCCCGTCACACTGAAATCAGACGCGAGGACATCGAGAAGGTTCCGGATCTGCGGATACTTTCCGAGTCTGACGAAGCGGGCATCTACATCGTAGCCGATCAGGCAGGCCGCCGCATCTTTGTCACGGGTCATTCCGAGTACGACGCAGACACTCTGGCGAAGGAATACTTCCGCGATGTGGACAAGGGTTTGCCCATTGCGATTCCGAAGAACTACTTCCCCGGTGACGATCCCACCCGTGCCCCCGAGGTCACATGGCGCGCCCACGGCACGTTATTATTCACCAACTGGCTCAACTACTACGTCTATCAGGGCACTCCCTACGATCTTGAGCAGCTGGATCAGATGTAACCCGGCGGGGTTTTGGTATATTCACGTACAGGAGACTGCTTTCGCAGTCTCCTGTTATTTTATGTCGGCGGACTTACCCCCACCAGCGGAATGAAGTCCGATCTTTGTAATTGACATTCCCTCCCGCCTGCGGTATCATTATTTTGTATGGTTGCCCACATCTTCCCCCTTTGGAGGTTACTGCATATGCCTGAACTCATCACCATCGGTGAAACCATGGCCGTGATGGCTCCCCGGGAGTCCGGCCCCCTTCGCTACGTCTCCGATTATCGCCTGCGTATGGCGGGCGCCGAATCTAACCTCGCCATCGGCATGGCCAAGCTCGGCCACTCCGCCGGGTGGATCAGCCGCCTTGGAAACGACGAAATGGGCGAGTTCGTCCTGAACGCCGTGCGCGCCGAGGGCGTTGACTGTTCCTGTGTCCGCCGCGATCCCGATCACCGCACCGGTCTCATGCTCAAGGAGCTTTCCGCCGGTGAAACCCGGGTCTACTACTACCGCGAAAACTCCGCAGCCTCCCACCTCTCCCCCGCCGACCTCTCCGAGGCAGCCTTCCGCTCCGCAAAGCTCCTCCATCTCACCGGCATCACCCCCGTGCTCTCCGACTCCTGCGAGAAAACCGTGCTCGCCGCTGCAGAGCTTGCCCGCCGCCTGGGCGTTCCCATGAGCTTTGACCCCAATATCCGCCGTAAGCTCTGGAAAAACCGGGACTATACCCCTCTGCTGCGCGCACTGCTGCTTTCCAGCCAGATCGCCCTGTTGGGTATCGACGAGGCAGAGGCGCTGCTGGGTACTTCCAGCGTCGAGGTCATCGTGACCACGCTCCTGCGCGCCGGTGTCGTCTACGCTGCCGTCAAGGATGGTGCAAAGGGCGCATACGTGGCAAACCGGGAACGCATCGTACGCATTCCGCCGTTTCCCTGCAAGGTCGTGGATCCCGTAGGCGCGGGTGACGCCTTCAATGCAGGCTTCCTCTCGGGCATCCTCGAAGGCCGCGACCTGGAAACCTGCGGCCGCATGGGTGGCATCGCAGGTGCTATGGCGACCCAGAATACCGGCGACATCGAAGGTATCCCCAGCCGTGCCCAGCTGGACGAAAAGCTTGCCGGATCCAAAGAAATCTATCGTTAAAGGACGAATGACCATGGATATCAGAGCCGTTGTACGCGAAAATCCCCTGCTTGCCATCCTGCGAAACGTACCCCTTGACATCACCATCGACTATGCCGAGGCAATTTACGCCGGCGGCGTGGCGTTTTTCGAAGTCGCGCTCAATTCCGATCATGCACTAGAACAGATTGCCATGCTGCGTGACCATTTCGGCGACCGTGCATGGGTGGGCGCGGGCACCGCGATCACCGTGGAGCGTGCCGAGGCGGCGATTCTCGCCGGTGCGCAGTTCCTGCTTGCCCCCTCCACCGATCCGGAGGTGCTCGCCTGGTGCCGCGACCACGGCGTTGCCATCATGCCCGGCTGCCTCACCCCCTCCGACGTCACCTGCTGCCTGCGCTACGGCTTTGACACCATCAAGCTCTTCCCCGCAGGCGACATGCCCAAAGGCTACATCAAAAGCCTCAAAGGCCCTCTTGACAACACCGAATACGTCGCCATCGGCGGCGTCAGCCCGGAAAATCTCACCGATTTCTTCCGTCAGGGCTACATCGGCGTGGGTCTGGGCTCCAGCATCCTGCCAAAGGACGCTGTGGCTGCCCGGGACTGGGAGGCCTGCAGCAAGTACGTCGCCGGGATGATGGAAAAGATCAGAAATCTGTAAGCAGCCGTCCCGAATACCTATATTTTCCCCTATTACAGCAGAAAGGTCGTAACGATTATGAAAATCATCGAGGTCAACACCTATTTCGTCCGTCCCCGCTGGGGCTTTGTGGAAATCATCACCGACGACGGCTTCACCGGCTGGGGCGAAGCGGTACTGGAAGGTCATGCGGCGGCGGTACTCGCCTGTGTGCAGGAATACAAGGATTACCTCATCGGCGCCGATCCCCAGCGCATTCAGGACATCTGGTCAACAATTCACCGTGCAGGCTTCTATCGCGGCGGCGGCGTGCTGATGAGCGCCCTGTCGGGCATCGATCAGGCGCTGTGGGACATCAAGGGCAAGATTTACGGCGCGCCGGTGTGGCAGCTGCTGGGCGGCGCCTGCCGCGATTCGATGAAGGTCTACTCCTGGATCGGCGGCGACCGTCCCTCGGACGTTGGCGCTGCGGCACTTGAAAAGAAGAACGCCGGTTTCAGTGCGGTCAAGATGAACGCCACCGAAGAGCTGCAGATGATCGACACCTATGACAAGGTGGACGCGGTGCTGGAGCGTGTGGCTGCCATCCGCGAGGCTTGCGGCAAACATTTCGGTATTGCCATCGACTTCCACGGCCGTGTGCACAAGCCCATGGCGAAGGTGCTGGCCAAGAAGCTTGAGGAGTTTGACCCGATGTTCATCGAGGAGCCGGTGCTCTGCGAGAACATGGAGGTCTTTTCTGAAATCGCCGCGGCCTGCAACGTACCGATCGCCACCGGCGAGCGACTCTTCACCAAGTACGACTTCAAGCGGCTGCTTGCCTGCGGCGGCGTGGACATCATCCAGCCCGACCTGTCCCATGCCGGCGGCATCTCCGAGGTACACAAGATCGGCGCGATGGCCGAGGCCTACGACGTGGCTCTCGCCCCCCACTGCCCGCTGGGCCCGATTGCGCTGGCAGCCTGCCTGTGCGTGGACGCGGTGAGCTACAACGCGGTCATTCAGGAGCAGAGCATCGGCATCCACTACAACGTCGGCAAGAGTGTTCTGGACTACGTGCACAATCAGGACGACTTCCGTTTCGTGGACGGTTACGTACAGCTGCCCCGTCTTCCCGGTCTTGGTGTGGATGTCAACCGTGAGCTTGTCATCGAGGAAAACAGGACTCCCCACAACTGGAAGAATCCCGTCTGGCGTCACCGCGACGGCAGCGTGGCGGAGTGGTAAATCCCAAAAGCCTTTTAGCGTAGACGCACATACGATCCCATAGGCAGCTGCCTATCAGCTGCCCGCAACGTATGAAATCCCCCCACGGAGGTCCCGAATGCTAACCTACCTTCTTTATTCCCTGACCGTCTTCGGCGGTACCGTCGTGCAGACCGTCTCGGGCTTCGGCTTCGCCATCTTCGTGCTGACGTTCTTCCCCTACTTCATGCCGTCCACGGCGGAGAGCGTAGCCACCTCGGCGATGCTTTCGCTGACCACGGCGGCCTATAACGCATGGCTGTATCGGGACAGCATTCGCTGGAAGATCCTCGTGCCGCCGCTGGTGTCATATCTGATCTGCTCTACGGTGATGATCTGGCTCTCCGCCGGACAGCCGGATGCACTGCTCAAAAAACTGGTGGCCTGCGCACTGATTGTGCTGAGCATCTACTTCATCTTCTTCTCAAAGCGCGTGCGTATCCGGGCAAATCCCCTGACAGGTACGGTCTGCGGCACCCTCTCCGGTGTGCTCGGAGGTCTCTTTGGCATGAGCGGCCCGCCGATGGTGGTCTACCTGCTGGAAGCTACAGAATCAAACGATGCCTATTTCGGTACCATCCAGTGCTTCTTTGCCCTGACCAACATCGTCAACACCGCCATGCGGGCAGCAGCCGGTACCGTGACCACGGCTGTTCTTGTGTACGTGGTGGTGGGCATTGTGTTTGCCTTTGCCGGACGCTGGCTGGGCGCAAAGCTCTTCACCCGGCTGGAGCCAGAACCCCTCAAGCGCTGCGTGTACGGCTTTATGGCCGTTTCCGGCGTGACGATGCTGCTGGCGTAACAAAAAACGCAATGGAACCCCGTTTCGGGTAAGTCCATTGCGTTTTTTCCTTGAAAGGTATGGGTTTGAGGCAATTGGATGCTTACTTCAGCTCATCCATCACCGCGCCGAAGCCCCTGCGGTAAATTTCATCCACACCGGGAGCGATTCTGCCCTTCAGACGGTACTCCGTCACCGAACCGTCGGCCTCGTAGCCGCCCTCGCCGATCACCTTGTCGCTGGGAATGTAGGCGATGGCGTCGTTGTAGCCAAAGGTCAGCAGCGTCCTGTCCGGGAACGCCTCGCAGAGCACCGTACGGATGTTGATCACCGGCTCGCCGCCCATGGAGAGGATGAAAAAGCCGGGGTTGATCTTCACCACGCCGCAGTTGAGTTCCAGCACCTCCGGCAGCTCGTCGTAATGATCCAGTACATAGTCGGCGCAGGACCACAGAAGCTTTGAGCCGTTGCCGGGCATATCCTCCGCGGGATTGATCTCGCGGACGTACCTGGCGCCGGGCTGTTTTGAGTAATACGTGCTGCGCTCCACGTAAAACTCCCGGGGATTGATTTCCAGCGGCAGGGTAAGCCGGAACACCCGGCTGCCAAGCTGTACCGGCAGCGTCTCCCACCGTCCGTTTATCAGTTTGTCCTGAATCCGTCCGAGCATGGCGGAGGCCACTTCGTCGCACTCATCAAAGCTGATCTGCCGGAAAAGCGAGGTCTTCATGCCCTTGCGCAGCTTGGCATCCGCGCCGAACCCCTGGAAGAACAGCGCCGTACAGCCGTAGAACGCGCCTTCGATTTTCTGGCACAGGCGGCCCGCGTACTCCGAGGAAATGATGTTGTATACATGGTCAAGATTCGACGGATGACAGGCGAAGTTTGCCGCCAGCGCACGCATGCGTCCTTCCTCATCTTCGAGCTTGAGGAGGTAGAGATTCTTGTCCACCTCTCCCTCGGGATTAGCACGAAACTGCATCACACCGTCCACCATCAGCCGACGGCTGCAGTTCCACTCGCCGCCGATGACGGCGTATTTGAGCGTACCCCGTCGGGTAGTCAGGAATGCGCGGTCGATACAGGCACAGATACGGTCAAAGAGAAACGCCTCGTAGGAGTCGGCAGTCCAGTTGAAGTCATACCCCTTCACAGCGGGGCCGAAATGGGTATGCGTATAGGAGACGTGGAGATTGTCAGGCTTGACGCCGTGGGTCTTTTCGGCATACGCCCGCAGAGCGATGGGCAGGCTGTCGTCGTGGAAGAGCAGATCCATGGCGATGAGCAGCACGGTCTCGCCGTCGTCGTCCTGCAGCAACAGGGTTCTGACATAGAGATCATCGTGGATATCGGTGAAGGGTACGCCGAAAGCCGCACCAAAGCCGATCATCATCGTTCTCTCGCGGGGCGTGATGAGTTCCTTGGCTGCGCCGAAGGTCAGCTGCTGATATTTTTCCATGATATCGTCTCCTTTCAGGTGATTGATTTCATCATAGCACAGATGATAAGCGTATGCAACGCAGATTTCGCAATTGCAATATTTCCGCGCGTATTGTATAATAAATCCATCCATGACACAGACATCCGTACCTGAGGGAGGTAAAATATGAAAAGCATCAAACCCGGACGCGGCCCCTCGATGATGGGCGGCGTGATGAACATCGCCGCGGTGATTTTCGGCATTTTCTGGACAATTACGGCATCCAGTATGGGAGCCGGGGTATTCTCGCTCTTTGGTCTGGTTTTCATTGCCATCGGCATCGTACAGGCCGTCTACAACTTCAAAAATGCCACCGGTGAGCAGCGTTACTCCGCCTACGACATCGTGGAAAGCCATGAGGAGCCCGATCCGCTGAATGAACGCTTCGGTGAAGCGCAGTCTGAGCCGTCACCGGACAGCGCCAAACGCGGCGAGTCAAGATACTGTCCCTACTGCGGTGCGGCGGCGGCGTCCGATCATGTATACTGTTCCAGATGCGGCAAAAAGCTTCCCCAATAGTCATATATTGCATCTATCCGCTCATCATTACGGTCATTTTTCAAATATGAGGTGTTTTTATGAACTTTCCAAAATCCGATTACACCTACTGTGCCCACGATACGCTGGAAGCGCTCAGTTCCCCTCCGGTGGATTTCTGGCCGACCTACTCCTGGAGTTGGTGCGGCGAGATCCTCGATGAAGGCATCATCGAGCGGCTGGATTCCATGGCCAAGCGCGGCATCCGCCGCCTCTACGTGCTCCCCATCCCGCAGGAATTTGTCAGTTATCCGGTTCCCGGTGAAAAGCCCTACCTGTCCGAAGAATACCTTGCCCAGCTTCGCTTTGCGGTGACCGAGGCCGAAAAGCGCGGCATGCGGGTATGGATGTACGACGAAGGTGGTTGGCCCTCCGGTGCTGCCAACGGCCGCGTGGTCAAGGAACACCCGGAGCTTGCCGCATGGTCCATCGATGTAAACCATGACCGTCATCTCATCCCCTCCATCGTCCAGCCCTATCCGGATCTGCTCAACCGCCGTTCCACCGAGCTTTTCATCGAATATGTCCATGAAAAGTACAAAAAAGCCTTTGATAATCGCTACGGCGAGCACTTTGCCGTCACGTTCACCGACGAACCCCACGTGCGCACGTTTGATGAGGAGACACTGCCCTGGACCGAAGACTTTGACGAGCTGTTCCGGGCAAAGTTCGGCTACGACATTGGCGCCCATCTGCCCCAGCTCTTTGACCTGACCATGACCGATCCCAAGTCCCGCAAAGTCCGCGCCGACTATCACGATCTGGTGGGCGAGCTCTTTGCCGAGAACTACTTTATGCCGCTGCGCGACTGGTGCCGCGCCAACGGCTCCCTCTCCTCCGGTCATGTCGGTGGTGACGACGTTGCCTTCGGCAATGCCAAGTGGGGATTCCACCACATTCTGCGCGTACTGCGTGCCATGGACGTGCCCGGCGTGGATATCATCTGGCGTCAGGCCTTCCCTGCCCCTGAACAGGAACGCGTGGAACCCTATGCGCCGCTTTGCAGAAACAGCTTCTTCCCCCGTTACGCCTCCTCCGCCGCTCACCAGACCGGTGCACGCCTTGCGCTCACCGAATCCTATGCCATCTACGGTCCCGGACTCACCTTCGACCAGATGCGCTGGGTCTACAATTTCCAGGTCGTGCGCGGCCTCAACGTCCTCAACCCCATGAACATGTCCTACACCTATGAGGATATGCGCGGCGGCTACGTGGGTATGCCCTCTTTTGCCCCCGAGGGCGTGGATTCCGTCGATCTGTCCGCTTTCAACCTCTGGGCAGCCCGGGTCAACTACCTCATGTCCGCGGGTAAACCCATCGCAGATGCGGCGATCTATATGCCTTTTCGTGATATCTGGCCCGGCGACGACGAGGCGCAGGCCGCAGCAGAGCTCTTTGAAGATACAGGCTCCGCCCTTGAGCGCCGCGGCTGCGACATCGATATCATCGACGACGATGCCATTCTGGCAGCCTCCATCGAAAACGGCAGACTCGTCATCGGCAACGCCGCCTACGCCATCCTCTACATCCAGCCCGGTGCAAACCTCCCCTCCGACGTAAAAAACCGCCTGGATGCCTTTGTTCAGTCCGGCGGTCGGATCATCACCGCCGAAGATGGCTGCCCTGTGGAGCCCATCATCGCCTCCGATACCTCCGACCTGCGTGCCACCCGCCGCACGATCGCCGAGGGCACGGTCTATTACCTGACCAATGAAGCCTTCGGTCCCGTGACCGGCGAGGTCACATTCCCCCGCGAGTCGGCAGGCTTTGCCATTGCCGTTGACCTGCTGACCGGCGAGCGTACCTCCGTGTCCGTACAGCCTTATCGGTATGACCTGTCCCTTGGCGGCGAGGCCGTACTGCTCTTCCCCACAGAGCCTGTGACGGCGGCGGCTCCTGTTCCTGCCGTACCTGCCAACGTCTGTGAACTCACCGACTTCACCCTGCGTCCCCTGCGCCGCGTGACCATGAGCCCCGAAGGCATTAAGAGCACGTATCCCACGGCAGATGCCGTTGCGGTGAGCCTGGGAGACTGGCAGAAGGTATTGGGAAATACCTTCTCAGGCGACGGCGAATACGTGACGGCGTTTGATCTGGCCGACGGCATGACCGACGGTATGCTCCTTGATCTAGGACAGGTCAACTACTCCTGTGAGGTATTCCTCAACGGTGAGAGCATGGGCAAGCGGATCTACTCACCCTACCGATTTGAGCTGAAGGGACTGCGCGACCACAATGAGCTGCGCATCCGTGTGACCAATACCTTTGCCAACGCCTACGCCGACACGCACTACGAGGAATGGTTCCCGGGCTATGAGCCGGATCTGCTGATCCGGCTGCAGAGAGGCTTCATGACCGATTCCTTCCCCAGCGGCCTGTTCGGTCCGGTGAAACTGAAGTGGTAAATCAATCAAAAAGCGCTGTGAGTCCGTTTGGATCCACAGCGCTTTTTCAATGTTTATGCTTCCACGGTTACGCGGATGCCCTCCGGGGCATTGACCACGGTCTTGACGCTGCCGTCGGGCTGACGCTCATGCCGCACGCGCAGTTCGCCCTTCGCCGTCGGATAGCTACCCTCCACCCACGAAAGCGTACCCAGCTGCGGTTTCACCGTAAAGGTCACGGCATCCGTCGGACGCACGCCCAGCACATACCGGCTCAGGAACGCCGTCGGGCCTGCCGCCCAGCCGTGGCACAGGCTGTGCCGGAATCCCACATAGCAGTAGGCACCCCGGTCACCGTGCAGATCCTCCACGCCATCCGGCGTGATCTCGTCAATGCGTCCGGCGTTCTCCAGCCAGTCGAGGCTGAAATCCTCCCAGAAGCTGGTGGCGCCCCGCTCGATCATCGCGCCCCAGAACTCACGCATATCCGCCAGCGCCGCATCAATATGCCCCAATTCCGCCAGCGCACACAGCGTATAGTAGCCCCAGAAGGTGGAAAGACCCTGTGCGCCGCCATCCAGCAGCGCTGCCTCGGCTTTCTTCCGGTCTCCCACGCCGCCCAGGCTCGCGGTAGCCGTCGCCTGCTTGTTGCCGTTGCAGCCGGGATCGTACTTCGTCAGACGCTGGGCTGCATCACGGGCAAGCTGCGCCGTTTCTTCTTCGCCCAGCACCTCCAACAGATACACCGCGTCTAAGAGTCCCAGCCGCGCATGACCCTGCAGGCCCTCGTACCGTGCCGGGATGTTGGAGCTTGACGGCCATTCGATGAACGGCGGGTTTTCAAGACGGATGCGTCCGTCCTCATCGATCAGGCCGCACAGCAGCTTCGTCAGTTCCCGCAGGTAGTCCTGCTGCTGCCGCAGATAAGCGATGTCGCCCCAGTGGCGGTACCAGTCGGCATGGTTGCGGATCCACCAGAGGGAGTAGGATTCGATGTTGTTGATGTAGCCCGGCAAGGGCGTGAAGTCGCGGGCGAAGTCCATGCTCTTTTCCACCACGTCCGCCTTGCCGAATACCGCCAGAATCGTGGAAACCTCCGGGCCCATGTCGCCCAGCCACACAAGCCTGTCACGCTTGATACCGTCCCAGACGTAATCCTGCATACAAAGCTGGACGGTGTAGGCGCCAACCTTCCAGATTCTGTTAATCATGTCATCAGAGCAGGAGAAGCTGCCCACATAGGGCAGATCACGGATGCGCAGGATGGCGATGACGTTTTCAAGAATCAGTTCAGTATGAGGCGTGAGCAGGTCGATGCGCACAAACCGGAAGCCCGTCGGCCCGATTTCCGGCATATAGAGCCAGTCCACGTCGATGATCTGATCGCGGTTGATGTGGTCGTTGGTGGCGTTCTTCTCACCAATTTCGGCCATAGCCTCGTTAACCGACTCGCCGAAGCGCACCCGGATATCGGCGCGGCAGCGCTCGCCGGTCTGCAGGCTGCGCACGTTCTGGATAATCGGCCGCACAAGGCCATGAAGCTCCGAACCGAAGTCGATCACCACGGAGGCGGGCTCATCGCCGCTCTTCATGACGCACTTGCCGCGCACACGGTCAAAAGAAGTCTGGTGCAGAGTATTGCCGATGAACACCTCGGCGCCGGTTACGTCGCCGCAGGTCCACATCACGCGTGTCGCCGGTACAAAACGGGAGGAAATGTCGGCAGCAATGCCGGGAACGGGTGTATTCATAGTATTACGTCCTTTCTCAAGATCAGTCGGTCACGATTTCCACAGTGCGAATTCCCTTATGCTTCACGCCCGCATCGTCCGGGACATAGAAATCGCTGTAGGCAAGCAGGGCACGGTTATCATCCAGCGGCAGGATCGTGCAGTTGCAGCAGCTGCCTGCCCACTGGTGGAAATTCGGATGCTCCGGCGGATTATTGGCGAGCTTTGAGCGGTCGGTATCGGGCATGACCTCCACCACTTCATCCCAGGTATGGCCGCAATCGCGGCTGGCGTATACATAAATGCCCGGTCGGGTAATCGCCGCCAGTGTCACGCCGTTTGCAAGCTGCAGAAGCTGCGGCAGCGCCCCGCGATCCTTGAAGTACACCGGCTTTTCCCAGGTACTGCCGCCGTCGTATGAGCGTGAAAGATAGGTCGGCCCCCATTCCGGCGCACCCTGAAACACATCACAGGTACGCAGCAGGGAAAGCATCGAACCGTCGGGCATGAAGGCAAGACTTGCCTCCGAAAAACCCGACTGCAGATGGGCATAGGGATCCTTTTCCTCGTCCGGCTCCTTATAGGGGATATATCCCCGCAGCTTCCAGGTATAACCGTTGTCATCGGAGCGCAGGACATAGGAATTGGTGGTGCCCTCATAGACACCGGTGAAAGGATTGGCGCCGCATCCGCGGTAATGTGCCAGGTAGAGTGAGCCGTCGGGCGCCACTACCACGTCGCTGTCAGAGTAAAGTCCGGCGTTATTGAGCATGACCTCTTCCAGATCGGTGCGCGTGGCATGAGAGGGCCGGAAACTGACAATGGTACGGTACTTCCAGTCCACGTCGGCGTAGACGTAACGGCTTTCGGTCTCGCCGTTATTCAGCCTTGAGAAGCAAAAACGCTTTTCAATGAGCTTATCCGGGATGGTATCCAGCCAGTAGACCTTGCTGATGCCTCCCCAGACATTGCAGGTCAGCGTGATCGGATGAGGCAGCGTATTATCATCCTCGGGCAGCACAGGATCGAGCGTATCCGCAGGATTGCGGTAATTGCCAAAGCGCCAGGGGGATTCCTTTACGCCGATCAGGCTTGCCGGCAGATTGGGATGGGAGCGGAGCACATCGCCGTTTGGCAGCTGGGTACCCATCATTGCCCGGTCTGCCATGGTCGCTGCACGCCATGTGACGCCTTTATCTTCCGTGACCAGCCACTTGCCTGCGGTATCACCGTCAAATGCAACCCAGGAGTCATCGTCATCGTGAATGTAGAGGCCGATATTGCCGTTTCGCATGGGATGGAGTTTTGGAAACTGCACCCAACCCCAGGACAGATTCTCCATCGTATCGCCCAGATAGACGACACGGTCATTTTCCTTTCGAATCATTGCTGCTTCCTCAATTATTCAAAAAGCTCTCTTATCCATACGCAGCGTTACGCTGTGCTTTACCGTCGCCAGCCGAGGATCGCGGAATGCCTCCTGCACCACTTCCTCACCGATGACCGCGACACGGCTGTCATCCAACAGGAGGTTTGCAGGGCTTGTCACCTGCCCCGTGATGCCCGTCACGCCGGAGGGTTCAAAGACACCGGCTGCGTTGTGCACATCCGCATGGGCAATATACATCGCGCCGTAGCCCCAGATCTCGATTTTGCAGGAAACCGGCGTTTTTTCCGCGTCCATAGCGTAGTTGAGCATGAACGCGGGACTTCTCAGCGCACGGCTCTTGAGCACGCCGCCGTTTTCCAGAACCTCGGACGTGCCGTCGGCATAAGTCAGCGTGATTGCCGTCTTCGGTGCGGTGGTCTGGTCGGGCATGATGATATGTATCTCAAACCGTCCGGTCTCGCCCAACATCGCACGCTGGGCAAGAGCCCGCAGCCGTTCAATCGAACCCAGCAGCCCTTCAAACTTTGCCGTCAGATCAGGACAGGCAAGCCCCGGGCGCACGTGCTCCCAGAGCGTCACCTGCGCGTCGTACATCTTCTGCGCAGTCTCACGGCAGGCATCCAGCTCGGCGCATACCGCCGCCATGTCCTCCTCACAGTCGCCGCTGCGATGGTCAAACACCTCCTGTCCCAGCCGGTGCAGCGTCCCTTCCAGCACGGCATATTCAGCCCGGTGGCGGAATGCCTCGGCGTAGTCGGGATCCACCCCCGCTTCCAGCTCCCGCAGTCTTGCCAGGATAAAGGAAGCCCTGACGTAATAGCTCTCGTCAGCCTCGGTAAAGGGCTGGATTTTCTTTGACACGTCTGCGGAGTAACCGCATTTGGTACAGAAGATCAGCGACTCGGCAGCCGCAGCAGCGTAGGCGTCCGAGCAGGGTGTCACCTGCTGCACGGCCTTAATCAGCCGTCCACGGTGGTCATTCTTCATCACGCCCTGCCAGTAAAGCCCCGCCTGCACGATCAGCGGCTCGAGGATATGCAGCGGCTCCCGGGACATCTCCCAGGTGGTCATGAACATACCCAGAGGCTTATGCCGGCGGGCATATTCGGTGATGGAATTGGTATTCCATAGCCCGCTCCAGGGGCAGAGCAGATAGGAAAAGCCCAGCTCGTCGTAGTGATCCAGCGCATCAATCCGGCGGGAGTTGTTGAACTGACCGTCGGGACGGCGGGAGATATAGCCGTAATGCCAGGCACAGAGCACAATATCCCGTGGGATGGCGGTGAGGGTCTCGGGGCATTCCTCAAACATATCGTCCCACATCATCAGGGTCTTGCCAAGGCGGGCAAGGAGTGCATGGGTATGGAGAATATGAGGTGTCAGCAACGCGTGCAGTCCCTGATCGCCCATCCTTTCCCGGCAGAGCACGCACTGACCCATGTCGAAAATCTCGTCCAGTCCCACGTGGAAGTATTTGGACTTGAACATCGCCGCCACTTCCTCGATATAGCGGTCAAAAAAGGCATAGGTCTCGGGCAGCTCAGGGCAGACGGTGTTCATCGCGCCCTCTCCGGGAGGAGAAAAGCGTCCGGCGATGCCGCCGCGGCGCTCGGCGAGATGGGCAAGCTCCGGATGGCGCAGGAAGCGCTCCGTATGGCCGTAATTGGACACCACCGGCACCAGTTCGATGCCCAGCGCGTCTGCGTGGGCATGAATCTGTGCGATCTGAGCGGGAGAGTAGCTCTCCGCGTCGTCGCAGTAGGGATAGGAGGGCGTTTTGATGCGATCCTCCAGATAGAGCACCACCATGTTCATGCCGCAGCCGGCAGCCAGATCCAGCAGGCGGCAGACGGTCTCCACGGTTTCAATCTGACGGGCAAGGTCAAGCTGCAATGCGCGGATTTTTCCCAGATTCATGACAGATTCCTCCTCATCGCAATACCGGCAGACCGCCGGGATAACTTTGAGTTCAGTATAACACAGGCAAAAGCATTATGCCACCGTTTTTTATGGTTTCTTTATGAAACCGCTTGTGGTATACTGGAACGGGAAGCGTTTGGCTTCTCCACTATTTCACCGGAAACGAGGTACATTTTATATGTCCCGCTGTGTGATCATATCCGGCTCTCCGGACTGCACCTTCTTCCCCGCGCTTCGTCCCGACGATTACGTCATCGCCTGCGACTACGGCCTGCACCATGCCCACCGGGCGGGGATCAGACCCAATCTTCTGGTCGGCGACTTTGACTCCTTCCACGATCTCCCCGACGCCGATATTCCCACCCTGCGGGTCAAGCCCGAAAAGGACGACACCGATACCGGCCTTGCCGTACAGCAGGGCATGAAGCTGGGCTACCGGGACTTCTATATTCTCGGTGCCCTGGGCGGTCGGCTTGACCATCAACTGGCAAACCTGCACACCGCCGCGTCGATTGCCCTCTCGGGCGGCCGCTGCGTACTGGAAAGCGATGACACGCTGGTCTGTACCGTGCACAACGACGAGCTGATCGTTCCCCGGCGCACCGGCTGGGCGCTGTCGGTCTTTGCCTGGGGCGGAGAAGCCCGTGGGGTGGATCTGGAAAACGTCAAGTATTCCCTGCAGGGCGCATCCCTCTCCTGCGACTATCCCATCGGCGTGAGCAACGAGTTTGAGGCGGAGACCGCCGTCATCCGTGTACGCGACGGGCTGCTGTTTGTGGTGCTGTCGGACCGTTCTCATGAAAAGTAGTGATTCGGAGGTTTTATCCGTGAAAAAGCACATTGCCGTCATCACCGGCGCATCCTCCGGCATAGGCGCGGAGTTTGCCCGTCAGCTTGCCGTCGGTCATGCACCGGAAGAATTCTGGCTCATTGCCCGCCGTGCAGACCGCCTGCAGGCGCTGGCAGAAGAATTAAAAACGCCCTGCCGGGTACTGCCGCTTGATCTGACAGATCCCGCTGCAGCAGATGATTATGCGCAGCTTCTGCGGGATGAGGAGGTCTGCGTGGACTGGCTCATCTGCGCCGCCGGTTTTGGCAAGATGGGCAGCTTCGACGAGGTCTCTCCCCGCGACGTGGAGGATATGATCGATCTCAACGTCAAAGCTCTGGTGCGCATGACCTATGCAACGCTTCCCTTTATGGAGCGCGGCGGTCATATTGTGGAGCTTGGTTCCTCTTCCAGCTTCTTCCCCCTGCCCTACTTCAACATTTACGCCTCCACCAAGGCATTTGTCGTCCACTTTGCCGCCGGTCTGCACGAGGAACTGCGTCCCCGGGGTATCAGTGTCACGTCGGTGAGCCCCGGCTGGGTCAAAACCGACTTCTTCTCTGTCGCCGAGCAGGGTTCTGCCCATCAGCCCCGGCAGTATAAGCCCATGTTCTCCGCCGAAGCGGTGGTGCGCACCGCTCTGCGGGATGCTTCCCGCGGCCGCATGACCTCGGTCTGCGGACTCTTCCCCAAGCTGCACAGGCTTGCCGGCAAAATCCTGCCCAACCGCATCCTGCAGGCCATGTGGAAGAATATGCGCGGTGAATGATCTCTGTATTGCATTCCCCCGGGAATCGTGCTATACTGTTCCCATCCGGTAAAAATATCCATTTTTCGGTCAGGTTTAAATTTTTCAGGAGGAAACAATGAAAAAAGTTCTTCTCGCACTGATTGACGGTATGCGTCCCGACGGCATGATCGCCGCCGGTCATCCCTTCACCAAAAAGCTCATGGAAGAGGGAGCTTCCTCTCTCAATACCACCACAGTATTCCCCTCCGTGACCCTGCCCTGTCATATGTCGCTGTTCCATTCCGTGCCGCCCACACGTCACGGTACCACTACCAACACTTATATGCCCCAGGTTCGCCCGGTCAACGGCATCTGTGAGCAGCTTGCCGCTGCCGGCAAGACCAGCGCCATCTTCTATAACTGGGAGCAGCAGAAGGATCTGGCCCGTCCCGGTTCGCTTTGCACCTCCGCTTTCTTTGCAGGCCGCACCTTCGGCTACGACGTGGCAAATGAGATGGTCACCGACGCCGCCATCGCCTGCGTAAGGCACTGTGCCCCGGACTTCATCTTCCTCTATCTTGGTTATACAGATGAAGAAGGTCACGCTTACGGCTGGATGGGAGAGGAGTACCTAGCCTCCATCCGTCAGTCCTTTGACTGCATCGAGCGCGCCGCAGCAGCTCTCGGTGATGAATACACCGTCATCGTCACCGCCGACCACGGCGGTCATGACCGTGGTCACGGCACCGAGCTGCCTGAAGATATGACCATCCCGCTGATCGTACGCGGCGCCGATTTCCCCGCCGGATCCGCCTTTGAGGATACCTCCATCCTTGACATCGCTCCCACGATTGCCGAACTGGTGGGCGCTCCCTGCGCCCGTGAGTGGGAAGGAAAGAGTCTGGTGGGACGCGCAAAATGAAAAAGCTTGAGAATAAAAAAGTAATCGGGCTGTTTATCGCCCTGTGCTGGCTGGCCTACTTCGCCAGCTACTTCACCCGCATCAACTACGCCGCCGTCATCACCGAGGTCGTGCGTGATCTGGGTATTACCAAGGCAGCCGCTGCCCTGGCCACCACCGGTATGTCCATCACCTACGGCGCCGGTCAGCTCATCTCCGGCCTTCTGGGCGACCGCATCCGTCCCCGCGTGCTGATTCTGGGCGGCCTGCTGGCCGCCGCCATCTGCAACATCCTCATGCCGCTCATGCCCTCCGTCACCGGCATGGTCATCGTCTGGTGCTGCAACGGCTTTGCCCACGCCATGCTCTGGCCCCCGCTGGTACGCATCATGGCGGAAAACTTAAACGACGCCGACTACCGCCGCGCCTGCGTCGCGGTCTCCGTCGCCAGCAGTGTGGCAACCATCCTCATTTACTTCTTCATCCCCCTCTGGATCACCATCTCCCGCTGGCAGAGCATGTTCTTCTTCTGCGCCGCCGTCGGCATTATTTCCGCGCTTATCTGGTGGTTCGGTACCGGCAAAATCGGCGCAGATACCCCTGCTGTTTCTGCCCAGCCCAAAGTTCCCGCCGAGGCGCAGGGAGCTCCTGCGGTTAACCACCATCTGCCGCTGCTGCTCATCCCCGTCATGCTCGGTATCGTCCTGCAGGGTATCCTGCGCGACGGCATCACCACCTGGATGCCCGCCTACATCTCCGAGGTATTCCACCTCGACACCGCCATCTCCATCCTGACTGCGGTCGTGCTCCCCATCTTCTCCATCATCTGCTACCATGCTTCCGCCGCTGTTCACAGAAAGCTTGGCAACGAGCTGCTCTCAGCCTCCCTCTTCTTTGGGATCGGCTGCCTGTCTGCCGCGATCCTGCTGCCTTTCTACAATGGCAACGCCATCCTCGCAGCACTCCTCATGGCGCTCATCACCGGCTGCATGCATGGTGTCAACCTCATGCTTATCGGCAATCTTCCTATGTACTTCTCCTCCTACGGCCGCATTTCCACCGTTTCCGGTATGCTCAACTCCTGTACCTACATCGGTTCCGCCGTGTCCACCTACGGCTTTGCCGTGCTCTCCGAACGCTTCGGCTGGTCGTTCACCATCGGTTCCTGGATCGTGGTCGCCGGTATCGGTACGGCTCTGTGCTCCATCTGCATCGGCGCCTGGAAGAAATTTTCCGCCAGGGCACGTACATAACCTGTTTTCCCGGTTTTCTGCGGGTCAGAACCGTGTCCTGCGGCGCTGACCCGCTTTTTATTCTGAAAGACTAGCGAGGATCTGCTATGAAAGACTACATTTCGCTCTTCGACACCTGTATCTACCGCTTTGAAAGCCGCTATAACGTCATGGAGGAAAAGGATCTGGGCATCACCGGCGATATTTCCTCCATGCTGACCCCTGAAAACTCCGTCTCCGCCATGAATTGCTTTCAGGGCTGCCCTTATACCAATACCGCCTTCCGGTTTGACGTGATTACCGACGGCGAAAAGGTACGCGCCGCCTCCTGGAAGTGGCTGCCCAACGCCATGTACCGCGTGGGTGAGACCGAAGGCTTCACCGTACAGACTGTCACCGCCGTGATCCCCGGTATGCGCTCGGTGGTACAGAAGATCACCTATACAAGCAAGCACGATCAGGATCAGACCGCGCCGATTCAGGTGGCCTACCGGGGATGCGCCCGGTATGAGGCCAACTGGACCTTCTCCATCCCTGAGGGACGCAAGGGCGAGCTTTCCGGCTATGCCGCGGGCGGCCGCATCCTTTCCCATACCGCCGAGACTGCCTCCTGGCGTCTGACCTCCTCGGTGGAAGGGATGACGATGTTTCCCAGCGCCTATCTCTGGGAGGGCGAGATCACGATTCCCGCAAACGGCAGCCTGACCGTTTACTTCTCCGCTCATATGGGTCCGGACGATCAGACCGTATGGGAAGCAAACCATGCGCTTGATCACTACGAGGATATGTTGGAAGCCTCCTTTGACTACCTGCAGCGTGAGGTGAAGCGCATCGAGACCCAGCTTCCCCGCATGACCTCGGATAACCCCGGCCTCAACGCGCTCTATAACAGAGCCCTGGTCACCTATATCATGTGCCGCTGGGAGAATCCGGATCTGTGCACCAGCCCCTACTTTTCCACCGGTTCCGTCAACGGCGGCTGCATGGTCTCCTACCTCTGGGACTACTGCGGCGGCCTGATGCTTCATCCGCTCTACGATCCCGAGGGCAACAAGGGCAACATCAAGGCCCTCCTGCGCAACGATCTCACCTGTTCCTTCGCTCTCAACCCCGTCACCGGCGGACCCTGGGGTCCCTGGTATCAGGTCAATCACGAAAAGATCATCTGCATGGTCTATTTCCACGTGCTCTTCACCGGCGACAAAGCCTTTCTCAATGAAATGGTCGAGGACAAGACCGTGCTTGAGTGGATGCGCTTCCACGCCCGGGTCTGCGACGACTGCTCAAAGCCCGTGGAGCTCTACGACTACGGCACCGAGGGCAAGCACCATCTGGAGCTGCGCCGGGAATTCCTCTACGACGGCATCATGCCCGACCTGAATGCCCGCCGCTATCTCAACTATATACGCGTCTATGAGCTGACCTGTGCCGCTGGAGAGCCCGATGAGGAGCTGCCCCAGCGTGCCGCAGCGCTCAAAGAAATACTTAAAAACCTCTGGAACGAGGACGAGCAGTGGTACAATCACATCGACTCTACGGGTAAGCGCGACATTCGCTGGACGGTGCAGATGTTTAAGTTCTTAAACAGCCCCGTTATCGATCAGAAAGAGCGCGAAGGGCTCATTTCCCACCTCAACGAGCGCGAGTTCCTGTCGAAATTCGGCCTGCACAGCATGTCAAAGCTGGATATCTCCTACGATCAGGATGATATCGACAACGGCGGCGGCGGTATCTGCACCCACTTCACCATGCAGATCTGCGCCCAGCTCTACGAAATGGGCTACGACAAGCTGGCCTCCGATATTCTCTCCCGTGTCTACTGGTGGGGAACCCGTCTTCCCTACATGGGCGACTCCTGCGCCGCCAACATGATCATGAATCGCGAGGATACGCCTCTGCAGGGCGACATCAGCTCCGTATCCTGCGCCCAGATGATCTTCTACTATATCTTCGGTATCCGTGCAGACTTCGACGGCCATGTTTCCGTCACTCCCGTGAAGAACCGTCCTGCGGAAAACATGCGCATCGACAACGCCCGCATCTGCGGCCATGTGTTCAGCGTGGACATCCGCGGCGAGCACTTCACCGTGACCGTGGACGGCCGCGAGATGAGCGCCGCCGTCGGTGAGACCGTGCGGTTCTGAGTATCATAGCATGACAAACGGTGCAGCCGCAGAATAAAAAAGCAGCGCAAAATACCCTCTCAGTCTCACTGCGTTCGACAGCTCTCCCAGAGGGAGAGCCAAGTGGTGGTGTTCTGCACCACCGCTTGCCTCCCACTTTGGGGGAGGTGGCACGCGAAGCGTGACGGAGAGGGTATTCGTTTGGATTCAATCATTATTTTGCAACAGGAACTTTGCGCTTTGTACAAGGATTATTCAGAATCGTCTGCCGGAGCCGCCGCCATGGCTGCGTCCGGAGGAGGAACGATGCACCGTGGAACGGGTGCCGCTGCTGCTGCTCTTGGGCTCCTCGATCACGCGGGTGCTCACCGTGCGGTTGATAAAGCGATCCAATCTGTGGCCCAGCTTCATCGTGGAATTGGCGCCCACATCGTAGCTGTAGGTGGAACCGCGCAGTTCATAACCGGCACGGACACTGAAAAAGAACACACAGAAGATAGCGCCCATCACAATGATCGTCATGAGCAAATCAAATCCGTCAAACGCAGGTCCTGCTTCCACCCTGTGCTGTCCGTCGGGAATCCCCTGCCAGTAGAAATACTCGGTGTTGAGCAGGAATGTTTCCACGCTGCCGGTAAAATCGCCGTCGGACAGATCGTACCACACCGCGTCGAGCATTTCCTCAAGTCTGGCGTCGGTGATGTAATCGATCATCGTACCCGAGGTGGAAATGGTGGGGACACGGTTATCCATGTCGATAAAGAAGAGAATACCGGAGAAGTCGTCGCCCATGCCGAAGCCGTTGTAGTCATAGAAGTCGTCGGCGTAGGCAAGCGATTCCTGTCCATCGGTATCGTCGGCGGTGAGCACCACCACGTCCATGCCGATGGTGTCAATCACTGCGGCAATGTCTTTTTCCAGAGCTTCCTCCGCCGCATCGTCGATGATATCAGCATAGTCATAAATATGTCCGCCCTCCAGTGCAAAACACTGGCCTGCCGGTACAGCAAGCATCAGGACTGCGCAAAGGAGCGCAAAAAACTTTCTTACCATATGAACAGCCCTCCCAATACCATAAGGATTCCGCCTGCCAGCGCCGCAAGACCCGCATGCAGCGCCAGACGCTTCTTATCCAGCGGGAGCTTGCCGCAGATGGTGCCGGTCTGGCCGTTGACGCTGTAGTAATACACTTCGTCGCTGCCTTTGAGCCGATAGGTCAGCATCCAGATGGGCAGCATCACCTGCCGCCAGCGTGTGGATGTGATCCGGCCCTGGGTATCGGTGCGCAGACTGTTATAACCGGGGGCTGTTTCTTCCAGCTGCTGCTTTGCGTAGCCGTTTAATTCCTGTTCCACGCTTTCCGTCATCGAATCCGACTCTACATCGCGCTTTTCGGCCATAAAGCCGGTCATATAGGCCGGATTATAGTCCTTCAGAGCCTCCATATTGTACGGATGCACGCCGTCGGCGAGCTTGGACTGGATTTTCGTAAACGCAGAGCGCGCCACATTATTGTACGCAAAGCTGCCCTGACGTTCCACGGCGTAGTGCTCGACTACCGTCGTCTCAATCTTACCGGTACGGGTGATTTTCACCTTCTCGCCCTTACCTTCCATGCGCGCCTCGTACTCAAAGTCGCCCAGCCAGTAGGGATAATAAACGCCGCTGAGTTCATCAATACCGCGCTTGGTGAAAAATCCCTGCGGGACGTACTTTTTCTTTCCAGCCCAATTGAGAAACTGCTGTCTTGCCTGTTCCTTCTCAATTGCAAAAGGCAAAATCGCGTCCGGTTTGAACTCTTCGGTGAGCTTTCCCGCCATAACAACCGGATTATGGCAGTAATAGCAGTACGTCGCGGCAGTGGACGCCTCGGCAATGATCTCCGCGCCGCAGGACGGGCACTGATAGATTACGGTACCGCCTTCATCGCTATCCTCATCCACCGCTTCCGGTGGGATTTCGGTTGTTTTCTGTTCGTCTGCAAATTTCCCCAGCTGCTCTTCCGTGAACAGGCTCAGGCAATACTCGCATTCCCACGCCTGATGCTCCGGGCTGAAGGTCAGTCCGCCGCCGCAGTTGGGGCACTTATAGGTCACGCTTGCCATTCATTTCTCCCCTTTGGACTTCATATGCAAAGATCTCTGATGAATATTGTACCATGTTCCCTCCCCGCTGTCAATTCACCCGTGATGAATCCGCGCTCACCTGAGCAAATGTCAATTTTTGCGAATAACGGAGAAACAAACGGGCTTGCCCCGCACGCGGTTTCGTGTCACAATAATAGTGGATCATTATTCTCCGGGAAAATCGTCCATGCCCTGCTTTCCCGGACTTCTTTCAGCCAGATCACACATTTTGATAAGGAGGACTAAAGAACCCATGAGTACACCTGCCATTCAGACTCCCATCCCCTCCGGTACCATCTGTACCTTCACCTACGACGAGCGCGAAGTCGAGGCCGCGACCAGATTACTGCGCAATCCCGCGAAGATGTTCCGCCATCAGCGCGGTGAAGGCGAAGCCGAAAACTTCGAAAAGGAAGTCTGCGCCCTGACCGGCGCAGGTCACGCCCTGATGGTTTCCTCCGGCTCCTCGGCTCTGAGCTGCTGCCTGTCCGCTCTGGAAATCGGCCCCGGCGATGATGTCATTGTCCCCGCCTACACCTACATTGCCACCGCAGCCGCCGTTCTCGACGTGGGCGCCATTCCGATTCTTGCTGAAATCGACGACACGCTCGGCATGGATCCCGAGGATCTCGAGCGCAAGATCACGCCCTACACCAAGGCTGTCATCGTCACCCACATGCAGGGTGTCCCCGCAGCCCTCGGAAAGCTGCGCGAGATCGCCCGCAAGCACAATCTCTACATCATCGAAGACTGCTGTCAGGCCATCGGCAGCCGCTACCACGGCGTCTACTGCGGCGTCGAGTCCGATGCCTTCGCCTGGAGCCTGAACTACTTCAAGACCATCACCTGCGGTGAGGGCGGTGTGTTCTTCTGCCGTGACTACGATGCCTTCGTACGCGGCGTCTGCCAGTCCGACCCGGCCAATACCATGTGGTCCAACAACGATCTCCTGCAGGGCGAGGTCAAGCCCTTTGCCCGCGCCGGTTATCGTGCCAACGAGCTGGCGGCTGCCATCGCCCGCGTGCAGCTGACCAAGCTTGAGGACATTGTCACCCGCACCCGTGCCCTCAAGAAGGCGCTCATCGCCGGTCTCGACGAGCCCATCCACTACCAGCTCCAGCGTGTGGACGATCCCGAAGGCGACGCCGGTATCTCCTTTGCCATCATCTGCAAGGACGATGCTTCCACCAAGGCCATGACCGAGGCTCTTGCCGCCGAGGGTCTGCGCGTGGGCTCCGCCTACAATGAAGGCTTCCCCGATCGCCACATCTACGCCTACTGGGATGCCCTGATGATGCAGAACGGTGCCACCGACGCAAATTATCCTTTCCGTGACCC
The DNA here is from genome assembly GCA_015067675.1 of Oscillospiraceae bacterium. Classification (GTDB taxonomy): domain Bacteria; phylum Bacillota; class Clostridia; order Oscillospirales; family QAMX01; genus SIG502. Next base: position 60,131 of record SVMB01000003.1, read on the forward strand.
CGCTTACAAGGGAAAGGTCGAGTACTCCCGCGACATGTGCCCCCGTACGCTTGACATCCTGCATCGCTGCCTGCGTATCGGCATCAACCTCGGCATGAGCGAGCAGAACATGGCCGAGATGGCGCTGGCCATCAACCGCGCCGACAAGTCCTTCTGATAGAATTGCAGGTGACTGACATGACATTTTATGATGCACATCTGACCTACGGACTCTCGTCCGACGTCAACCTGACGCCGCCGATGCCCTGTCCGACTATTGAAGAGCTGGACGCCGCCCTGATTCGGGCCGGAGTCTCCGGCGGTCTGGTTTTCGGCGAAGCTCCTGACAATGCAGGCGTAGTCATCGGCAACCGGATGCTGGCAGAGGATCTGAAAAAGGCCAAAACAGACCTTTACGGCCTCTACACCATCGTTCCCCGCTTCACTCACGAGATTCCCTCTGCGGCAGATCTTCCCGCAGTACTTAAACGTGACAAAATGGCCGGACTTCGCATGTCCCCTGCCACCAACCGCTGGCTTCCCAAGCCCGGCATCATCGCAGATTACCTGGAAATGGCCTGCGAGCTGCGCATTCCGGTGTTTTTCGACACCAAGCGCGGCATCACCCTGGGTGAAATCTACGATATCCTCGAGCGCTTCCCTGCGCTGACCTGCATCCTCTCCTACAAGAACATCTGGCCCGCCGACCGTTACTATCGTCCCTTTATCGCCCAGTTCCCCAACCTCCACATGGAACTGTCGAGCATGATCACCGATCAGGGTATCGACAAGCTGGTGGACGAATACGGTGCCGAGCGTTTCCTTTTTGGTTCCGGTTTCCCCTGGATGTACATCGGCGGACAGCAGATGCAGCTGCGTCACGCCTGCATCAGTGAAGACGACAAGAATCTGATTGCCTCCGGCAATCTGCTCAGACTGATCAAGGAGGCGCGCATATGAGTACCTACATCAATCCCGAAAGCGCCCTTGCCCGTGAGTTCTGGGAAAAGGGTAAGCTCGAATCCTGCCCCATCTATGACTTTCACGGTCACATGCACGAGATGTTCGGCGGCTGGCTGCCCGCCGGCGAGCCCGAGCAGATGCTGGACACCATGAACCGTGCCGGCATCAAATCTTTCTGTTTCTCCTCTCATCTGGCGCTCTACTGTGTGGAAGCCGGTGAGACAGCCAATCTTGAACCCGTACGCCGCTTCGGCAATCCCCTGCACGCCTATCTGGGCGTACAGGCCTTTGCCCCCAATGCCGCGCGTGATATCGCTGCACTGGAAGCCAATCGCAGCGCCTACGTCGGCTGCAAGTTCCTCTGTGACTATCACAAAGTCGCGCTGGAGGACGAGAGCCTTGCCGCGTACTGGGAGTACCTCAACGAAAACCGTCTGCTGGCGCTCTGCCACACCTGGGGCGGCAGTCCTTTCGACGGTCCGGCGAATATCCGCGCCATTGCCGAGCGTTATCCCAATGTCAGCATCATCATGGGACATTCCTGTCACAGCCGCTGGGATCAGGCAATCCAGCTCGTGAAGGACTTCCCCAATGTCTACATTGAACTGACCGCCGTTCTTGACGACCGCGGCATTCTCGACCGCTTTGTGAAGGAAGTTGGCTCTGACCACATCCTCTTTGGTACCGATCTTCCCTGGTTCTCCACCCATCACGCCATCGGCTGCATCTGCGATGCCGAGATGACTGACGAAGATCGTCACAACATCTTCCATCGCAACGGTGAGCGCATCATGGCAGACCTCAACGCCAGAGGCTGGGGTACCGGCGCGTAATCTCTGTTGTGCATTTGCCGACAGCAAAGCCGGGAGTACGATTCATCCGTACTCCCGGCTTGTTTCGTCTGTTTTTAGAAGGACTGTCAGATCAATATTCCATTGATGTGGTCCACCTCATGCTGGATGATCTGCGCCGACCAGCCCCTGTAGGTTTTGGTCAGCGTGCGCCACTGCGCATCCTGAAACCGCACCCGGATGGTCTGATACCGGGTGGTTTTACGCACACCCGCCAGGGACAGACAGCCTTCCTCGGTCTCGTAGGGTTCGTCTTTTTTCGTGATCTCGGGATTATACATGAGAGTGAACTTGCCCTCGTCGTTGAAGGCAATGATGGCAACAGCTTTGCCGATCATGTTGGCGGCCATGCCGACGCAGGCCTCACGGTTGGCAATCAGGGTATCCATCAGATCCCGGGCGATCTGCGCATCCGCCTTCGTCGCGGGAACGGATTTGCGGGCCAGAAACAGCGGATCATGCATGATGGGCTGTACCATTTTGGCAGTCCCTCCTTACAGCAGATAGCGAAGAATGAGCTCCACGGCAAAGGCCGCGCCGCAGGAGGCAAGCGCCACCGTCAGCAGGCTCTTTTCCAGATAAGCCAGCACCACGCCGACAATCACACCCGCCAGCGAGGACCAGATATCGCCTGTTGCCGTGAAAATCGCCGGGAAGGTCATCGCAGCCAGTACCGCGTAGGGTACGTAGTGCAGGAAGGACAGTACAAAGCGGTTGGTGATTTTTTTGCGGAACACCGCCAGCGGCAGCATTCGGATCAGATAGGTCACAACCGCCATCACCAGCACATAGGGAAACATCTGAGCCAGTGTCATTTTGCCGCCTCCTCTGTGTTTTCGGCGTCCTCAGCCGTGTTATTATCCTCAATCGGGAAGAAAATCGCACCTGCAGCGGACGCCGCCACAGCACAGATGATGATTGTGATCGCCTCGGAGAGTGAGTTGAGTACCGGAGCCCAGGTCATCAGGCAGGAAAGTCCCACGGCGATGAGTACCACGATCAGCACCCGCCGGTCACGCTTTGCCGGCGGCAGAATGATCGCCAGGAACATGCCGTAGAGCGCAAGGCCCATCACCGACGTCACAAACGTCGGCAAAAGCGTGCCGGCCGTTGCACCCAGGAACGTACCAAGACTCCAGCCTATGTAGGGCAGCGTCATCAGACCCAGGAAATAGATCTTGCCGACGAGTCCCGGCTGACCGGAGGCCACCGCAAATATCTCATCGGTATTGGCAAATGCCATCCAGAGCCGGTCGATGAAACGCACACTGGGATGCAGCTTCTGCGACAGTGACAGCGACATCAGCGCATAGCGCAGGTTGATGACCAGTTGCGCCGTGGCAAGCTCCCAGAGTCCGCCGCCGCCCACCATGACCAGCAGGCCTGCAAACTGTCCTGCCGAGGTCAGATTCGTCATCGAAATGAGCAGGGAACCCAGCACCGGCAGTCCCTGCGCCACTGCCATCATGCCGAAGGTGAAGGATACCGAAAGGTACCCGAGGCCGATAGGGATACCGTGCCGCAAACCCGTACGATAATCGTTCTGGAACCGTTCCATGATTTCTTTTTCTCTCCTGTCTGTCCCGCACACGTCGATTCTTGACGCGCCCGGCGCTTTATGGTACTATAACGGTATACACCGATGCTATAGGGAGGTTTTTGATATGCTCATTACTTCTGCCCAGGCCGAATCCGCTGCCATCCTGCAGGCAGTTCAGGCCATGGCCGCCGCGGCACGCACCGCCCCCAAGACCCGCGGCTGGGATTATATGCACACGCTCATCGTCACCGGCGACGATATTGAAACGCTGGCAGCCGAAATGGATCGTCTGTCCGCCGCTATGGATGCGCCGTCCTTTGCCCGCGATGCCGGGAACCTGCGCAAATGCGGCGCAGTGCTGCTCATCGGCGTGGAAAACGTCAGCTACGGCCTGTCCGAGCGCTGCCAGTACTGCCACTATGAAAGCTGCGCCGCCCGCGAAGCCACCGACGGCGTCTGCGTCTACCCGTCCATCGATCTGGGCATTGCCATCGGCTCGGCGGTCAGCGTCGGCGCCGATCTGCGCATGGACAGCCGCGTGATGTACTCGGTGGGCAAGGCTGCGGCAAGTCTTGGCTGGCTCGGTGAAAAGGTATTCCTGCAGATGGGTATTCCGATCTCGGTCAGCGGCAAATCGCCGTTTTTCGACCGCAAATAAGGGATGTAAAAGGGTGACCGGGAGGTCACCCTTCTCTTTTGTCTTCAGAGGGAGGCGCGGTGCTCGACCAGCCAGGTATCCTGCCAGCGCCCGAATTTATTGCGTGCATACCGTTCCCGGTATCCGACAACGCGGAAGCCGCAGCCAAGGTGCAACTGCAGGCTCGCCTCGTTATCCTTGAAAATCGTGGACTGCAGCGTCCAGAAACCTGCCTCCTGCGAGGTTTTGATCAGACAATTCATCATTTCCCGGCCGATTCCCTGGCGGCGGCGTTCCAGATCCACGTAAATACTGACCTCCGCCACGCCGTTGAACACCGGCCGCGGTGAGATGGGCGTCAGCGCCGTCCAACCAACGATTTGGCCTTCATCCACCGCCACCAGACGGCAGACTTTATGATGCACACGATCCCAGCTCTCCCAGTCGGGGCAGAACGTATGGAACGTGTAGAGCCCTGTTTCGATGCTCATGGCGAAAATCCGGCTCACCTGCGGCCAGTCGCTTTCCGTCATAGCCCGTACAAGCATATATGTTCTCCTTAATCAATAGAAATCTACTGTAACATTGTAACGGTATTTGACCCTGATTGCAAGTGGCGTCCGGCCGAATTTTACTCTTCCTTCCATATCTTTTTTACGCAAAACCACAACTTATCCGTTTTTCTCTTGCAAAACCGCCTAATTGGGGGTATCATAAAGAAGGCGGGACTCTCAACCTGCCACCCTCTATCCAATCTTCCGGAGGTTTCTATGAAATACGGCTTCATCCGCGCTGCGGCGGCAGCGCCTGCGCTGTCTCTTGCCAACTGTCCCCAAAATGCCCGCGCAATCATCGATTGCATGAAAAAAGCCTGCCATGAGGGCGTACGTTTTCTGGTATTGCCCGAGCTTTGCATCACCGGTTACACCTGCGGCGACCTGTTTTTGCAGAAAACTCTGCTCGACGCCGCCGAGGAAGCTCTGCTGACCATTCTGCGTGAAACCGCAGATCTTGATATGCTCACGGCTGTCGGTCTGCCTCTGCGCATCACCGGCAAGCTCTACAACTGTGCCGCTGTCTGCCACAAGGGCCGTCTCCTCGGCATCATCCCCAAGACCCATCTGCCAAATTACGGTCCCTTTGCCGAGCTTCGTCACTTCGTCCCCGCGCCCGATGCTACCCTTGACATCGGCTTTCACGGCATGACCGTACCCTTTGGCACAAAGCTCCTCTTCACCATGCGGGATCTGCCCGCTTTCACCGCCGCGTTTGAGATCTGTGAGGATCTCTGGGCTCCCAATTCTCCCTCCACTGCCCATGCAATGGCAGGCGCCACCCTCATCGGCAATCTCTCCGCCAGTCCCGAGACCGTCGGCAAGGATGACTGGCGCCGCACGCTGGTCACCTCCCAGAGCGCAAAACTCCAGTGCGCCTATATCTATGCCGATGCAGGCCTGGGTGAGAGCAGCACCGATCTTGTCTTTGCCGGTCATAATCTCATCGCCGAGGACGGCCTGATCCTTTCTGAATCTCTGCCTTTCGGCGCAGGCTATGCCGCCGCAGAGATCGATGTGGACAAGCTCACCTACGAGCGTATGCGTGTCAGCAGCTTCAATGTCTGCCCCGATTCCGGCTACACCCGCGTGTACTTCGACATGGCGCTTACCGATACCGGCCTCACCCGCGCTCCCTCCCGCCATCCCTTCATTCCCGAGGATATGCAGGAGCGTGAGCGCCGCTGCGAGATGATCCTGAACATCCAGGCAGCAGCCCTGGCCCGCCGCATTGAGCACGCCTATGCCAAAACCGCCGTCGTCGGTATCTCCGGCGGTCTTGACTCCTGCCTTGCACTTCTTGTAGCCGTGCGCGCCATGGAACGTCTGGGCAGACCTGCCTCCGACGTGCTGGCCGTCACCATGCCCTGCTTCGGTACCACCAAACGCACCCGCTCCAATGCCGAAATTCTCACGCTGGAGCTGGGCGCCCAGCTTCGCTGCATCGACATCGCCGCCGTCGTCAATCAGCACTTTGCCGACATCGGCCACGATCCCGACAATCACAACGTGGTCTTTGAAAACGCTCAGGCCCGTGCCCGTACCTATATCCTGATGGATCTGGCCAACCAGACCGGCGGTATGGTCATCGGCACCGGTGATCTCTCCGAGCTTGCGCTGGGCTGGGCGACCTACAACGGCGACCATATGTCCATGTACGGCGTCAATGCCTCCGTTCCCAAGACCCTCATCCGCTGCATCGTGCGCCACTGCGCCGAAAAGGCAGCCTCCGAAACCCTGCGCCGTGTGCTCATCGACATCGTGGACACCCCGGTCAGTCCTGAACTCCTGCCGGTGGACGAGGGTAAGATGACCCAGATCACCGAGGACATCGTGGGACCCTATGAGCTGCACGATTTCATCCTGTTCTACGCGCTTCGCTACGGATTTACCCCGTCGAAGGTCTTTTATCTCCTCTGCGCGGCATTTGAAGGAACCTATGATCGTGAAACCCTCAAGAAATGGCTCTGCAACTTCTACCGCCGCTTCTTCATCCAGCAGTACAAACGCTCCTGTCTGCCCGACGGCCCTGCAGTCGGTTCCATCGGCGTCTCTCCCCGCGGCGGCTGGATGATGCCGAGTGATGCACAGATGGCGCTCTGGCACAGCGAGGCTGAGAGTCTATGAATATCCGCATTCTGACGGTTGGCAAGTTAAAAGAGAAAGCCTATCTTTCCCTCTGCGACGAATATGTGAAGCGTCTGTCGGCCTTCGGCACGGTAACGCTGACCGAACTGCCCGAGGCAAGGCTCCCCGACGATCCGAGCCAGGCGCAGATTGACGCGGCTCTTGCCGACGAAGCGGCGCGCATCCGGAAGCTGATTCCATCGGGCGCGTTTGTGACAGCGCTGTGCGTGGAAGGAAAAGAGCTTTCCAGTCCCGAGCTTGCCGAGAAAGTTGCCGGCGTGCAGAACGCCAACATGTGCTTTCTCATCGGCGGCTCCAACGGTCTGGATGAAGGATTGAAGCGGGAAGCAAACCTGCGCCTGTCCTTTTCCCGGATGACCTTTCCCCATCATCTCTTCCGGGTAATGCTTCTGGAGCAGGTCTACCGGGCATTCATGATCAACGCCGGTAAAAAATACCATAAGTAAACCTTCAAGGGCTCGCTGCAATCGCTGCAGCGAGCCCTTTTTATTGCCGATTCACTTCGCCTTCGGCTTGCACACCAGTGCAAAGAGATACCCGAAGATCACGCTGGCGGTGATGCCCGCAGCGGCGGCCTTCACACCGCCGGTGAAAGCTCCCAGCAGCCCCTTCTCCGCCACCGCTTCCCTGACACCGGTGGCCAGCGTATGCCCAAAACCTGTCAGAGGAATTGTCGCGCCTGCCCCTGCCCACTCTGCCAGCGGTTTATAAAGCCCCAGTCCGCTGAGCACAATACCGCCGATGACGTAGGATACCAGAATCCGCGCCGGTGTGAGTTTTGTCCGGTCGATGAGAAGCTGTCCGATCACACACAGCACGCCGCCCACCAGAAAGGCTTTTACATAGTCCATGGCTCTCCTCCCTAATACTCAATGCACACCAGATGACAAATTCCCGGGATACTCTCGCCCTGCTGGGTGGATACCGGGCTCATCAGTGCGCCGGTTCCGGCAAAGAGTACCCGTCTCCACCGACGCTTGCGCATACCACCCAGCACATGACAGCACAGAACCACCGATCCGCAGCCGCAGCCGGAGCCTCCCGCATGGGTATCCTGCCGCGCACCGTCATAGATCATCGAGCCGCAGTCATCGTAGCGTGCGCCCAGATCCGTCCCCTCGTCGGCAAACAGATCCACAAGCAGCTGCTTGCCCACATTTCCCAGGTCGCCGGTGAGAATCAGGTCGTAATCCGCCGGTTTGGTATCGGTATCGGCAAAGAACGCTTTCAGCGTATCATGCGCCGCAGGCGCCATGGCAGCACCCATGTTGTTTGCATCGTTGATGCCGAAGTCCACGATCTTCCCCAGGCAGACCTTCGTGATACGCGGGCCGTCGCCGCAGGCTTTGAGGATCGCGGCACCAGCGCCCGTCACCGTCCACTGTGCCGTCGGTGTGCGCTGCCCGCCGTATTCCAGCGGAAAACGATACTGCCGCTCCGCCGAGCAGAAATGGGAGGACGAGACCGCAGCCGCGCAGTCCACAAAGCCGCCGTCAATGGCAAGTGATGCCAATGACAGCCCCTCCGCCATCGTGGAACAGGCGCCGTAAAGTCCCAGAAACGGTGCATTTCGTCCCCGCACGGCAAATGCCGAGGCGATACACTGATTGATCAGGTCGCCGGCAAAGATCAGCTCCAGCTCCGGCTCTGCACAGCCTGCCTTGGCAAGCGCCCGGTCAAGCGCGTCGCGCTGCATACGGCTCTCGGCCTTTTCCCAGCTCTTTTCGCCAAACGTATCATCCGACGATACGTAGTCAAACTCCAGCGGTCCCTCCCCTTCCTTCTTTCCGACGACGGAGGCAAACCCTGCCAGCGTTACGGGATTTGACAGTAAAAAGCTCTGATTCCCCAGTTTTTTGACAGCCATGCTTATCCTCCCAGTCCGAACAGAATCAGGATCAGCCCGTAGACCACCGAAAAGCTGATGCCAAAGACCAGTACCGGCCCCGCGATGGTGAACATCTTGGCGCTCATGCCCATGACATAGCCTTCGCTTTTGTATTCCAGCGCTGCCGAGACGATGGCATTGGAAAAGCCGGTGATCGGCACCAGTGTACCGGCGCCTGCGTATTTGGCAAGCTTATCATAAAGCCCCAGCCCCGTGAACAGCGCTCCCAGAAAGATCATCGACGCGCTGGTAGCCCCTGCAGCATCCGTATCCTGCAGCCCCGCCAGCTTCCACAGGTTGAGAATCAACTGTCCCACTGTACAGATCGCGCCGCCGATGAGAAAAGCGCAGATGAGATTGCGCACCATCGGGGATTTTGGCGCGCGCGTATCCGCAAATGCCTTATAGTTTTGTTGGTTAATCATGAAAATACCCCTCATATTCCGGATTATTCACTGTAAAGGCAGTATGTACCGTTTGGCGGCGGATATGCAGGAATATCTTTCATTTTGTGTGTTATGTTTACTATTTTATGGTTATCCGTGTAAAAAGCCGCCTGTGAAAACGTTGTTTCACAGGCGGCTTACCTTATATCAGCCTGAATATGCGTGAAATATGAGCTTATCCGTTACTTCTGCATCCGGGCGAAGTCCAGATAGCTTTCCAGAATCAGCGATGCGGCGACTGCATCCACCAGAGCCTTCTGCTTCTTCTTTTTCTTGCCCGCATCGGAGAGGATTTTGTTCGCACCGACACTGGACAGGCGCTCATCCCACAGTACCGTGGGAATCCCGCTCTGCTCACCCAGCTTTTCGGCAAACACTGCGCTCTTCTCGGCCCGGAATCCCTCTGTGCCGTTCATATTCACAGGTCTGCCCACGACGATGCGCTCCACGTTACGGGCTTTTGCCCACTCGGTCACGGCATCCAGCACCTTCTGCACGTCGCGCTCATGCAGCACCGTGGTTTCACCGGTTAAGAATCCGGTCGGATCGGAAACGGCAAGTCCGGTACGGGCGTCGCCGAAGTCAACAGCCAGAATCTTCATCGATTACATCTCCGCACGGTAGTGGTTGATGAGGCAGCCGCGCAGGATGATCGTGCGCTCTTCCTCGGTGAGCGTGGGCAGAGTCAGGGTAATCTCACGCTTGGCGTCGCCGTCGAGGACGGTGGCCTTCACGGTCGTCTCACCCTTTTCAAGGATCGCACGGATACCGGGGATATAGATCCAGGCGTCATTGGAGAAACTGCCGATCTCTTCCTCGCAGGTGAAGGGCAGCATACCCCAGTTGATAAGGTTGGAGCGATAGCGCTTGGTGGCATACTCGCGGGCGATGTTGGCGCATCCGCCCAGCACACGCTGGCAGGAGGCAGCCTGCTCACGGGCAGAGCCGTCGCCGGGCTTCACAGCGCAGACTACGCTGCCGATACCGGTGGATGCAACAGCGTCTGCAGCACCCAGCTTTGCCAGGGCGGCCTTCACTTCTTCGGTATCGCTGCCATTGACGCGGGCTTCGTCGTAACCACGGATGCGCTTGGCGCGGCCGACGTACTCCGGATCGCGGCGGGACAGTGCAAACTCGGCCAGCTTATGGGGATTGGAGCGGTAGGAGGACGTCTCACCGGAAGGAATCAGCTCGTCGGTGGTGGTGACGGGATCGGTGATGACGCTGGCGACCTGCAGCAGCAGGTTCTCGGTCAGCTCATGCTGCTCGGGCCAGTCGGTGATGTTGGGACCCAGCACGAGAGCGGCATCACGGTCGGCCTTACCCCAGGCGTCAAAGACGCGGGCTTCATAGGGAGCGGAATCGTAGCTGTAGGTACCGATGGATTCCTGCATGGGCTCATCGGTAGCGGCGGTAAGCAGACCGCCGTTGGCTGCGGTGGCGGCAATGGAACGGGCGTCCATCAGGGCAACCAGAGAGAGCTGGCCGTTTGCAGGCTTGGAGCCCTCGCGGTTGGGGAAGTTACGGGTGGTATGGCGCAGGGAGAAACCGTTATTGGCAGGGGTATCACCGGCGCCGAAGCAGGGACCGCAGAAAGCGGTCTTCATGGTCACACCGGCGGCGCAGATTTCGGCAGCGGCGCCGTTCTTCAGCAGTTCCATGAACACGGGCTGGCTCGCGGGATAGGCCGAAATATCAAAGCCATCGGCGCCCACGCTCTTACCGCGCAGGGCATTGGCCAGCGCCATCAGGTTTTCATAGCTGCCGCCGGCGCAGCCTGCGATGATACCCTGATCGGCACGCAGACGGCCGTTCTCGAGCTTGGAAACCAGGTCGAGCTTGACCTTGGGGAACTGCGCACGGGCCTCTTCTTCCACCTTGTGCAGAAGATCGGCGGCATTGGCGTTGAACTCATGAATGGTATAGGCATTGGAAGGATGGAAGGGCAGCGCGATCATGCTCTCCACGCGGGAGAGGTCAACCATGAGCATGCCGTCATAGAGTGCAACGCGGGCGGGCTTGAGCTCACGGTACTCATCCTCACGGCCGTGCATGGCCAGATACTTCCGGGTGGTCTCGTCGGTCTCCCAGATGGAGGACAGGCAGGTGGTCTCGGTGGTCATGACGTCGATGCCGTTGCGGTAGTCCATGCTCAAGTGGCGGATGCCAGGGCCGATGAACTCCAGGATCTTATTCTTGACAAAGCCGTCCTTAAAGACCTCGCGGATGATGGCCAGCGCCACGTCCTGCGGGCCGACGCCGGGCCGGGGCTTTCCGTTGAGGTGAACGGCAATGACCTCGGGACGGTCGATATCGTAGGTGCGGTTGCACAGCTGCTTTGAAAGCTCGGGGCCGCCTTCACCGATGGACAGCGCGCCCAGCGCACCGTAACGGGTATGGCTGTCGGAGCCCAGAATCATCTTGCCAACGCCTGCCATGCGCTCGCGCATGTACTGGTGGATAACCGCCAGATGGGCAGGCACGAAGATGCCGCCGTACTTCTTGGCAGCGCTCAGACCGAAGCGATGGTCGTCCTCGTTGATGGTGCCGCCGACGGCGCAGAGACTGTTATGGCAGTTTGTAAGCACGTAGGGCATGGGGAATTCCTTCATGCCGGAAGCGCGGGCAGACTGGATGATACCGACGTAGGTGATATCGTGAGAGGTCAGCGCGTCAAAGCGCAGCTTGAGCTTTTCGTCATTTCCGCTTTTGTTGTGGGCGCTGAGAATCTGCCAGGCCATGGTGCCGTTGCGGGCGGAGTCCAGATCCATCTTATCCTTGGGTGAGGTCATGTAACCGGCGCCGTAGAGCTCGGCGTCAATGCCGCCGCGGTCGGCGCGGTAAGGGAAGGTACGGGTGTTGAAAAGGAAATATGTAGGCTGATCAATGCGAGTGACCATAGAAAGGCCTCCGTTAATTTGGTTTTGCGTTATTATACCACAAAAGAAGCCCGGACGCAATCGGGGATTTTCCCCAGAATGCGTCCGGGTTGATGATTTTTATTGAAATTTTGCCGATTCGGGCAGCTTATTTGGTGTAAGCAGCGAGGGCAGCGTTATAGAGGCAGTGATGCATGCGGGTATGTGCGCCGCAGGCACGGGTGAAGTGGACACGGTTGGTGAGAGAGCACATGAAGAGGCCGGTTTTATTGTCCACGAAGAGAGAGGTTCCGGTAAAGCCGGTGTGACCGTAGCTGCCGGGGGCAAAAAGCTCGCCGGCGGGGCCGCCGCCCACGGCGTTGAGGTGGAAGCCCAGACCACGGGGTTCGGGCGTGGTGAAGTAACCGGGGTTCTTCAGGTAATGGCCCAGCACCTTGGGCTCATCCAAATCAGTATTCTGGCTGCGCACGGCTTCCTCAAACATTGCGGAGGATAAAAAGCCACGGCCGCGGCGGCTGAGCATCTGGGCAAACAGCGTCAGATCATCCAGACATGAGAAAATACCGGCGTTAGCGGAAACACCTCTGCGGTGGCGGGCGTTTTCATCGTGCACGATGCCGTACCAGTATTTGCCCGTGGCCCGATCGTACTCGGTGCAGGCGATATCGGTCTCGCCGCGTGAGAGAGGATTATAGCCGGTGCGGGTCATGCCCAGCGGATCAAAGACATAGCGCTTTGCCAGCACATCCAGCGGCGCACCCAACACTTTTTCCAGAATGCAGCCCAGGGTAATGTAACCCATGCAGCTATATTCCATCTTGGTGCCGGTGGGGGTTTTGAGCGGATAGTGCAGGATCACATCCAGAGCATGATCCGGGTCGGGATCCACGTCCTCCAGATGGAAGGAAGCCTCCATGCCGCTGGTATGGGTCATCAGGCGGCGGATGGAGATGTTCTGCTTATCCTTGGGCGCGTCAAAGAACATACCGATGGTATCGGAGAGGCTCAGATAGCCTTCCTCAATGGCACGCAGGGCGATCATCGTGGGAGAGACCATTTTAGTCAGAGACGCCACGTCATATAAGGTCTTGTCGGTGACCGGCACAGCCGTCGCAGGATATGCGGCGGGGCAGGCGTCAAAGCAGGGTGCGTCGTCGGAAAAAACGCGGGAATAGCCGTAGCTGCGGCGGTAGTAGACATGATCGGCGTCGCCGATGACAACGCTGACGGAGGGCAGGCGGTGATTGTCAACAGCTTCGGTGATAATACGGTCAATATTGGAAAAATCCATGGGAAAGCCTCCTGACAGACTAAGATTTCGGTTTAAATCAAGTGTACCGCAAATCAAAACATTCGTCAAGCAGAACTTACACCTCTCCTGTTGTCTTGCAGGGCTGGCGCAACCCGGATTTTTCTGCTATACTGTAAAAAAGAATTTGTTCAAGGAGATTTCCCATGTGCTATGATCTCATCGGCATCGGTTCGGCCGTTTATGATACGCTGCTGTTTACCCACGGCTTTCCCGCAGAGGATGAAAAGATCCGGGCGGATGCCATCCTCAACCAGGGCGGCGGTCCCTGCTCGACGGCGCTTTGCGCCGCAGCAAAATTAGGCGCACGTGCCGCCTTCATCGGCGCAGTCGGCGATGACACGGCAGGTCACGCAATCTCCGATGACCTGACCCGCTGGGGCGTGGACACGACACATCTGCTCCATCGCGCCGGTCAGACCTCCACCCAATCCTTTGTACTGGTCAATCAGCCCCGTGCCACCCGCACCTGTGTCGCCTGCGGCGGAGACGCCGCTCCCCTCTCGCCTGATGAACTTCCCATGGAACTCATCAGGCGGGCAAAGGTGCTGCATCTGGATGGTCGCAGTCTGGAGGCCGCGATTGCCGGGGCGCAGATTGCCCGTGAGACAGGGGTAACGGTATCCTATGACGCCGGGCGGGTTTACCCCGGGATTGACGCGCTGCTGCCGCTGACGGACTGGCTGATTGCATCGGAGACCTTCGTGACGGAGTTTACAGGTGAATCCGATCCTGAGAAAGCAGCCCTTCGGCTGTGGCGGGAATACCGCCCCGAGGTGCTGATTGTCACCCAGGGAGCCCGCGGCGGCTTTCGCTGCGAGGGCAGCGGTATCACCCGCTATCCGGCATTTCCCGTGGAAGCCGTGGACTCCAACGGCGCCGGTGATGTGTTCCACGGCGCTTACATCGCCGCGCGTCTGCGCGGAATGCCGTCCTCCGATGCGCAGCGCTTTGCAAGCGCCGCATCGGCAATCAAGTGCCGTGGAGCCGGTGCCCGGATTCATGCGCCGACATGGGATGCGGTGCATGACTTTCTGCGCAGCCGCAAATAGTATGAAAAACCGCCTCTGTTCAGACACAGGCGGTTTTCTTTCACCGGATTGTAAACACCACATTTCCATGCTTTCGCAGATCCACCGGCGTCGTGCCCTGTGAGCAGGCTTCCACCGTCGTCTCTGGCCCGATCCCCTGCCACGACGGCATCAGCCATAGACCGCCCTCATGAAGCGTATCCTCCGGAAGCTCACGGTTAACATAATAATCACTTGCCAACACCGCGTCGAAGCTGCCGGACTTCCCGGCAAGTACCTCTGCCGCCACGCTGCCGGTTATGAGGAAGCGCAGCGTATCTGTGGCAAGCTCTGCCGTGAGTCTGCCTGCGTCGAAGCCGTCACCGGGTACCGGTTCCAGCCGCAGTTCAAAGTTTGCCGCATCCACCAGTGTGCCGGAGCAGACCTCCATCCGGGATTCAGCCCGGACTGCTTCCGCACGTTCTGCCGCCGACGGTGCGCAGGCAAGCCGTGAAACCTCCAAACGCCGGCTCAGCTCCTCAGCGCCGCTCATCGACGACTGCTTTTCATCGGTGAGCACCAGCAGATCAATTCGTCCGATGCCCTGACTTTCCAGATACTCAGCCGTCACCTCCGCAGCATCCGCACCGCCGCAGTTGATCACCATGCAGGTTCTGCCGTCGTACACCACGGCAGCCTGACCGCCGCGAGTATCCAGTCCCGCCACCGTCACGGCGTGCAGCCGGTCAAACTGCGCACACAGCATCACCGTGCACAGGCACAAACTCACGGCAACGGCACTCACATAAACCCGCTTCCGGGGTTTGAACAGTATAAACAGAATCAGAAAAGCGTAAGCCACGCCCACGCCGATGAGCGTGTAGGCATCCGACGGGATCAGCGAAAACGGCAGCCGTGCAAGCCGCGGTACAAGCTGCAACTGACACTCCACCAGCGGCCATGCAAGTACCATGCACAGCTTCCCCAGCGGTGTCCAGATCATCCCCAGCAGCAGCCCGATCATGCCCAGGAAGAACGCGCCCTCCACCGCCCACAATAGCAGCATATTGGCAAGCGGCGCTATCAACGAAAAGCTCTTGAAGTAATAAAGCTGCAGCGGCAGGACAAATACCATCGTCGAAAGCGTTGCGCCCAGGGCACCGGTGAACAGCTCTGTCACCCGGCGCAGGAGCTTTGGAAGCTTTGCAAACGGCCGCTCCAATGCGTTTCTCACCCGGAATCCCACCAGAATCAGTCCCAGCGTCGATGCAAATGACAGCCACATCCCCGCATCGAACAGGTACCAGGGATTGGCCAGCAGCATCAGGGCCAGCACGGCCATCAGCGCGTTGAGGCTGTCGTTTTCGCGCCTGACGGCGTATGCGCCCAGAAAGATGAGCTGCATGAGCGCTGCGCGAACCACCGATGCATCCGCGCCTGTCATCAGCGTGAAAACAAGGATCACCGGTACCGAGACAATACTTCCCCACTTTCTGCGCAGCAGCAGGATGCAGAAATTGGACAAAAAGACTACATTCATGCCCGAAACCGCCATGATATGGCTCAATCCGCAGCGTCGCAGGGCTTTTTCGTATGCAGGATCGATTTCGGACGTATCACCCAGCATCAGCGACTGCAAAACCGCCGCATGACGCTCGTTCGTCAGCGTATGCAGCCGATTTTTGAGCGTCTTTGACCAAAGCGCCGGACGAAGCCACAGCGGCGGAGCCGATTCGTCGGAGACCTTCACATCCTGCGCAGCCTTTCCCATCAGATATACGCCCTTTGCACGGTAATAACGCAGCGCATCAAACCCCGAACTGTCTCTGGATGGCCGTTCAAAACGCAGCGCAAGCGTCACCCGCTGTCCTACTTCGATTTCCTGCAGTCCCTCCAGATAGGCGTAGGTCTTAAAGCTCCGCACGGCCTGTCCGTCGATGCGTTCCACCCGCAGGAGTATGCGGGTATCTGCCTCAAAGAGCTCCGCATCCTCGAGCATCAGTCCCGACACCTCATACCGGTAGCTGTGATCGGCATAGGGCATCAGGCGGCGGTAGACATACTGTTCCCCCACATCCACGGCGATGCTGCCCGCAAAAAGCCCTGCCAGCACCAGCGTAATCATCCTCCGCAGGTCGGCTTTCGGCAGAAAAAGGCACAGCCCCAGAAGCATCCCCACAACCAGGGACGCCATCCAGGCCTGTGCTTCCACTTCAAAGCCGAGGAGCACCGCAGCAGCCGCCAGCACACCGACGCAGCAGAGCATCGTCGGGCGATGAACGGAGATACGGACATTCCTCGGCTTTGTATCAGTCATATCAGTCAGCCACCAGCAGAGTCTTGATGTTTTTACCGGCGCGGATGTCGGCAAAGGCTTCGTTGGTTTTGGATACGGGATAGGCGCTCACGGTTTTCTTGAGCAGCTCACAGTATTTCGGATCGGAGGCCAGGAAGTCCAGATATTCCCGGATATCGTCCAGATCGTACTGGGAGGATCCCAGAATCTGCAGCGCCTTGAAGGTGATCACCTCGGGGGATACCGGCACACCGCCGGAATTGGAATACTGTCCGGGCACCAGATAGACGCCCCGGTTGCGCAGGAAGGATAACCCTTGGGCAAACGCTGCGGGATTGCCGGAGCACTCCACGCAGAGATCGGCACCCAGGCCGCCGTTTTTCTGTGCAAAGATGCCGGCAAGTTCCTCCGCAGGCGTCTCGGCCAGTGCAAAACAATCAGTGGCGCCGAATTCGCGGGCAAGCGCCTCGCGTGAGGGCACGTGTCTGCCGGAAACCGTGGCAACACAGGGAATACCAAGAGAGGCTAGTTTGAGAAGCGTGAACATACCCACCGGGCCCATGCCCTGCACCACAGCGACTTTGGCCTTGGCCACATCGATATTGGCTCGTTTTGCCAGCTTCAGAGCATGCAGCGCCGTGGGACCTGCACAGGCAAAGACCGCCGCGGCGTAAGGATCCACGCCTTCGGGGATTTTCACAAGATTCTCCACGGGGTTAAAGTTATACTCGGCGTATCCGCCGTGAAAATGGGGCGCTGCCGCAGGATCGCCTGCGTTGGTCACACCCATGTTGACGCAGTTGGCGGAGTCGCCCGAGGCACACAGTGCGCAGCCTCCGCAGGGCGAGGCAATACAGGCAATCACTGCATCACCCACAGCGAGGCCCGAGCGTGCCGCATCCGCATCGGAGATGGCGTCGATGGTGCCGACGAACTCATGACCGATGATCTGCTCGTTATCCCCGCCCAGGATGCCGTCGTGGATATGTACATCGGTACCGCAGACACCGGAGGCGATGATTTTGAGTCTTGCATAACCGGGAGCCGGTTCGGTCACCGGGTATTCCCGGATTTCAAAGGGCTTTTTGTGGCCGGTATAGACCGCAGCCTTGCCCATACAGGTTTTACACATGGTGAAGCCCCATTTCTGTACAATCAATTTTCATGCTCGGTGCGCTTGAGGATATCCTCCTGCACGGCACGGTTGAGGCGGGTATAAAACGCCGAGAAGCCGGACACGCGCACGACGAGATTGCCGTAGTTCTCGGGATGATCCATGGCATCCTTGAGAATGTCGCGGGAAACGGCGTTGATCTGCATTTCCTGGCCGCCCATGGCAAAATAGGTACGGATCACCGCCGAAAGCTTTGCCCGCAGGTCAGGATTACGGAACATCTCCGGCGAATACTTCTGATTGAGCACGGTGCCGCAGGAGACGAGGGTGAAATCGGGCTTTGTGCAGGAGTTGACCACGGCGGTGGGGCCGTTTTTGTCCATGCCGTGCATGGGAGAGGCCGCATCCGACATGGGTTCACGGGCCTTGCGGCCATCAGGCGTCGCCGCCACTTCCTTACCGGCAGGAATATTGGAGGTATTGGAGGCGATGGCGGTGTAGAACGCGCCGCCGTCGTGGGTACGGTGGTTTGCAAACACCTTATCGCAGATCTCGACGTACCAGATCGCCCATCGGTCCACATAATCGTCGTCGTTGCCGTACTTGGGACAGTCAAGCATCTTCTGACGCAGCTCATCGTAGCCGACAAAGTCTGCCTCCAGCACGGTTTTGAGCTCTGAAAGCGTCAGCACCTTCTCATCGTATACCAGACGCTGGATCGCCGCCAGGGAGTCCGCCACCGTGGCGATGCCCATGCAGCCTGCACCGTGGACGCTGGGATAGATGGCGCCGCCGTCGTTGATGTCAAGGCCGCGGCCGATGCAGTCCTCACAGAAGCAGGACAGGAAAGGCTGGGAATAGAGCTCACGGTTGAAGCGGTTATTGTCGTTATTGAACCGGCGGGCATAGTCGTCAGCGGCATACTGCAGCTGGGCTTCAAAGGCCGCGACGAATTTTTCCATGGTATCCAGTTCTTCCAGTGCGCCGGTGTCGATGCCGATTTCGGTGCCGTCGAGCATACTGTAACCACGGGTCAGCACGGCTTCCAGATACTGGGGAACGTTGTAGCGGCCGTCGGACCAGGGCGGCTGCTTGCCGGTGATGAAGTTCTCGATGCAGCCGACCATGCAGTAATCGCGGCTGTCCTCGATGGTATAACCATGGCGATAAAGCGCGGGGATGTTGATCTCGTCGTTCATCAGCGCGGGATAACCAAGGCCGGTGCCGATGACCTTGAGGCATTCGTCGATGAAGCGCTCCTCGATGCCGTTGTGCAGACGGGCAGAGAGGTTCGGGCCGGGGATGTTCGCGTCGCGCACAGCCTCGAGAACGGCGTAGGTCAGCTCGTTGACAGCCGTGGTGCCGTCGCGCTTGACGCCGC